>NZ_JAGGQN010000014.1:0-328740 GCF_018613275.1 Bacillus sp. ISL-4
CTCAGGGAGCAAGCTCCCGTCGATTCGCTCGACTTGCATGTATTAGGCACGCCGCCAGCGTTCGTCCTGAGCCAGGATCAAACTCTCCGAAGAAATGTTTGACTTGCTCATTTGCTTTTTTGATAGTGTGTGCTCACTTAAAATTTAACGTTGGCGCTTTGTTTTGTTCAGTTTTCAAAGAGCAATTTGTTGTCGTTTCTCTCAGAAGCGACCTCTATAATGTAACACATTCTGTCACGTTTCGTCAACAACTTTTTTTAAAATGTTTTTTCCAACTTGTTAGTTGTTTAAGTTGCTGTCTTAGCGACAAGAAATAATATACCATGTACTAAAAATGTTTGCAATACGTTTTTTAAAACTTTTTCAAAAAAAAACATTTCAACCTATTCTCTTCTATATATTCTTTACATCACCATCACACCCTTTCCCTGTTTCCGGGCCAAGCTCATGTATTATCAATAAACGAAGCATATTTCCACTGAAACACAAATAGACATATATAGATATCTTTTTTCCATGAGGTGAAGCAATGAATCTCGCATTAATCGGATTACTCATTTCTTACTGTATGGCCCTTTACTTATTCAGCACCGCTTTTTATGAAGCCATCAAGTTCAGCAGAGAAAAAGGCAAGGTAAATGGTACGACGTTTTTATTCAGCTTTACTTTTGCTTTGATTTTCACACGGATCACCTATTTGTTTCACCCCTATTAAATAAAAGCAGTAAGTCGGGAGACTTACTGCTTTTATACGGAAACTTGGGCTTCTTTATTTACCTTGCTTTTCTTTTCATCCTTTAAGAACATCATCAAACCACCCAATATGATGGTACCTCCAAGGACCTGCGTCCAGAGTATCGGTTCATCTAATATGAAGTAAGCCAGAATTGTCGCTCCCACCGGTTCAAGTAAAATTCCCATCGAAAGCGTCGAAGTGCTTAACCACTTTAGCGACCAATTGAATAAAGAATGCCCTAATAAAGTCGGGAAAATGGCAAGCAAAACGAAATTGATCCAATCGGAAGCAGGATAAGGCGCCAATGCCTCTCCTTTGAAGATCACATAGAAGAACAATGCGATAGTGCTGATTGCATACACGACAAAAGTATATGTTATAGAGGAGATGCGTTTTCGAACATTTTGACCAAACAGTAAATATCCGGTTACCAGCGCACATGCGATAAGCGAAAGAATATCTCCCCAAAGCGCCATACCGCTGATTCTCAAATCACCCCAGCTAATGACAAGGCTGCCTGCTATCGCAATGACGCCGCTCAATATCGCCTTCATTGAAAACCTTTCTTTAAAAAACAGGTAGGCTCCGGCAAAAGCGAATAAAGGCTGGAGGGTGACAAGCACAGTTGAACTCGCGACCGATGTGTAATTAAGCGATTCAAACCATAAAATAAAATGGAAAGCCAAAAACACTCCTGCCGCAATCGAATACAGCCAATCCTTTTTTTTAATGAATTTAAGTTCATGACGGTATTTCACCAAGAACACCGGCAACATAAGAAGGACAGTAAATAATAAACGGTAAAAGGCGATAACACCCGATGGAGCGGTCGCCAATTTAACAAGGATGGCCGAAAACGATACGGATGCCACTCCAATCGCTAACGCTACATAAGGATTCAATTTTGGCATTTGACTTAAATTCCTCCTTTCAACGGAATTACGTTTCATTGAACTCTATTCTACTATGTTAAAATTATTAGGGTAGTTTTTTTTAGAAAACGGGTATATGGCAACAGACGATCTTATTATTCGATAATAATTCGGAAGTGGTGAAACAAAATGGAATGGACATTCGACCCTCAATCAGAACTGCAAATCCTTATCAAATTGGGGATTTCAGCTCTCCTTGGACTAATTATCGGACTAGAGCGAGAAATGAAACGAAAACCCGTTGGATTAAAAACAAGTCTGGTCATTTCAATCGTCAGCTGTTTATTAACGATCGTTTCCATGGAATCCGCTTATAAGTTCCCGGGGAGCAACGACGTAAATATCACAATGGACCCCTTGCGTCTAGCGGCTCAGATCGTTTCCGGCGTCGGCTTTATCGGTGCAGGCGTCATCCTCCGGAGGGACAACAACAGCATATCCGGATTAACGACAGCCGCCATCATCTGGGGAGCGGCAGGAATCGGAATCGCCGTTGGAGCAGGTTTTTTTCTCGAAGCAATAGCCGGCGTCATCCTATTGATCATAAGTGTCGAATTGGTGCCCGCAATCGTCACCTGGCTCGGACCGATGAAGTTACGGCAAAAAGAAATCTTTCTGCAGCTGGTCGTACAAAATAAAGATGACATTGCCATCGTACTGAAAAAAATCAAAGACGAAAAAATATTCATCAAAAACCTTAGAATCAAAGATGTGGCAAATGACAACCACCTTTTGACACTTAAAGTTCTGGTCGATCAAAAAGTCAGAACATCGGAAGTGTATTACACCGTCTCCAATCTCAAGGAGATTAAAAGGGTAGAGATCGAAAATACATGATAAAAAAACCATTTGACTACCTTCAAACAGTTCACTAGATAAAAGGGGTTCGGAATTAAACATTCCGAACCCCTTTTAATTTCCCACAATATTAAGAGATCGAACCTCTACGAGTCAACTATGTTAGACCACTTTTTAACCTTGGCAAAGTCCAATTGAGCATCCTCTAAGATTATTGGCTAAGTCTTGCCTGCATAAACCAATCGAAACTTCCGCAATCCTCAGGCTTTATCTCTAGCATCAAAATCCAACACCATGCATATATGGACAGGTCAGTGAGAAAGTCTAGTGTTACGTGACTTCACTGTGGCCTGATCCATTATTTATTTTACGGATCCACTACATACATATATTTTTTCGCAAAATATTCAAACCGATATCCTTCTCTATACGTTTATATATAGTGAAAGGACGAACTCCGGCTTGATTAAACATTCCAAAGGAAGGCGGGCAGGACAACCAGCAAGATATTGACAGGAATTAAACAATTATCAAGAAATAATTTTCCGAGGTGAGTAATGTTTAAAAAAATGAAGTTAATAAGTATATGGATTATCCCCTTACTATTTGTGGTTTTTATACCGAATGTAATTGGTGCTTCTTCTACTAAAGGTGAAAGCCCGGTATTAGGGACAGGCTTCGACACCCACATCACCAACAATTCCCTTGCCGTAAGTCCTGATGAGCAAATAGCGATTGTCTCAGATAGCCGTGAACACTCCATCCTGGTCTATGATCTCGCCAAAGGCAAGTTGCGCAAAAAGATTGACGGCTTCGGATCACCGAGAAACATCGTATTTATTGATGGCGGTTCAGAGTTTGTCGTCTCAGATAGTACGCTCGGTACACTTCGATTTTACAGCATTAAAAATTTCACCTTGAAAGATGAAGTTGTCGTTGGTCCAGGTGCATTCGGGACTGCTGTCAGTCCGGATGGAAAGACAATGTATGTGAACAATCAAGCACACAATTCCGTCACGGTCGTCGATTTGGTAAAACGAAAACCCATTGACGTCATTACAGGTTTCGCCCAACCAAGGCAAGGCATTAAAGTCTCTTCAGACGGAAAATATATCTTTGTCACGAACTTTCAAGGAGATAAAGTGTCCATCGTTGATGCCACCACAAAAAAAATCATTCGTGAAATATTAGGGTTTTCCAGTATTCGCGGAATCTCGATTACCGCTGATGGAGGAACATTATATGCCGCAAACAGCGGACGCAACAGCATTTCCGCAGTTGATACGCTAGACGGTAATATAAAGGTTGAAATAAAAGTGGGACGTGAGCCATATGGCGCGGCTCTATCGCCTGATGATAAACTCCTCTTCGCAAGCAACAAAGCTGATAATACGATTGACGTGATCAATGTCGCTGATCACCGCGTAGTTAAAACAATTGGGGGTTTCAAAGAACCAAGGCAAGCAATTGTCTTTAGCCATGACGGAGATCAGGCTTATGTATTGAATCGGGATCTCTCCATTGCACTTGTTGATGCTAAAACATACGCCATCACGGATATAATTCAGGATAAGCCAAAAAAATATAAGCTTAAAACACTAGAATCTGACGAAGTAGGAAAGTATGTGGCAGATCAAAACGGAATGACACTTTATCACTTCACAAAAGATGATTCTAATGTCAGTAATTGCAAAGGCCAATGTCTTGAAATTTGGCCGCCATTCCTTGCCGATAACATCATCTCGAATAAAGGATTCGACAAAAAAGACTTTAAAACAATCATAAGAGATGACGGACAAAAACAAACAACATATAAAGGGCATCCACTTTATTACTATGTGAAAGATAAACAGGCAGGTGATATAAATGGACAAGGCGTCAATAATGTCTGGTATGTATTGAAAAAAAAGATTTTTGAGGAATAAGGGCAAGAACAAGGAGTCAGGAACACATAAACGCCCTTGATATTTTTGAACAGATGAAAAATAAACCCAGGGATGGATTAACAAGATCAAATTCAATTATTATTTAGTATTAATGATTTTTTGCCTTTAATGATAGCTGGCTGCCTCTCTAATGTTGAAAAGGCCAATGAAAAGAACCATCCCTCCTTCTTTCGATTTTATTGGTGTAATGATTACATTTTGTGGCAGGTCTCAATCGTATAAACAAAAAACTGTAGGTCACTCGATTCATCAAGTCTATAGTCTGATCCGTTTGACTGCCCTCAAACGGTTTTTTTATCATTTTTGCAAAAATCTCATATTTAATATTGACTTTTCACCAAAATCCGATAAAATAATTATTGTACCTCAATTCGGGGCATTAGCTCAGCTGGGAGAGCGCTACGCTGGCAGCGTAGAGGTCAGCGGTTCGATCCCGCTATGCTCCATACTTTATACGAAATCAACGTCACGACAACGTTCGTGACGTTTTTCGTTTTCGTTGACTTGTTTGTTTCGTTGACTTGAACGAATAACAGCTATACCACCAACCCGATAACACGTCTTTTCTTTACGATAAATAATCGTAATAGAAGAAATTAATCAATCAAAGGAGAATCGGATAATCAAGGAGTATTTGTCTGACCGACTACTTGTTCAAGAAATCGAAGCACATATTCGACTAATGAATGAAGGGGAAGCCCCCAACCTTGAACCGTTTGGTTTCTACGCGGGTAGGCCGATTGACCGAATTCATTAATACAATGCTTTAATGGTATTGTCGAAGTTAGATTTCCCACTGGAAGAATCGCTTGATCTGAAAAGCCAAGCAACGAAGTATCTGGACGAATTAGCAAAGAATGAATCCAACGTCGAAACCATTATCGAAAAGTTAGTCGTAAGGATAAAGAATCAATTCATGACGGTTTTGCGCGTTTTTTATTTTTTGAATATTCCTTAAAGTATGAATCTATTTATATTACGGTTAAAAAGGGATATTACATAGGGGCGATTTGCATGAAAGGGAAAAAAATTCTCGGTTGGATATTGGGGATTGCAATTGTTGTCGGATTGGGTACTTGGGGAACTTTCGCAGTATTAGAAAACGTCCATGATTATAAAGCGATCGAAAAGAAACATGAAACAGCGGCGGCGGACGAAGGGGACATCCCCCAAGACGTTGACCAAGAAGTCGTGAACACACCGATTGCAATGGACGTTGTAACATTGGCGGACGGCGGGGACGGTCACACGTTCATTGCGAATACTCATTCATTCTTGAACGATACGCTTGGATATGGTGGCGTTAATTCGGCGGATTATAGGTCACAACGAGCGAATGCCGAAGACGTGCTTCAAGCGTTGAAGGGTGCAAAAGTGAAGAACAAAGAAATAACGGCTGACTTCAAGAAAATCGAGGAATATGCGAACGTCGTATTCAAAGAAGATAATCGTGACGCAATGGTTCAACTTCACCGATTGTTTCACGATTTGGATATCTACTTAAACGGATATGATTATGACCAAACTTGGGGTGTAACTGATTTCGAGGGCGAATAATTGGGTCATTGGTCATTTCTTTGCAAATAAATCGGAGATATAAGCACCATACTATTGCGGCTAACAGCCTAACGATATAAATAGACGTGTGACTTGTCGTTGACTTTCGTTGATACTATTGACTTTCAAAAGACTTGACGCTTAATTTCGTAATAGATGATAACTGGCAGCGAAGAGGTCAGCGGTTCGATCCCGCTATGCTCCATATCCGAAAACCCTTGCGTAGCAAGGGTTTTTTCTTTGGCATAAAAGAAAATAAACGAGCGGATAAAGCCACTTCTTCTTGCATGTTTGGAAATACATCGCGAAGGAGTTAATGAATCCTTTTATTAACAAAATGCACCTACCTCCTTTACGGAAGCAGGCGCATTCAAATTCAATAAAAAAAAGCTTCGAAATAGCTTGGAGTGTTAACCATTGCAATGATTAACTATCTTACAATCCTTCAGGGCAATCTATGAAAAAAAGATGCGATAAGCTGTCCTAATCTTCGAATTCCCTCATTTATTTCTTTCTCATTGGCATAGCTGAACGAGAGCCGGAGAAACTCGGTTCCATCGTTTTGATCCAAGAAAAAGTATTTCCCTGGAATATATGAAACACCCTCAGCTAGTGCCTGTGATAATAGATGCGACGTATCAACACCTGGAACTCTCATCCATACAAAGTAACCACCATCTGGTACATACCAGGAAACGGATTCTGGAAGAAATTGTTCCATCGCACGGATTAACGCAGTACATTTTGAACGATACACATCTTTTAGAAAGACGAGCCGCTTGTCAAAATCGGTATTTTCTAAGTATACAGCCATTGTACTTTGAGCAAATGGATGGTCTAAATCTTTTTTAAACCACTCTAAAGCCTTAATGAATTCACTTTCTCCCGCTATCCATCCAATCCGCATTCCTGGAGCAACAACCTTGGATAATGACCCAACTTGGAGGACTCGTCCGCATTTATCCAAAGATTTTATTGGCACCGGATTTTTATCGAAGGATAATTCTCCGTATGCATCATCCTCTATTATGAGGAAATCAAACTCGATGGAAAGCTCCAATAAGTGCTTCCGGCGCTCAATTGTCATAGTCGTCCCAGTTGGATTTTGAAAGGTTGGGATTGTATATAGAAAACGCGGGAGGGTTAGACCTGTACGTTTCCTTTCATCCAGCATTTCTTTTAATCGGTACGTTTGGAGTCCCTGTTCATCTATAGGTATACTAATAATCTGCTTCGTATAGTTTTGGAAAATCTCTAAAGCCTCCATATAGGTGGGAGACTCTACCGCTACGACCGCTTTATCATCAAGAAGGACGCGGGCAATAAGATCAATCCCCTGGCAAGCTCCTGATGTAATCAAAAGCTGATCTTCCAAAATGCAAATTCCACGCTCTCCCAATCTATTCTGGATTTGATGCTTTAGTCTTGCAATTCTTGGACTTCCGATATAATGGAGCGGCAAATCCTGCTCCTCATCAAGAAGTCTGGCTACAGCTGCCTTGAGCTCCTCAGCAGGAACAAGAGCAGGATCAGGATAGCCTGAACTCAAGCGAATGCAACCATCTGGCAGTTCTGGCATCCATGCACCGGGCGGATCATTCTTAAGTGCCGCTTTAATGTTCTCAGAAAAAAAAGATTCAACATTCACTTCAACCATACACCACCTTTCCGTCAATCAAACCTGATTGATACTCGCGATTTTTGAAGATAGCTGCTTATTTCATGATACAAGCAGATAGTCATCAATCTTTTGTAAAAAAACTGAAATTAATTTTAAACTTTCTTCTGATGAGAGACAACAATGCCTCTTTATATTTTGGAAATTCCGGAGTCTCTTTTACACAGACTCTCTTGGCCTGTCCAATAGAATAGGAGCTTTTTTCTTTAAACTTTATGCGTATAGATAAGGACATTTTTGTCTATCAGTACCTGTAAAGCTGATAAAAGAACCTAAAAAATAAAGAAAGGCAGATCGTCCGCCTTTCTTCACTTTTTATGCAACTCATTCCATTTCTTAACCAAACGCTTCGGTGCCGCACGTAAATAGGCTTCTTTAATTAGATAGGTCAATTCATCCCAGTCTTCGCTATCCGGATTTTGAATAGAAACCCAACCGTGATGTCCTATATATGGGGTTTTGAAAAAATTCTCTTTCTGTAGCAATAATTCTTGAGTTTCCCGGTCTGACTTGAACGACAAGCTAAATCCCTTCTCGCTTTCACCTGAAATCACGAAGGATTTTCCATTAATTTTAAAAGTATTATGACCGAAACCGTCAATATGTTCAACAGCTTCGGGTAATGCAAGACAGATATTGCGTACAATTTCAAGCATGGCTTCCGTATCTTGTAATTTCATGTTTTAATTCACCTATAATCAACTCTATTTTGCGTTCACATCGGGTTGATGAATTCCGAATATATTGCCTTCGGTATCAATATAGTATCCTTGCCAAGCCATACCAGGCAGGGCATATTTGGGCATTGCGACCTTGCCGCCATTCTCAATAATTTTAGCTTCAGTTAAATCGTAATTTTCCACTCCCATTGTACAAGCAAATGCATTTAATGCTTGGTTTATATCCGGCGGAGCACTTTGACGCTGCATCAAAGCACCATTGATCCCAAGTTCTTTCTCATCGCCAGTTACCGCTCCAAAGTAAGGCATTCCTGCATACTCACTCCAATCTTGAAATGACCATCCAAATACCTCTCCATAAAACTTCTTTGCCCGTTCCATGTCATTCACATGAATTTCGAAATGAACTAATCTTCCCATGATTCCCTCCTAAGTAACATATGAATTCACCATTTACTTACCTTATCCAGTCTGTTAGCTTACAAATACTATTATAATGGAAATGGAAATAAATTCAAAGAGCTTAGAGCTTCATCATACAATCTGTCATAACTTTTCAAATATGGGTTTGTTCCGACCAACCGTTTGTATACCAAATATTTGCGAAACTATGTGTATATTTTTGTGAAAGTTGGACTAGACTGCTAGTAAATGATTCTAGGAGGTTATCAAAATGTTTAGATTCGGGAAGAGAAAGCTGCGGAGCAAGGTCGGTAAATTAATCGATAAGCACGGATATACTCAAGAGGAATTTGTAAGTGAGTCAGGAATCTCTCGTAATACGATAAGCAGAGTTTGCAGCGATCCTAAGTATGTACCGTCAGCCGGGGTTTTAAAGAAAATCATGAAGGCAGTTCGAAGCATAGATGCTGGCGCAAAGGCAGATGACTACTTTGATTTGTAAACAAAAAGGGCCCTAGCGTAACGGCCGGGGCTAAATGCATTTGTTCAATTCTTGTTCATGCTCTCCTTATCCATGCCCCCATAACCCAAGCGCCCCCCCACTTTGAAGTCACCTAAAAAGAAATCATTGCCTGATACTGCTTGTCCATCTTCCCCCAACTTTTCAAAGTTCACTTATGTCCGTAGAGTTTCCGTGGAAGAAATTATTAGGTAAAAAAGATTTAAATGAGATTCAACAACATCCACCGAATTTAAAAATTAAAAACCCCCACTTCCATTAGGAGCAGACGTTTTCAGTTTTTCAATAAATAGGGTTCGGAATGGTCCAGAATCCTTTGCACGCTTTTGCCAAGGAATCAATACCATGATTTCTTCGGTTATATTTTTTATTTTTTTATACGGCTGAAACCTACTAGATTAAAGAAATTTGCGACACTCCTGCCGAATAACTGGCCAGCCGAGACCCCACAGACGCTTGCTTTGATGAGGCTGGGCAAACAGTCGGCGGAAAGGGAGCGGATTTTCGAAACCAACTGTAATTTTTAAATAAAAAAAGACAAACTCTCTTTTCTTCAGAATTTGTCTACAGTCTGAAATCCCCCACTTCCATTAGGAGCGGGGGTTTTCAGATGATATATATATCTTGCGGTTCCTTTGTCCCTTTTAGACAAACCCTGCAGGGATTTCTTTAAACAACGGCTTGTTATCGATTAGGGACAAAAGGTTATGTATTCCGCTTAAGTTATTTACGACTAACCATTTTCTTTATGAACTGAACCACAGGTGACACAATTGATTCATGTACATTCGTAAGGGCATAACCGATCAGACCCATTATTACCAGGGCCAAGATTAATCCTATTATCAATCCTGATGTTTCTCTAAGTTCTTCAAGTACAGCATGCATCATTCCTTATCCTCCCCGGCTTGCCGATGCGACTTAACTTTATGGTTTTACATCCATTTTACATCTTTCATTTATCGTTTTTTTTTTGGCCTTTGCCCCATTCTGTTAAATAAGGTTCATTATAACGCATTGGATGATTATGGTCGAGTCGCCACTTTTGAACGTATTTATTGATGTCATTCACATCATTGCTTACTAATAAAGGCTTTACCTCTAGCGTTTCTCTTTAAGTTAAAATATAAACCTTCGTTTCATCCGAACATACAAGAAACAATGTAAACCTTTTCATTTGTCCAAAACCGACAAACAAATGACAGAATTATTGTTTTTTTAGAACATTGAGAATATTGTCGAAAAACCGTAAGCTTAATTTATTGAAATACATCTTCTTAGGGGGTGCGCTTTATATGGAAGCCATTACAAGGGACTTTTTCTTATTTTTATCTAAAAATAATCTGCTTAATAATATTGCTAAAAAAAGCGGAGGAAATTTTGCTGCTGGAAAGATCATTGGGGGAACTGATTTCCAAAGTTCCATTAAATTCATTAAACAACTTAACAATAGCGGCCTGTCGGTTACAGTAGACCATCTTGGGGAATTCGTTGATTCTAAGGAAGTGACTCAGGAACGGACGGCAGAATGCATCGAAACCATCGAAATGATCAGCAGGGAAAAACTTGATTCACAGGTTTCTCTGAAGATGACTTCTTTGGGACTTGATATCGATCATAAACTCGTGATTGAGAATATGACGAAAATTCTTGATACAGCCGAAAAACATAAAGTCATGGTCACGATCGATATGGAAGATGAAGTTCGCTGTCAGGCAACTATCGATATCTTTAGACAGTTCAAAGAAAAATACAGCTGCATAAGTACTGTTCTACAAGCATATTTATTCCGCACAGAGAAGGATTTGGAGGACCTTGGCCAATATAAGCCATTCCTGCGTCTCGTAAAGGGTGCCTACAAGGAATCTGCCGAGGTGGCTTTTCCCGAAAAGGATGATGTAGACGAAAACTATAAAAAGTTGATTAAGCAAAGTCTTCTTAACGGAAATTATACGGCCATTGCCTCACATGATGACAATATCATCGAATATACAAAAGAGCTGGCTAAGAAGTTCGACATCCCAAATACACAATTCGAATTTCAAATGCTTTATGGCATGAGAAATAAAACTCAATACGAATTGGTCAAGCAAGGTTACAAAATGCGCGTTTATGTACCATATGGTCTGGATTGGTATGGATACTTCATGAGAAGGCTTGCAGAAAGGCCATCCAATATTGCCTTTGCCTTCAAAGGGATGGTCAGAAGCTAAATATACATTCAACATTACTAATGCTACAAAAATTCTATTAAAAGGTGTGATTATCAATGATTTCATATAAACACGAACCATTTGTTGATTTTACAAACGAGGAAAACAAAAAAGCATATCAGGAAGCACTTCAAACTGTTGAAGGTTACTTAGGGCAAGACTACCCTCTTTATATCGGGGCAGAGAAAGTAACGACTGATGAGAAAATCGTTTCATATAACCCTGCAGATAAGCAAGAGGTCATCGGCCGAGTATCGAAAGCGAACAGGGATCTTGCTGAAAAAGCCATGCAGGAAGCTGTTACCGCTTTTGAAAGCTGGAAAAAAGTGAAGCCGGAAATCCGTGCTGACGTTTTGTTCAAAGCGGCTGCCATCATTCGCAGACGCAAGCATGAGTTCTCTGCGTTATTGACGAAAGAAGCGGGAAAACCTTGGAATGAGGCTGATGCGGATACAGCGGAAGCGATCGATTTCCTTGAATTCTATGCTCGTCAAATGCTGACGCTTAAAGATGGTGTGCCTGTTCAAAGCCGTCCGGGTGAATTCAACCGCTATGATTACATTCCATTAGGGGTAGGCATCATCATTTCTCCTTGGAACTTCCCATTTGCGATCATGGCAGGTACAGCTGTTGCCGCTATCGTTACTGGTAACACAATCCTTTTGAAACCAGCTTCGACTACTCCTATCGTTGCTGCGAAATTCGTTGAAGTGATGCTTGAAGCCGGCCTTCCAGCAGGTGTATTGAATTTCGTTCCAGGAAGCGGAGCCGAGGTGGGCGACTACCTGGTTGATCATCCTAAAACACGTTTCATTTCCTTCACAGGTTCACGTGATGTAGGTCTGCGCATTTACAAACGTGCTTCAGAAGTGAACGAAGGCCAAATTTGGCTGAAGCGTGTCATTGCTGAAATGGGCGGAAAAGATACGATGGTCGTCGACAAAGAGGCAGATCTTGAATTGGCCGCTCAATCGATCGTAAAATCTGCATTTGGCTTCTCAGGACAAAAATGTTCTGCATGCTCCCGTGCTGTCATCGTAGAAGACGTATACGATCAAGTATTAGATCGCGCTGTTGAATTAACAAAACAACTAACAGTTGGTAATCCTGTAGAAAATCATTTCATGGGTCCAGTTATCGATCAAGCTGCTTTTGACAAAATCATGAGCTATATTGAAATCGGGAACCAAGAAGGACGCATTCTGACTGGAGGAGAAGGAGATAGCTCTAAAGGCTACTTCGTTCAGCCGACAATCGTTGCTGATGTTGATCCGCAAGCCCGCTTGATGCAAGAAGAAATCTTCGGACCAGTCGTTGCCTTCACAAAAGCGAAGGACTTTAACGAAGCTCTTGAGATCGCCAATAACACTGAATATGGTTTGACTGGGGCTGTCATTACGACAAATCGCCTTAACATGGAAAAAGCACGCGAAGAATTCCATGTGGGGAACTTGTATTTCAACCGCGGCTGTACTGGTGCAATCGTAGGTTATCAGCCATTCGGCGGGTTCAACATGTCAGGAACCGATTCCAAGGCAGGCGGACCGGACTACTTGCAGCTTCATATGCAAGCCAAAACAACGTCCGAAACATTCTGATAATGTTCGATAAAGCAATTTGAAGATGATTTGAAACACACTATGGTTATGTATCTCCCATTATGGATACGGAAACCAAAATGAGGTTAAATGGAGGAAGTGACAAATAGGTTGCTTCCTCTTTTAAAACAAAAAATTAATTTATTTCAACTTGAAGGGAGTCTTTTATGGATTACGCATTAATAATTTCGATCAGCATATACATGGCTGGCATGCTTTTCATCGGTTACTTCGCTTACAAAAGGACTTCCAATTTAAATGATTATATGCTGGGCGACCGGGGTCTTGGTCCTGCTGTCACTGCATTAAGCGCCGGTGCTGCGGATATGAGCGGCTGGCTTTTAATGGGTATGCCTGGTGCCATGTTCGCAACAGGACTAAGTTCCATCTGGATTGTAATCGGTCTCACGTTAGGAGCCTATGCGAACTGGCTGTATGTTGCACCAAGATTGAGAACTTATACGGAAGTCGCCAATAACTCCATTACGATCCCCGCTTTCCTGGAAAATCGCTTTGGCGAGGGCTCACGGATCTTAAGGCTCATTTCGGCATTGGTTATCCTGATATTCTTCACCTTTTACGTTTCTTCCGGAATGGTATCCGGCGGAGTTTTATTCCAAAGTACTTTTGGCCTTGATTACCATACAGGTTTATGGATTTTGACAGGTGTCGTCGTCGCCTATACTTTATTCGGCGGATTCCTGGCAGTAAGCTGGACAGACTTTGTTCAAGGAATCATCATGGTCGTTGCCCTGGTTCTTGTACCGATCGTCACTCTTTTCCATGTTGGCGGTTTCGGTCCTTCGATCGACACGCCACGTTCCATTGATCCAGCTCTATTGAACATTTTCACAGGGACGAGCTTTTTAGGCATCATCTCATTGTTTGCCTGGGGACTGGGTTACTTCGGACAGCCTCATATCATTGTCCGCTTTATGGCAATCAGTTCTGTTAAGGAAATAAAGAAAGCACGTAATATCGGGATGAGCTGGATGATTTTCTCCAGTGTCGGTGCGATGTTGACTGGATTCATCGGAATCACGTATTATTCCCAGAACAACCTGAAGTTAGCTGATCCTGAAACGATTTTCATAGAGTTAGGGGAAATACTATTCCACCCATTCATTACTGGTTTCTTGATTTCAGCAATACTGGCAGCCGTCATGAGCACGATTTCTTCGCAGCTTTTGGTTACAGCCAGCTCTTTAACCGAGGATATATACAAAACCTTCTTCCGTCGTTCCGCTTCAGATAAAGAACTTGTTTTCCTCGGCAGACTTTCTGTACTGATCATTTCAATCATCGCGCTTATTCTCTCTTGGGAGAAAAATGACACGATCCTTGGACTTGTCGGGTATGCTTGGGCTGGATTCGGTTCTTCATTCGGTCCATTGGTCTTACTAAGCCTCTGCTGGAAACGCATGACAAGATGGGGAGCTTTAGCAGGGATGGTCGTTGGTGCCGCTACTGTAATCTTCTGGTCCATGGCCGGATTATCCGATACGCTTTATGAAATGATTCCTGGTTTTGGCGCAAGCTTGATTGCCATCGTCCTGGTCAGTCTTCTTACAGCGAAACCATCAAAAGAAGTGGAAGATCAATTCGAAGAATTCGAAAGAACATTAAAACAATAATAAATCCCCTTAAAAGGAACGGTATTTTTACATATACCGTTCCTTCTTTGTTCTTGCCCCTATACACATCATAACTTTAAAAGTATTATTATACTAAGTTGTCATACACTTCAAAAAACTACAGGGGGCCATATATGTCATTAGAAAAAATCCTGACTCTCACAAACATCAACGATATAACGGATATGGTCAGCACTTATTTAAAAAAACCAGTCGTCATCGAAAATGATCAATTTTTATTGCTGGCATATAGTTCATATTATATCGAACACTTCGACCAAGCCAATCGGCAAACGATCTTCACAAAGCATTGGCCGATTCCAATTCTGGAAAAATTCATGGATGAGGGCATTGTCGAACAGCTTAAAACCGTTGAGCATCCATTCAGGGTGAAACAAATCGAGGAAATCGGATTAAATCAAAGAGTCGTTGTGAGCGCCGTTCACAAAGGACAGGTCTTCGGTTTCATTTGGGTCCAAGAAACGGAAATGATGACTGATTCCGATTTGGAATTTTTACATGAAGTTTCCCATCATATCGGCAAGCTCCTTTATCAGAAAAAACAGATAAACATGAAAAAAGATGAGGAAAAAAATGAGTTTTATCAAAAGGTCATTGACGAAGTCTATCAAACGGAAAATCAAATAAAATGGGAAGCCGCCAATATGAATCTTCTCATTCCGGAAACTTTCCTTGTCAATGTCTTTACCATCGCTCAATCCGATGCTGAACATTTCGATGAATTAGCGGATACAGTCAGTCTATTCGCCAATGCATTGAATCATTTTACACATGTATTCACAAACCAATTGAAGATCATCGTCTTGATTGGCAGCAACGGAAAAGGGAAAGACCTGCTTACCGATAGCGCCAATGATTTAACGAACACCGTTCTTTCCCAATTCAATGACAAAAAGGTATTCCCAGGAATCGGAAATGAGTACTCTTCCATTCTTCAATTAAGAAAATCCTATCTCGAGGCCCTGGTAGTGATCAACGCAGCCAAGTTCATCGGTGAACCTGAACAGCTTCCCTTCCAATATAGCAAGCTTGGGATTTTCCGTTACCTCGAAATGATCTCCAACCATCATACTAAAACGAATTATATCAATACGGATTTAGAGATACTTCAAAAGAAGGACCAGGAAAGTCAAACCAAACTCCTTCAAACACTGGAAATATATCTGTTTAACAATTGCCGGATCAAACCGACAGCTGAACAGCTATACATTCATACCAACACATTGAAATATAGATTGAATCAAATAACCGATCTCACCTCAATCGATTTTGATGACTTTCATTCAAGAATGCAACTATACATCGATTTACAGCTTATAAAGCAGAGATCTTAAAGAGCGTCCCCGGTTTTTGAGTTCGGGAGATTCAACAAGCTAAGGAGAGAAGAAACGCGGCTAGGTCTGCCGTTTTCCTCTCTCCTTCTACATGTTTCTTCTATTTTTTTATAGGGTAACCGTTTCTTTCCTTTGTTACGATTTTACTGGACTCACTTTATGCGTCCCAGTAAGAACGAAATCTATGATTTCCTCTTTTGATAGTTTGCCACTTTGCGGAGTGCCGCCAGGATGATGAGCGAAAGAAGAAAAGGGCCATGAAAAAAACACCAGCGATTCCGCCGGCGTCATGTTTTTGCATATAGGTCAAGATACTCTAATCGCACCCGATATTTCCCGTTCCAATTGATTGGTCCTCTCCATTTTTGTTGATTCCGTCCATCCAAAATATCTAGCCATATAATCGATCACTCCATGTTTATGCGTTTGGACTAAATCGATATCGAATAATAGCGTCCCCGTCCTGCGGAAGAAGAAATCCACTGGAGTTGCGGCCATTTCATGATTTAGTGCGTATTTTAGCTGTACGAACAATTTCTTTGGAAGGCCACTGCTTGCTCCTCCGTCTCCTTCGCTTTTAGCGATATCGAATATCACAGGTGCGTTGGACCCGTACATGGCCAATATTTCTTCGGAGTCCTTAACTGCAAGCCCTGAGTCAACTCCCATTTGAATATGTTGCTTGATATAATCGGAGAAGTTGCTTGATCCCCCGACATCCCCACCGGAAATCGGCATGCCTTTAGTACTGCTGGCTGAGTAAGTTTTATTGGATTGCTGGGCAAGCTTCCCTGCCAAAAGGTCGACCGTCGTTTTTGCCATTTTGCGATAACCGGTCAATTTCCCTCCCGCAATCGTGATAAGGCCCGAATCGGACTCCCAAATTTCATCTTTCCTTGATATTTCAGAAGGATCTTTCCCTTCTTCAAGAATCAACGGCCTCACTCCAGCCCAGCTTGATTCGATATCATCACCCGTTATGTTCACTTCTGGAAACATATAATGTATCGACTTTAATAAATAGGCACGGTCTTCGGAAGTAACGGTCGGCACTGCAGGATCACCATCATAAAAAGTGTCCGTAGTCCCTACATAAGCTTTACCGGCTCTCGGGATGGCAAAAATCATCCGGCCATCAGGCGTATCAAAATAAAGCGCCTGCTTCAACGGGAATTTCGATTGGTCGATGACCACATGAACACCCTTGGATAACTTCAGCGTTTTCCCTTTTTTCGATTGGTCCTTTTCACGAATGGAATCGACCCATGGACCTGCTGCATTAATAACTTTGTCTGCGTATATTTCATAAGAATCACCTGAAAGTAAATCTGCAACTTGGACGCCGTTCACCTTGCCATTGTCATATAACAATTTTTCCACTTTTGTATAATTTATCGGTGTTGCCCCTTTATCGACAGCCGCCTTCATCACTTCAATCGTCAGACGTGCATCATCTGTCCGGTATTCAACATAGTAGCCTCCGCCCTTCAGTCCCTCTTTCTTAACGAGCGGCTCCCGTTTTAGTGTTTCCTCCGCCGAAAGCATTTTCCTGCGTTCAGCTTTTTTTACCCCCGCAAGGAAATCATATACCCGAAGGCCAATGGAAGTACTGAATTTCCCGAAGGTGCCACCTTTGTGCATCGGTAACAGCATCCATTCCGGCGTGGTAACATGCGGTCCATTTTCATAAACGATTTCCCGCTCTTTACCAACCTCGGCAACCATTTTTATTTCAAATTGCTTCAAATACCGCAATCCGCCATGAACAAGTTTTGTCGAGCGGCTTGAAGTACCTGCTGCAAAGTCCTGCATTTCAACCAAGGCCACTTTCATTCCACGGGTCGTTGCATCCAGGGCGATCCCTGCACCGGTAATTCCCCCGCCAATGACAACCACATCATATTTCTCTTTTTTAAGAAGTTCGATCGTTTCTTCCCGATATATATTTGAAAACCTCATGCCTGACTCCTCCTTTAAGTATTGCATTCTTTTTCTTTTTTTGAATTCTGCACGTTTACTCGTGAATTCACGCGCTTTACTCGTGAATTTGCTCTGTTTACTCGTGAATTCACGCTTTACTCGTGAATTTGCTCGGTTTACTCGTGAATTCTGCACGTTTACTCGTGAATTCACACGCTTTACTCGTGAGTTTGGTCATTATATTCAATTGGTTCATTTGTTCGCATAGTTTATATAGATATTAATATCCCTAATCTGCCATTAAAAACAAAAAAAGAGACCATAAATGACATTATCGAATTAACGATAACGCATTCATGGTCTCTCCTGTTCTCCGGCCGAGTTATTAACTTGATTTAATTATAGCATACTCCAGCTCGTTTGAGAAAGAATACATCTTGTTTTTTATTTAAATGCCATAGCGGCATGTACAGCTTTTTTCCAGCCTTCATATAATTTTTCACTATTTTGTTCTTCCATGGAGTGTTTAAAGGTTTTGTCTACCGCCCATTGCTGGGAGATTTCTTCTTGATCCTTCCAATACCCGACAGCAAGGCCTGCTAAGTATGCAGCACCTAATGCTGTAGTTTCGTTTATGGTCGGCCTCTCGACGGGCACCCGTAATAAGTCGCTTTGGAATTGCATCAGGAAGTCATTCTTGACTGCCCCGCCATCCACTCTTAATGTCTGGAGCTCGATTCCTGAATCCGCCTCCATTGCATCAAGGACATCCTTCGTTTGATATGCCAGTGATTCAAGTGTGGCACGAATGAAATGTTCTTTGGATGTACCGCGCGTCAAACCAAAAACGGCTCCCCGCACTTCGCTGTCCCAATATGGAGTTCCAAGTCCTACAAAAGCCGGTACCACATATACTCCATCGGTACTTTCCACCCGTTTTGCATAGGCTTCGCTGTCCTTGGCATCATGAAGCATCCGCAGGCCATCGCGCAGCCATTGGATTGCGGAGCCCGCTACGAATATACTGCCTTCCAGTGCATATTCGACCTTCCCATTCAGTCCCCAGGCAAGGGTCGTCAATAGTCCGTGTTCGGAACTGACAGCCTTGGCTCCTGTATTCATGAGCATGAAACAGCCTGTTCCATACGTATTTTTAGCCATTCCTTCATTAAAACAGGCTTGGCCGAATAATGCTGCCTGCTGATCACCGGCTGCCCCGGCGATCGGAATCGATTGGCCGAAGAAATGATATTCGATTGTACGTGCATACTCCTCAGAGGAAGGCCTCACTTCCGGCAGCATTGATTTTGGTACAGTCAATATCTCGAGTAGTTCTTCATCCCATTTCAGTTCATGGATATTGTACATCAATGTCCGGGATGCATTGGAATAGTCCGTTACATGAGCCTTGCCTCCTGATAGCTTCCAGATCAGCCAAGTATCAATGGTACCGAATAACAGCTTGCCTTCATCCGCCTTTTGTCGTGCCCCTTCCACATTATCGAGGATCCATTTCACTTTCGTTCCGGAAAAATAAGCATCTATCAACAATCCCGTTTTATCCCGGAATAGATCATTAAGTCCCTTTTCCTTCAAATCATCACAGATTTCACTTGTTTGCCTGGACTGCCATACAATCGCATTATAGACAGGGGTACCTGTTTCCTTATCCCAAACGACTGCCGTTTCACGCTGATTGGTTATTCCGATCCCGGCAATTTGCTCTGGCTTTACACCGGATTCAGATAGTACACCGGCAATGACCGCCAGGATCGATCCCCAAATCTCATTGGCGTTATGCTCGACCCAGCCTGGTTTAGGGAAATGCTGCGTGAATTCCTTTTGGGAGGAATGAACGATTTCCCCCTTTTCGTTAAATAAAATCGCCCGCGAACTCGTTGTTCCTTGATCTAATGATAAAATGTATTTTTCCATTGTGTATGCCCCTCCTTTTAATTAACTGGCAATATTTCTGCTTTCCAATTCATGTGACTGTTTTTTACCAAATGCATAGGCTAATATCAATAGTACCAGGCTTGCACCCAAAACAGACCAAAATCCTGCTGTTATTTCTCCCATAAAGAATGCTTTATAACAAACGGCACCAAGTGAACCCCCAATAATCGGGCCAACAACCGGAATCCATGAATAGCCCCAATTGGAATTGCCTTTACCCGGTATCGGCAGCAAAAAGTGAGCGATGCGCGGCCCCAGATCGCGGGCCGGATTAATCGCGTATCCTGTCGTTCCCCCAAGAGACATCCCAATCACGACAATCAATAACCCGACTGCGAATGGGTTTAGACCCTCTGTAAAATTATTGGCACCTATAAATAATAAACCAAGAATAAGGATGAAAGTTCCAATCATCTCACTTAATAGATTTGAAAATGTATGCGGGATCGCAGGTGAAGTCGCGAACACACCAAGCTTCGTTCCTGGATCATCCGTAGCTTTCCAGTGTGGCAAATAATGCAGGAATACTAGAGTTGCTCCAAGGATTGCGCCAATCATTTGGGCAACGATGTAACCGGGCACATCACTCCAAGGAAATTCCCCAATAATCGCAAACCCTACTGTGACTGCCGGGTTTAAATGCGCGCCGCTTATGGACCCCACTGCAAAAACACCCATGGTAACAGCCAATCCCCATGCAATCGTGATAACGATCCAACCGGCATCTTTTGCATAAGAACCCTTTAAGGATGAACCAGCCCCAATACCTGCTCCGAATAAAACTAAAATCATCGTGCCTACCACTTCTCCCCAAAATGGAGTCATGAATAAAACCCCTCCCCTGATAAATTTTTAAACCATGCCACAAATAAAAGGAGATCCACAGCAGAACTATCTTCATAAAATAAATTATGAATAGATCTGTTGTGAATCTCCTAGTCTCCGTCACATATATTAACTTGTACAGTAAAATATACTAGGTAATGAAAACGCTGTCAATATTTTGTAAAAAATTAATCTATTTTTCTGTGATTTTTTTCAATTTTCCCCTATTAAACGATATCCCATAATTCAGTTTTGGAAGTGGTGATTGACGACGCTCCAGCATCAAGGGCGTTCAGGACTTCATCCGAAGTACGTATGAGGCCGCCTGCAAAAATCGGTGTCTGCAATCGTTCCTTCACTTCTTTTATCATCCATGGCATGGCGCCCGGCAATACTTCGATATAATCCGGCTTGGTTTTCTGCACCAGCTTATAACTTTTCTCAAGCGCATGTGAATCTATTAGAAAGATTCGCTGGATGGCAATGACCCCCTTTTGCTTCGCCTTCAATATAACGTTTGATTTAGTTGAAATCAGCCCATATGGATTATATTCCTGACAAATGAATTCTGTCGCGTACTCATCACTTCTTATGCCATGGATCAAATCGACATGATAAATCATTTTCTTATTATGCTGCTTTGCCATCATACTTACGTTTTTCAATTGTGATATATGCAAATCAAGAAACACACCAATTTCATAGGAACTTTCTAAAAATCTTTCGAAATCCTTCATGCTTGCTGAAGCAGGCAAAATCTTCTGATCCATCATTATCCTCCTCATTCCCAGAAAAACTCAAAACTTCAAGTCATTTAGTATATTTTAAAGAGCTTGATTTATCAAACACATTTTTTTCATGACCAATGTCACCATAACACTATCATACCTGGCACTCCCTTTATAGTTTTCGGCTAAGGATGTATGTAAACTCCATCATAAGGTAAGTTTCATTTTCAATGCACCTTTTACGAGTTCATACGATTTAATTGTGCCAACGGGAATTTTTCTCACGATGTTCCATGCATTAACATTCATTTTGATCGTTCTTTTTTCAAATTCAAAAAACGGCGGTCTGTTAAATATCCTTTGGTTGATAAAATTCCTGTCAATTGGTTCCATTTCCACTAATTCAAATAAAATCGTTCTTTTTTCCACATGAACCGGTTTTAATGTAATCCGAAAAGCTACGTTTTTCTTAAACATCATTTTTTTCACTTCCATCGTTCCGGAAAGCACTATATGCTTTGGCGTAATCTCGACTTTAATATCCTGACCATATGATTTCATTCTTATGATTTTCTCTATCATGGCTTCAGTTACCGTTATCGGTATGCCATTTTTGAATGGACTGAATGTACTCACCCTTGCATTCCCCTCCTGCCGCTCATACGGAACGGTTATAGCATATGCCGGGTTCCCTGATGTAGGTAACATTTCAACCCATATTAATAATCGGTATATTCGAAATCTTCCACCTTCAATACTTGACCTTTATAAAAACTACCTGTATAGTCTTAATTAATTTAATAGACAACTCTTATCCAGAGAGGTGGAGGGACTGGCCCTTTGATGCCTCAGCAACAGACTGATCATGTACTGTGCTAATTCCAGAAGTGTAAAAACTTGAAGATAAGAAGAGTATATAGCTTTGCTGCCAACACCTCTTCTTATTTTTAAGAAGAGGTTTTTTATTTTTAAAAGGAAAGAAGGAATGCAACATGTCAATCACATTAACGAAGGCACCATTCAGGGCCGATCACGTCGGAAGTTTATTAAGACCAGAACGTTTACATCTTGCCAGAAAGCAATTTAAGGAAGGTACCATTTCAGCAGAGCGGCTTCGTGAAGTTGAAACCGAAGAAATCAATCGGATTGTCGAAAAACAAATTGAAGTTGGATTGGAGGCCGTGACGGATGGTGAGTTCAGACGAACATGGTGGCACTTTGACTTCCTCGAACATTTAAATGGCATCGAGGGATATGTGACTGAAAAAGGTCTCACGTTCGATGGTGTGGAAACAGAGAGATATAACGTCCGCAATACCGGGAAGGTTTCATTCAATCCTGAACATCCCTTCATTCGTGATTTCATTGAATTGAACAAAATCGTGAACGGACGCGCCGTTGCCAAGCAAACCATTCCCAGTCCGAATCAACTATTTGCTGTAGGCATTCATAATGAAGACATCTACCCTGATATTGAAGACTATGCTAATGATATCATCAAAGCGTATCAGCATGCTTTGAAGGCCTTTTATGAAGCAGGTGTGCGTTATCTTCAATTGGATGATGTATATATTGCCAGACTTTCAGCTCCGGATTTCCAGTTCAAAGATGGAAAATATACGAGAGAACAGTTAATCGATCTTGCACTTCGCGTAATTAATGGCGCATTGGAAGGCAAACCAGAAGACCTTGTCGTCACTACACACCTATGTCGCGGGAACTACCAATCGACTTGGGCGTTTGAAGGAAGCTATGCCCGTATCGCCCCAACTTTATTGGCAAAAGAAAAAGTGGATGGATTTTTCCTGGAATATGATGATCAACGCTCAGGAGATTTCAAACCATTGGAATACATTCCAAATGGCGGTGCACGGGTCGTACTGGGTGTCGTCACTTCAAAAAATGGAGAAATCGAAGACAAGGAAGCTGTTCAGGTACGCATTGAAGAAGCCTCGCACTTCGTTCCTCTCGAACAAATATGCTTAAGCCCTCAATGCGGCTTCGCCTCCACCCATCACGGCAACAAGCTGACCGAAGAACAGCAATGGGAAAAGCTGAAACTCGTCGTTGATGTAGCAAAAGAAGTATGGAAATGATTTTTTTGCGGAGCCTTTAATCCATTCGAACAACCTAATCGGCATCAATATAAGCGTGTCGATTAGGTTTATAATAAAAGGCGTAAAAGGCATTTCTCCTAAAGCTGAAAGCAAACAAAAAAAGAACGGTCATCAGCACGTCCCCTTTTTACTTGCAGCTATCATCATCATCCATTTTCTTCACAAATATATCATCCGTCACCCTATCTTCCAGCTTGTTCCTCAAGGCCAATTCCGCAGCCTTCCCATCACTAGGCGACCCGTCCGCGAAATACATCGGAAACAAGGAGAAAAACATAATATAGAAAGAAAAATAGATGAATTGATACCAGATCACCGAGCTGTCCAGGATATTCTGATACACTAAGCTATATATGATCAGCATGCTGATTAAATTAAAGATAGCCCCCCCTAAATATATCAGCGTATTCGTCAACCGATTATCATGTTTCAATCCCTTGAACTCGCAAGTCCCATTCCAAAAATAATATTTCCTCACCTCTATGTTCCGGAAAGCAAAAAGTTTATTACCACAACCGATCAAGATTTTCTTTTCTGATCCACCAAAGATCGTAACAAAGAAAATATGCCCGCTCAAATGTATCAGCGTAACGATTGGCATGATCAAAAAAAAGGAAAATAGAAATTTAATGATATCAGAGAGACCAAACATGTTTAAACAACCCTCCTTACCAGGATGCTACTCTGATACCCTGCCCACAATGGTTATAACTAGTAAATTTTCACAGTAGCCATATGTTGCATTCCACAAGTGCTATTATTCTCCTTCTGTTTAATTTGGGCTGTTTCCAGCTTAATATGCCTTCCTCCGCTTATTTCGACCTATCTCCAGCTTAATTCGACCTTCAAAAAGAAGGCTATCCCCTTCCAAAAAAGCTCGGAAAAGTGATAGCCTTTACATCTTTATTTAGCGATTGGGGGTGTGAAGAATTTCTGCGTTGTTTTGTCCTGGCCTCAAGCCTGCATGTTTATATTCAGGGGTGAAAACCGATGTTTTGATCGGGCAGGCGATTTGCTTCTGGGCATTTCCTTTTCCGTCCGGTACCTCGACGATCATTCCCCTGTCCCTCAATTGGGGGTGTTCGGCCGCTTCAGTGAAGGTCAGCACTGGTTCTGCGCAGGCCTCGAAATCAGCGAATATTTCCTGCCATTCATGAAAATCCCTTTCAAGGAAAGCCACTCGGATGGCCGTTTTAAACCTGATTCCGCTTTCTTCATCGCTTTTCATGCTCAGTTCATACAATTCGGGTGCACCGATCGCTTCACATAAGGCTTTTCGAAAAGGGGGCTCAAGGCTTCCTACCGAAAAATATCGTCCATCTTTCGTTTCGTAAAAGTCATAAAAGGATCCTCCGTTCAACATCAGTTTTTCTGGTTCAAGCTCGAGTCCCCCTTGTAAATTCAGGGGTGCGGATATGGCATTCAAGGCAAAACTGCAGTCGGTCATGCTGATGTCGATGGCTTGGCCGAAGCCCGTTCTTTCCCTATGAATGACTGCAGATAATATACCGATAACAGCATGCAGTGATCCTCCGGCAAGATCTGCTATTTGGGTTCCGTTTTTTGCTGGTCCGCCCTTTTTCGTACCGGAATAGCCTGATAAGCCTGCAATCGAAATATAATTGATATCATGTCCCGGTCGGTCTTTATAGGGACCTGTCTGGCCGAAGCCCGTGATGGAACAGTAAATCAGCTTCGGATTGATCCATTTTAATGCCTCATAGCCCAGTCCTAGGCGTTCCATGACACCTGGACGGAACTGTTCAATGACGATATCGTATTCCTTCACTAGATTTTTTACGGATTCGATGGACTCGGATCGTTTTAAATCAAGTGTGATCGACTTTTTCGATCTGTTAAGATACTGGTTCACACCCCATGAATCCGTTGCTCCCGGCCTCTCTACCTTCAAAACGTCCGCACCTAAATCCGCTAGCATCAAAGTGGCAAATGGGCCTGGCAGTAACGTTGAAAAGTCCAATACTTTTAAATGAGTCAATAAGGTCATCAGCCGTGCACCTTCCCTTTCCATTTGAAATAGTAAAAGCTTTCCCCGTCGTTCTGTACATAGAATTTAGCAGAGTTTACGATTATCATATAACACTGCCTGAGACTTTTGTATAAATTTCCATTTAATAAAAATAAAAAGCCAGGAATCAGCTTCCTGGCTTTTTATAATGAGCCTATAGAAAACAAGTAAAAGCCGGACAATTTAAAACTACATTGTCCGGCTGATTTTACATTAAGCTTGTTCATTCATATTTTTTGTCAAAGTCAAATTCTACTTCATCAAGTTTAACGAATTTAGTTTTTCTTACCAGTTTATAGCCAAGCCAAAGGCCAAGGAAAAGCGGGATTCCCAGGTATGCAGCTATAACACTGCCCCAATCGATCTGGTCTGAGAAAAATGCTTGGATATTTTGGGACAGGATGACGATCATGCCAATTAAAATGGCAAAGATCGGTCCAATCGGAAACCATAATGCCTTATATGGCAGCTTCTCCAATGAATGGCCTTGAGCGATGAATGCTTTCCGGAAACGGTAATGACTGATGGAAATGCCGAGCCAAAAGATAAACCCTGTAATTCCAATGGCATTCATTAACCAAATATACACTTTACCATCACCGAATACGGAGGCTAAAAAGGCCAGCATGCCGATGGAACATGTCAAAACCATGCCTGCAACCGGTACTCCGCGTTTATTAAGTTTTGCAAAAATACGCGGTGCTTGTCCTTCTTTTGCCATTGAGTATAACATACGCGTTGATGCATATAGACTTGAGTTACCTGCAGATAATACTGCTGTTAAAATGACGGCATTCATAAGCGAAGCGGCAAAGGCCACTCCAGCTTTTTCAAAAATGAGCGTGAATGGGCTTACCATGACGTTATCACCTTGTAAACTTGAGTTCGTATAAGGGATAAGCAGCCCTATTACAAAGATTGCCAATACGTAAAAGAGCAAGATTCTCCAGAAGACACTTTTAATGGCCTTCGGTATATTCCGTGCAGGATCTTCACTTTCCCCGGCAGCCACACCAACAATTTCGGTACCTTGAAAAGAAAAGCCAGCTGCTATGAACACGATGAAGACACCCATGAACCCACCCGGGAAAGGAGCGTCATCGACGGTGAAGTTTTTAAAACCAACTGCTTCGCCACCCATAATGCCGAAGATCATTAGCAGCCCGACGATTATAAAAATAACGATGGCTGTTACTTTTATGAAGGAAAACCAGTATTCCCCTTCACCATATCCTTTAACGGATAAATAGTTCAATAGGAAAATGAGCACCAAGAATGATGAACTCCATAACAATGATGGACTATTCGGAAACCAGAATTTCATGATCATTGTCGAGGCTGCCAACTCTGCCGCTATCGTCATCGACCAATTGAACCAATACGTCCATCCCAAGGCAAAACCAAATGCCGGATCGACGAATTTCGTTCCATAGGTACTGAATGAGCCGCTTGTCGGCATAAAGGCCGCCAGTTCCCCTAAGCTCGTCATCACAAAGTAAACCATTGCCCCAACTAAGGCATATGCAAGCAATGCGCCGCCTGGCCCAGCTGTATGAATGGCTGCCCCGCTGCTAAGAAACAGCCCGGTGCCAATAGCCCCGCCAATGGAAATCATCGTTAAATGGCGGGATTTTAAACCGCGCTTTAGTTCTTGTCCTTCTTGCTGTGGAGGATGTTGAACGATGTCATGTTCTTGTTTTGGTATCATAATTTTTCATCCCTTTCTATATAAGCGCTTTCATATATGGGAAATCCATTTAATAAATTTTCCTATTTCATAGACTTCAAATAGATCTAATTTACAATTCGAATTCCTTTTCTGAAATATATGCAATTTTCATGCCAAATTTATAAAACGCAATATTTCAACAAATTATCAAAAAAACACCCTTAATAGACAAAATATTTTGCACTTTACGCCACATTTTTTTGCACATTATGCCATGTTTTTTTGCACTTTTATTCATTTGGTTCAATTTAAATACATTCCAAATATTACTAAAAGAATATATTCAGAGAATATTTCTATCAAAATACATTTTTCTCCATTTTATTCCTTTAAATGTCATATTTTTTGCGAGTTTTCTCCATTTGTAAATAATATGAAACGATGTAAAAATGAGGTTATTCTCATGAAGGAGTTGAGTGTTATGAAAGGTAAGGTATTTTTAGGAACTGCACTATCTCTCGGTCTATTATTTTCTGCCATTCCCCATCAAGAAGCTTTAGCGGCAAAAAATGTGTTGAGTGTTGAAAAGTACAATAAGCATAAGGATTCGCTAGAATTCAAGTCTGGGAAACTTACGGACCCATCAAAGCAAACTGCAGAAGATATCATTCTTACCTTTTTTGATGAAAACAAAAAGTCTTACAAGCTAGAAAAACAAAAGGCGAAAGACTCCTTCACGATCCAGAAAGAAAGCAAGGATGAACTAGGCAATACCGTCCTTAAATTGCAACAAACCTATAAAGGCGTACCTGTATGGAATTCCACACAAGCAGTATTGATTGACAATAAAGGTGTATTGACGGTCGTATCCGGTACGGTTGAAGCCAATCTAAACACGAAATTAGGGAAAAAGGCTAAAAAAGGCATCAGTAAATCCGAAGCTATCAAAATAGCTGAAGCGGATCTTGGGTTCACTCCTGCCTACGAACAATCACCTGAATCTGACCTATATGTATACGCAAATGAAGGCAAGGCCGATTATGTATATAAAGTCAATTTGAAATTCTTAAGTCCTGAACCAGGAAATCATAATTATTTCATATCAGTCAAAACAGGTGAAATCCTGAATAAATTTAATACACTAGATGAAGTGACGGGGACCAATTCCGTCGGAACGGGCACCGGGGTCTTAAACAATACCGTGTCATTGAACACTACCTTATCCAGCGGCCGATACTATTTACAGGACAATACACGCGGTAAAGGCATCTACACTTATAATGCCAATAACCGTTCAAAATTGCCTGGTACACTCTTTTCCAACACGACAAATGCTTTCACTACTTCTACCGATAAAGCTGCGGTTGATGCCCATTATTATGCAGGTAAAACCTATGATTATTATAAATCCACATTTGGACGGAACTCTTATGATGGAAATGGAACCATCCTGAAATCAACCGTTCATTATGGCTCAAGATACAATAATGCATTCTGGGATGGCACCCAAATGGTTTACGGTGATGGAGATGGCACGACGTTCATCCCATTGTCCGGCGGTCTGGATGTCGTTGCACATGAACTGACGCATGCCGTGACTTCCTCGGAATCGAACCTTACCTATCAGAATGAATCCGGTGCTTTAAATGAAGCGATTTCTGATATATTTGGCACCGTCGTCGAATTCAAGAACCAAAGTGCCAAAGCCGATTATTTGGTCGGAGAAGATATTTACACACCTAACATTTCCGGTGATGCACTCCGTTCAATGGCTAATCCTACATTGAATGGTGACCCTGACCATTATTCGAACCGCTATACGGGAACGGGTGATAACGGCGGAGTCCACACGAACAGCGGAATCATCAATAAGGCGGCCTATTTGATTTCTGCAGGCGGAACTCACCATGGCGTGAGCGTATCCGGGATTGGCATCGATAAACTGGGAACCATCTTTTACCGGGCAAACACGATTTATTTAACTTCCTCGTCGACATTTTCACAAGCCAGGGCAGCAGTCGTACAAGCAGCCTCTGATTTATACGGTTCTAGCAGTGCAGAAGTCACAGCTGTCAAAAATGCCTTTTCAGCTGTCGGTGTGAATTAAGGGATTTACCTATATGACCGGCACCTCCCTAGCTTCACTTCTAGCGGAGGTGTTTTTTTTATTGTAATGGATAAACGGGGCCATCCCGATTATTTCAGCCGTTCGCTACCTTTTTTCGTCCTTCATGTGAAGAATTCCGTCCTACGGTACCGGTAGAGCCGCAATAAAAAACAATCGTGCCGTTTGCTAAAATTGATTAATTCCGTAAAATAGTTGCTTTTCTTCTTATTAACTGTCAAGCTTAGATGATCTGGACTATATTGAATAGAACAAGTAGGTGACGAACATGATTGAAGTTAAAACTTCCACACTCAGTGATGGTGAGTTCAATAGAGGCGTATTCGCAACACGAGACATTAAAAAAGGTGAGCTTTTGCATGAGGCACCTGTCATTGCTTATCCGAACGAGGAGCATGTTTTCATAGAGAAGACATTGCTGGCTGATTATGCGTTTGAATATGGAATTAACCATACTGCCATGCTTTTAGGCTATGGCATGCTGTTTAATCATTCTTATACACCCAACGCAACGTATGACATAAACTTCAAGAATCATACGTTTGATTTCTTTGCTTACACCGACATAAAAGCAGGAGAAGAAATCCTGATTAATTATAATGGTGAAGTCGATAATGAGGACCCGCTTTGGTTCAATAAAGAAGATGACGGTGAAGATGAAGCTGAATGATCATTGACCATTCATGAAAGCACTTGTACTTTTGAAAAACCCTTCCAAGGTTTTCGAAAGAAACGGGTGCTTTTCCTTTTTCCTTTTACCGGCTTGATGAATTCACTGCTGGGTTTTAATCGTTCACCAAAAGGATGTTAAGCAATTAAAAAAGCCCCATTAAGAACTACTTAATGGGGACAGCTTGACGACAAAAGAAAGTTCGAGACGCTCTCACCCCGAACCATGATTTTCTTATACGAATGAACCCTCTAAGATTGAAGAAATGTGCGACACAGACGCTTGCTTTGATGATGCTTGGCAGACAGTCGGCGGAACGGGAGCGGATTTCTTCAATCAACTGGATCTTTTTTAAGAAAAAAATGACTGTAAACTAGTTCTTCACTAATTTACAGTCAGGCCCCATTAAAACGTTTAATGGGGTTATTCCACCTTAACGTACGGATGGGTTACTTGATTTAGTTTTGGTTATTGATTGGAATTGGCTCTTAACCTTATCAATGGTTTCCGGTGTGGCTAGGGACCTTATTTGACTCATGGTTTTTTCACGGGTTTTCTTATTGCGCATTAAAAATGCGGCTGCTCCTATCAGGACGGTTCCAAGCATTTTGTTTGATGGCATGTTAGTTTCCTCCTTCAAGTTAGTCATATATAGTATTCCCTCTATTAGCTGATTTAAACAAAAGCATCCTTTTGAGAGAGTGGTTTCGCTTTTATTCATCATCGCCCAGGCTTTCGATATACTTTATGCTTTCGGGATTTCTCACCACTTTTTCAGCTTGATCCGGGTCAGCTTTCGTTTGCTTCATATTGAAAAGTTTATATGTCAGCACTCTTTTCACTGACTCGTTAATTCTATCGATTGGAACTTCCCCTGCTTTCACTGCTTGGAGTAATCCGTTATATACTTCAAGCTCATGGGAATATTCATGACAGACAAGTAATAAATCAGCTCCTGCAAGGATTGCCTGCTTCCCCATCTCTTCATAGGAGTAATACTTGTTCACAGCACCCATTTCCAAATCGTCGGTAACGACAAGTCCTTCATATTTGAGTTTCCCACGAAGCAGGTCTTCTATGATGATTTTAGAAAGGCTTGCTGGTTTTTCTTTATCATAGGCTGGATATTTAATATGGGTCACCATCACGAAAAACTTTTGGTTATCCATTTCACTTATGATTTTCTTGAAAGGATAAATATCTGAATTTTCCAGATCAAGTTTGTTTGCCTCCACGGAGGATGTTTCGACATGCGGATCGATTTCGCTGCGTCCGTTTCCAGGAAAGTGCTTCAATGCACTCGTTATCGATACATCGTTCAAGCCTTGAATGGCTTTCTTTCCGTATTGATAGACCTTTTCGGGATCTTTCCCAAATGAACGTTTATCCGTTTGCGATAGATCTAGTACAGGGGCGAAATTAATGTTAATACCCATGGATCCAAGTTCTGTTCCATTCAATTTGGCCACCTTGTATACTTCTTCAATAGAGGCATTTTTCCCAAGATCCTGTTGAGCAGGGAGTGGCGAAACCCTTTCCTTCATCCTGATGATGTCCCCGCCTTCCTGATCGATGGCCACCATCAACGGAAGCGAATGTGTACTTTGATTGGCCGTTTGCTGAAGCGAATTGGATAACCTGGCCACTTGTTTAGGTGATTTCATATTCCGGACAAAATAAATGACGCCTCCTATATGTTTTTGTTCGATAAGCTCCGTAATTTCATTGCCCTTTTCAGTTCCCTTGAAACCGACCATCATAAGCTGCCCGATTTTTTCTTCAAGCGTCATTTTTTTCAGCAATTGTTCTATTTTCTCATGACTATCCGCTTCGGCGTCTTTCCCTTTTTCCGCTCTGGAATTCCCATTGATATTCAACTGAATGAACAATATTGAAAAAGCGAGGATTGCGATGAAAAGCAGGCCTATATAAATTTTTTTATTCTTCATGCTTTAACCTTCATTGACATTTTCTCTGTCCTTCCTTGATTGCCCATTTTGATTTCGTTGCACACTTCTTAATCATGTTCATAAAGTGACAATTCTATATCATCAATGCGTATTTTTTTGCATAAAGCATTTGCCACGCACCATACTACAAACATAGTCTAATCAAAAGGAGATGCCCCCCATGAACGGAATGTTGAAGAATCTTGCCGTCACCTTCAGTCATGCAGTCGATTATGCAAAAGAAAAAATAACAGCCTTTACAGGAACAACCCCTGTTACGATAGCGGAATTGAGTGAGCACATCATCAATCAGCCTGAAACAAAACTAATCAGGAAAAACCTTTTAGGGATACCTTTTTCTTTTTATCATTTACAAAAAGAAGACGTTACGTACTATTTGGAAATGAAAAGCGCACAGGTTCTCCAGTTGGATGTTCAAGCGCATAATCATCCGATTGTGTCTTACAGGTCTTATCGAGATAAATCCAGCTTGCCCACAGCCATCAGATTTCCTAAAACCCTTTTATCCGAATGATTCTGGTACAAAAATAAAAAAGCTGATATCCCCTTCAAGGGGGTTATCAGCTTTTTTTAATCTATAGGGAGAAAAACCGGTCTCTTTCACTTGAAATCCATTTCTCGGTATCTTCTTCATCCTTTTTAACCAAGCGGTTAACGAGGATATCATGCCAAATGTAATTTTCGAGAAAATTGATATGAATGGGATCATCTGTGTAAAACGCCGTTTCTCTCATTTCCGGAGAAGGGCCGTAAATCGTCTCCTTGCCATCGATGGATAAGATGAACCATTTGTTTTCTCCGATATTTTCCACATAGCTTGTTTTGCGATGTATATCTATACCTGATAATGGATTTTCAACCTGAAATGCAATCCCCTTGAGAATGCAATGCGCAGCAATCCCTTTTAGCTCTTGTTCAAGTTTTCCATACATCTCGTCCCATAAGGAAACCACCACCCTTTTCTCGGCTTTTTGAATCAAAGTACGGCAAAAGGAAAGGATGTGCCCTTCACCCTTAAGCGTCATTACACGATTGTCGGACATCGGTTCGATTTTCTCGAATTGTTTCAGTGTATGGCTGATGGATTGATAGGTATCGTTCCATTTTGATTGGACAGATTCCAGAAACACATCGACTGGTAGCGGTGAATATTGTATCGATTCATTGATTTCCTCTTTTAAGACGATTCCTTCTTCTTGCAGTCCATTTAATATTTCATAGATGCGGGCCCTCGGAATTCCTGATTCCTTGCTTACTTGATAGGCACTGGTTGGACCTTGGCGAACCAAAGAAACATAAGCCTTTGCTTCATATTGACTAAACCCGAGAGACTGTAGTTTTTGAATGATATCTTGCATAGTACCTCCTAGTGCTTTTAGTAAGTTATATGCCTATCATACCAAATCTCTTATCGAAATCTATTCGATTTCAAATGGTATGACTCATAATGTTCTTATTTACAGAACGGCTTTTATTAGTTACTATCTAAATAGTGACTAAGTGAAAAACTTGGGTTATGGCTTTGGCAAAACAAGCATTTCAGCCATAATGCCATTGATACGGAGGCTTCTTGGATGGAAGATATACAAATTTCAACACTCTTGCTGCTGCTGTTTTTCGGATTTTTGGCAGCATTCATTGATTCTGTGGTAGGCGGCGGGGGCCTGATTTCCATACCCGCTTTATTATTTTCAGGACTTCCCCCTTCTCAAGCTATCGCAACGAATAAGCTAGCAAGTTCCATGGGGTCTTTAACAAGTACCATTGCCTTCATTCGCTCAGGCAAGGTTGATTTTCGATTGGTTTCCAAACTTTTCCCACTGATTTTCATAGGTTCCCTGCTAGGCGCTTGGGTTGTTAATTTCGTCTCGCCTGAATTATTAAAGCCAATGATCTTGGTTCTATTAATAGCTATTGCCATTTATACCTTTTTTAAAAAGGACTGGGGACAGAAATCAACTTACCATAAACTCACATGGCAAAAGGCTGCACTATTTACGTTCGCTATATTTGCCATTGGTTTTTATGATGGGTTTTTGGGCGCTGGAACGGGATCTTTCATTCTGTTTGCCTTTTTAATGATTGGCTTTGATTTTTTGCACTCTGCAGGAAATGCAAAATTTTTGAACTTCGGAAGCAATCTGGCAGCACTGATCATGTTCATATTCCTTGATACCGTCAACTTTTCCTATGGAATACCGATGGGGATCTCCATGATAGCAGGTGCATTGGCCGGATCTAAATTCGCCATTAAGAAGGGAGTGGCATATGTAAGGGTATTATTTATCATAGTAACCGTCATTCTGATCTTGAAAAATATAATCGATTATTTAATGCGCGGCTAATTTTTTTTAAAAAAATAGAATACAGCACTATGTTCCCGCCACAGAATGTGACATATGGGAATTATTTGGGTATATGATAGGTATAGACTGTGTCGGAAGGTGTGATTGGATGATTGAAAAGTGGAATGGCGAAGAAATGGCAGATGTATCGGGGCAAACCATTGTGATTACTGGTGCAAATAGTGGAATTGGCTTCGAAACGGCTTTTGCACTGGCCGGTAAGGGGGCAGAGATCATCCTTGCAGTCCGGAATGCTTCAAAGGGGGAAAAGGCAGTCGATAGAATCTTATCGGTCCATCCTAAGGCAAATGTACACGTGATGCAGCTGGATTTAAGTGATTTAAGCAGTATTCAGCTTTTTGCTGATTCCTTTCAGGAAAACTATGACTCTCTATCCGTCCTCATCAATAACGCAGGTGTGATGATTCCGCCATACAGTAAGACGAAAGATGGTTTCGAGCTGCAATTCGGCAGCAATCATCTCGGTCATTTTGCTTTGACAGGACTCCTTCTTCCGCGTATCCTTTCCACGCCAAAATCTCGTGTGGTCACATTGAGCAGCTTGGCCGCCATCAATGGATTTATAGACTTCCAAAACCTAAATGGTGAAAACGGTTATAAACCAATGAAATACTATGGGCAAAGCAAGCTGGCCAATCTGCTCTTCGCCCGCGAATTACAGAATAAATTCAACCAGCATGATGCAAACCCGATTAGCATTGCCTGTCATCCGGGCCTTTCCCATACTAATCTCATGTCTCGCGGATCTGGCAAACCCATAAATAGATTCGTGCATTTTCTTTCGAAAACCATCACCCAGCCGGCGAGTATGGGAGCATTGCCTACCCTTTATGCCGCAACGGAACCTACATTAACAGGCGGGGAGTATATCGGACCCGATGGAAAGAAGAGCAGAAAAGGCTTTCCGAGAAAAGACGATATCATCGATTCCTTATATAATGAAGAAATTTCGAAAAGATTATGGGGTATTTCAGAAACCTTGACAGAGGTCAAATATCGTTTCACTGAAAGCATGACGCCAAAATGACTCAATCATTCCCCTGTTTTCGCTCATGAACAGTGCAAAAAGAAAGAGGGAGCATAATGCCCCCTCTTTTCGCTTTCATCATTCAGCGTCAAAAACTTCGACTTTCTCCATTTTGTCGCCATTTTTCATAGCTTTAGCTGTTTCAAGACCAGATGTCACTTTACCGAATACCGTGTGGACACCGTTAAGATGTGGTTGCGGTGCATGAACGATAAAGAATTGGCTTGAGCCAGTATCTTTTCCAGCATGTGCCATCGATAGGCTGCCTGCTTCATGCTTATGAGGATTCCCTACTGTTTCACACTTGATTTGTGTGCCGCTTCCGCCTGCACCTGTACCTGTTGGATCTCCGCCTTGGCTTACGAAACCAGGGATGACACGGTGAAAGACTACACCATTATAAAAACCTGTGTTTGCTAAGTTTTCGAAGTTAGCCACTGTGTTCGGTGCTTCGTTCGGGAAAAGGTCGAATTCGATCTTTTCTCCATTTGCCATAAGTATGTATCCTTTTTTAGCCATGTAAAACATCTCCTTTAATATGAACTGAATCAAATCTAATAGTACCATTTTTAGAAGCAGAAAGAAAAGCAAGCACTACTTATTTCGAATTGTATCATTATACATTCCTATATTTTTTCTTTTATAATGGGATAGATTCATTATTATAAGGGGGAACGAACCATGATACAGCAATTTGATGCATTAGTCGTGAACAAGCAAGATGATCAATTCACCGTTAACATTCAGCAACTATCACTTGATGATCTGCCTCAAGGGGAAGTGCTCATCCGTGTTCATTATTCCGGTGTGAACTATAAAGATAGCCTTGCAGCAATTCCAAATGGAAACATTGTCAGCAGCTATCCGATTGTTCCGGGAATTGACATGGCCGGTGTTGTCGTTTCATCTGAGGATTCCCGCTTTAAAGAAGGAGACGAAGTCATTGCGACCTCCTACGGGATTGGCGTTTCCCAATCAGGGGGCTATAGTCAATTCGCCCGCGTTCCTGCAGAGTGGATCGTCCCGCTTCCTGATGGCCTTACAATGAAAGAGGCGATGATCATCGGAACAGCCGGTTTCACTGCAGCCTTATCGGTTCTGAGACTGGAAGAAAATAACCTCACCCCTGAGCAAGGGAGCGTTCTCGTCACTGGTGCAACTGGCGGGGTCGGCAGTTTCGCAGTCTCGATCCTTTCCAAACTTGGCTATTCCGTTGAGGCGAGTACAGGAAAAGATTCGGAACATGGATACTTGAAGGAAATCGGCGCGGCGACCATTGTATCGCGTGAAGATGTATATGATGGCAAGCTGCGGGCACTGGGCAAACAGAAGTGGAGCGGGGCGGTAGATCCCGTCGGCGGTGAACCGTTAGCTTCAGTCCTTAGCCAAATCAAGTATGGCGGAGCTGTGGCGGTCAGTGGATTGACAGCTGGTACAAGCCTTCCAGCCACCGTCTTTCCATTCATCCTAAGAGGGGTTAATCTACTTGGGATCGATTCGGTCAATTGCCCGATGGATACAAGATTGAAAGTTTGGCATCGCCTTGCCACCGACTTTAAACTCGAGCAATTAGAACAGCTCATTCAACAGGAAATTACACTTGAGGAATTGCCTAACGTCCTTCCTACCCTATTAAAAGGGGAAGCAAGAGGCAGGACGATCGTTAAGCTATAAACAAAAAAAGTGACGAGAGCATGGCTTCTCGTCACTTTCATTGTGAACTTTCATTGATGGGAAGACTGATATCTACAATCGTCCCTTCTCCCACTTCGCTGCTGAAATGAATTTCCCCATTATGCTCATGGATGATCTTAGTACTGACCATGAGCCCAAACCCCGTTCCTTTTTCAGAGGTGCTATAAAAAGGCTGCCCTAGGTGCTCCATGCGCTCATTTGAGATTCCGCAGCCTGAATCAATGAATCGGATCATCGCAGAGTCTCCTCCATGGTGTAACTGTATATGAAGTTTGCCGCCATTCGGCATGGCTTCTATCGCATTATTGACGACATTCGTGAATACTTGTTTTAACTGATTCGGTTCTCCAAAGACAGATGCCGAATCCGTATTATATTCCTTGGTGATTTCAACATCATTCAATATCGCTTGTAACTCGGCTAACGTAATCACACTATCCAATATATCGTTAAGCTGGATGTATTCACAAGCCTTCGCTTCAGGCTCTGCTAAACTTAAAAATTCATTGGCCAGGGTTTCGATTTTTTCCACTTCACTGACCGTCATTTCAAGATAGTCCTTTTGCTCAGGATTTTCCCTTAATAATTGTAAAAATCCTTTGACCGTAGTTAATGGATTTCTTAATTCATGCGCGATACCCGCAGCCATCTGTCCTACCGCTGATAACATATTGGATTTACAGAGCAGCTCATCTGTCTTTTTACGCTCCGTAATATCCCTGCAGAATACCTGTATGGCCGGTTGACCTTTATAAATAATCGGAAGACCGAGTGTTTCTCCATAAAATACTTGTCCGTCAAGTCGAATGAACTTTTGTTCCAGTAAACCAACCGCCTGATGATCATCTCTCATGATATCGATTCTTCTTTGTACACTTTCCCGGGACTCCAGGTGAACGAACTGAAAAACCGATTTACCGATAATATCTTCCACACTATCCATCCCAAGCATTTTTGCCCCCATGGGATTCATATACTCGATGATCCCATTGCGATGTACAAAAATCGCTTCAGGTGAAACCTCCACTAAACTGCGATACCTTTGCTCACTTTCCTTCAAGGCAGCTTCAGCAAGTTTTTGATTCGTGATATCCCGATAAACGAAAACCAGGGCGCACGGCTCATTTTCATCATCCCGAATATTGAAAAGGGAGATGCTTACATCGATTAACTGGCCATCCTTCCTTAACCTGACCGTTTCAAAGCCTTTCTTTTGTACCCCTGCCTTAATCTGGTCATGCAATTCATTGACTGATTCCTTCAAGAAATCAGGAATAATAGGAAACGGCATGCCAATGAGCTCATCATTCGTCCAACCGAAAAACTCTTCAAAAGCTGCATTCACTTGAAGGGTCTTTCCTTCCAGATCAACAATGGAAATGGCGTCCGGGTTATTCTCCATGAAAGATTTAAATTTCTCGGTATTATCCTCCGGCTGTATTCCCATTTGCCCTTGTCCATAATTAATAAGCCTTTTACTCATCAATTTTTTATTCCTTTCTTATCCGGAAATTTACAGTCTCAATTTTACAGTATCAGTAAATCATTTGCCAGTTTTATCATATGATTTTTCCTAGTTAAAGACAGATGCACAAAGAGGCCAAACCTCCATAAGGTTCAGCCTCCTCCTTAAAATGTATTATAAATGTTCGGACATTCTGTACCTGTTGGTTCATAAAAGCAATGAAGCTTGAAACGCCCAACCAGGGGCTGATTATACCAGGTTTCCGGACAATCTCCCGGTGGCCTGAAGTACCATAGGCTAAATTTAGAGGGCCATAGCCTTTCACCACTTACACTCCGGCGCGCAAGCCTTTTTTCCCTATCTCTAGCCCGCTGATAAAAATACCCCTTCTGTACAGCTTCAAAGGCATGCTCCTGATAAATCATATCTGGAATCGTCCTCAACCCTTTGAAATCGGAACAATTCGACCTGATCCGATTGACCCCTACATTACCGATCATCAACATGCCTTGATCACCTTCACCCTCGCCTTCCGCCCTAAGCAATCTTGCCAATAAGGCAATATCGGCATCAGTGTGCTTAACAACGGCCATCCCATCACCTCCACTTTTTTATCCTATGCCTAGGTGATGGAAAAATACTCCGTTTATTAACAAAATCTTCATATATAGTACACGTCCTATCAATAATACAACCCTATACTTAAGTAAGGCTGGATAGCACGCGTGGCTATCATGGTATTTGGCGAAGGCGGGGCCGATACTTTCTTTATACATAAAAAAAGGCGACACACAATGTGCCGTCTTTTATCTTGTCATTCTTTTGCTTCAAATGCCGCTTCAAACGCCAATGATACCTTTTCGAACTCTTCATCCGATTCGATATCGAGCAGTTCACCTTCGCCTTCGACCCTGAAAAAGAAAATATCGATATCTTCATCTGTATCCTCTTCAATATCTTCAAGCAAACCTACTGCTACATATTCCGTTCCTTCTACATCCAATGATCCTAAAACCTCAACTTCATGGCCCTCATCACTGTCATCAGTAAGGGTGAAAACTTCACCTTCACGAATTTTTCCCATACTACCTCTCCTTTCATATCCATTAATAATGGAGTTGTTTCAATAAGTATATCGACTATTCCATTTAGAAACAAATTTTTGCCCTGGAAAATGCTGAATTTCATTCTTTCCAAGAATAGAATCTATCAAGAAAAATTATGGAAGAAAAATTTTATAACATAAACCATTTATCATTTTTTCATTATTTGTTAATATTTCCCCTATATTAACATCATTTAAAAAATTATCTAAAAACGGCTATAAAAGTGTAATTTAATTCCGAATAATCTTATATATACTAATATTAGCATTTTGCATCTGGATATAATGAAGGAGGAAAATTTCTTGGCTATGAAAAGGGTCGATCACATTGGCGTCGTTGTAAAAGATCTTGAAAAATCCATCGCCTTTTATCAAGATGTGCTGGATTTAAAATTAAAAGCACGCATGACTCATACTAATGGGGTAATCGAACTGGCATTCCTAGGTTACGAAGAGTCGGAAGAAACAGAAATAGAATTGATTCAGGGATATAGCGACACACTGCCATCCGAAGCAACGATCCACCATTTTGCCATTACCGTGGATGATATCGAAGAAGAATATGCCCGGATCAAAAGCTTGGATAACACTGAGCTGATTGATGAAGAGATAGTCACCCTTCCAAATGGCTATCGCTATTTCTACGTATATGGCCCGGAAAAAGAGTGGATTGAATTTTTCCAAAGGTAAAAAGCAGAGTCTTAGAGACTTCTGCTTTTTTAACGTTCACTCTACAAGCCGCTTCGTCAATGTTCAACAAAATCTACAGGTAAAAACCCTTTATTTACCAGTAACCTTGTTTAACTTAGGCTCCTTTTCTGATGAATGATTTCCATAAAAAGTGAATGAAAGAAAGACTATTAAATCACCTTTCACCTCCCCGCTTCACCAGCTTGACTTTTTGACACCCGGCAGCTGCCCTTTATGGGCAAGCTCCCTAAAAACGATACGTGACATGTTGAATTTGCGCATATATCCACGGGGCCTCCCCGTTACTCCACAACGATTGTGGACCCTTGTCGGCGAGGAATCACGCGGGAGTTTGGCCAATGCGGCATAATCCTCTTTCTCCTTCAATTCCTTTCTAAGTTGTGCATACTTTTCGACCATTGCAAGCTGTTTTTCCGCTTTTATCACCTTGGATTTTTTCGCCATTTATATTCTCCTTTTTAAAGATCTTTTTTTTATAGATTCTATAAACTATTCACAATTCGTTCCGCTGTCTGTCTTGCTCCCGATATATTCCTCGATATCGGGAGCATGTTCACCAATTGTATGGATGGAGAACGTAAATATGGCATGAAATGAATTCCGTACAATGCAGCCATCGTCATACTTGAATGTCTCCGCCAATAATGATCCATTCCAACATGAACTTCCCGCCTTTTACATCCATCTCTTTAATAAAACATAATCATTACGATTTAAACCTCAAAATTACTTCGTTTCACGGTGTAGCGTGTGTTTCTTTAATCGCGGGCAGTACTTTTTCAATTCGATCCTGTCCGGGTTATTCCGCTTGTTTTTCGTCGTGATATAATTTCGGTCCCCTGTTTCTGTGCATGCTAAAGTAATGTTTACTCTCATTTTTGTTTCCTCCTAAAGTTTTTTAATGAACGATTTCCGTAAATGCAGGCAATCGATCTTCATACAGAGACCAATCCTGCTGCAACTCGATTTCCGTCAATAAGCATTGATCTAATTCAGTTTCGATTTCCTGTTGATTCATTTGAATGCCAATCATCACCAGCTCCGTCATCCTGTCACCGTATACTGCATTCCACCGTTCCAATAATTCAGGCGCTTCCTTTAAAATTCGGCGCTGTTCTTCCTCAGGGTATGCTGCAATCCATTTACCGGCTGCTTGTAAAGTTAATGACGGTCCTGCCTGCGATAGCAAGCCTGCCGTGTCATTTCTCGATGCCAGCCAAAGGAAGCCCTTTGCCCTCACCACTTGTACGGGCCAGTTTTCTAACCACTCCATTAGCCTCTCGGGATGAAAGGGTATTTTCCTTCTATAAACGAAGGAAGAAATCCCGTACTCCAGGGTCTCCGGAATATGCTCTTCATTCAATTCCTTTATCCAGCCAGCTCCTTGGCTCGCCTCTTCAAAATCAAATAAAAGGGTATTCAATACATCCTTTAGCGGCACTTTGGAATGGTTTGTTTCGATGATCCTCGCATCCGCATTCATTTTTTGAAGAACCGCTTTCAATTCCTCAACGGCTTCAGCATCAATTAAATCGATTTTATTCAACAGGATGACATTGGCGAACTCTATCTGATCTATTAATAGATCGACCACTTCCCTGCCATCCGCAGCATCAGTTGCCTGCATCCTGTCAATAAGTGTTTCTCCGGAAGTGAAGTCTTGCCAAAAGTTATACCCATCAACAACGGTGACCATCGTATCAAGCCGGCAATATTCCGCTAAATCAATTCCCATGCTTTCATCAACATAGGAGAAGGTTTGGGCTACAGGTACCGGTTCGCTTATCCCAGTCGATTCAATCACGATGTAATCAATGTCCCCTTGCTTCGCCAATTTCTCCACTTCAATCATTAAATCCTCACGAAGCGTACAGCAAATGCAGCCATTCTGCATTTCCACCAGTTTTTCATCCGTCCGGGTAAACCCTCCCTGTTTAACCAGAGAAGCATCAATATTGATTTCACTCATATCATTAACGATGACGGCAACCTTCAGATCATTCCGATTTTCAAGAATATGATTCAAAAGCGTCGTCTTTCCCGCACCAAGGTATCCACTCAATACCGTAACCGGAATTTTCTTCTTCTCCATCGCTTCCCACTCCTTTACCTGATACCTTCGCATAAATCAAAATCATTACGATTTAAATACCAAAGCTATCACTCATGTAAAAACACCCTTTAATAATAAAACGTAATCATTACTATTTGCAAGTTTTTTTCGAAATTACCCCCGAATACTTTTCCTGACAAATTTAATCACGATTGCTTCAATACTGCCTGCAGGGGAATCACGGATAAATGAAAGGTGCTGACATTCTTCATGAAATTAAAACAAAAATTAAATGGAAGCCCAATCACACATAACATCATGTGTAATGAACCTCCATTGAGTTTTATCAATTAATGTACTTTTGACAAGCTGCTGATCATCAACAGCGTTTCATTTTCCAATACATTTTTCTTTTTCTTTGTTGCAAATCGAGAAAAAAATTATTGGTCACTATGCTTATTCCGCCATTTCCCACCCTGAAGATTTTACTGTCTTTTGTTCAAAAGTTTCAATTTCTCTCTGTTTCGCCAGTTTAGAAGCTTGTGACACGGACCACGTTAAATTCCCAAAAGCAATCACTGTCCCAATCGAGATAACTAACACCTTTTTACAAAGTATTTTCTTCAATAGCTTCCTCCTGAGAATGTATTGGAATACTCTAAATATAAACCAACATTGTTAACCTGGCATGTAGCAGCTGTAAATGTACGGAATTATTTTTGGACATATGTAAACTGAAGTTTGCACATAAAAAAGCTGAGTGCATATGCAGTCAGCTTTTCATAGGTACTTCTTATTTATAAAACACTTTGTCGACATTGTATTTAGCATGAAGCTTATTGATCATGTACGTTTCATAGATTTCACGTTCCATAGCGTCTTCGACTAAAAGAATGTCAATTTTCTTGACTTCATTACGATGCTCTTTAATCGGAGAAACATTATCCTCGAAATGCTTCTTGACCCTTGGTCTTAATTTACGGGCTTTACCGACAAAAATCAGTTCATCGTTCTCATTGTAAAACAAGATGATGCCGCCTTTATCACGGGGAATCAAATGAAAATCGATAAACCCGTAAATTTCAGGAATGACAGCTTCGTCCCCTTCTATAACTTGCTTTCTTTGTTTGATGCTTATATCCGCTGCAGGGATTTCAATTTTAATCATTACAATTCACGTCCTCTATTTGTATAAAGTGAAACTTTCAATTGGAATCGAAACTCCAGTTTCACGCCAAGCTCATCACTTCAATCTTAAAGGTAAATGGTATCATAATTATGAGTGAAAAGCCATGTATGCCTTGATCGGTTTAGATGATTTTGGATTAAATATAAAGAAGAAGACTCGCTGGGAGCCTCCTTCTTTGTCGGAAATATCCTTTACCACCTGTGAGCCTTTGCATTGCTTCTTAGTATAATGTTTGTTTGTGATTCTTGCGTGTGGCCATTAACTTGAGATTTTGAACGCTTAGGTCTTGTCCAATTATGGTGAAACTTTTGAGAATGTGGATCTAATTGATCTTTATAGCTCATTCTGTGTCACCTCATCATTAGGATTTGGATATTCCGTTCAGTGATAGTAATCTCCATCACTTGTTCTAGTATTTTATTTTTCCAAGCCATTTATACATATTCTTTAAAAAGCGAATTCAGCTGACTTGCCTTTTGCAAGGACTTCCCCTTCTTCATCCACCGCATCACTTGTCATGACGGATATGCCCTTTATGTTTCCATCATTTAGAATGAAACCAATGTTTCCGCTTTTTGAACCGTTTCCTTCTATTTCACCAGCAAGTTCTTCTAAGTAGATATCATCTTCCCATGTCAGATGTTCTCCACTGTCCGTTTCAAGGAAAGCAACTGGGGAAAACTTGATTTTTTTATCCGTATTGTTTTTGATTTCCACGTTCATTTTTACAATATCGAAATCTTCATCATGCGTATAGCCGTGGAAGAAATCAATCATGCTGTAATCCGGAGTGGCATGCATCACTTTCATTTCTTTGACCTTAACCTCGATCGGGCCAACATTCACTGTTTCATTCACTTTTTTATAGGCCTTCAAAGTTAATTCGCCTTTTGCATCGGAAACGTTCTGACCGATCTGGTTCAATTTTATATCATCAGGAAGCTGTGGATTCGGAACATAGACATCCTTTTTTACCAGTGGCCGTGCAATTTCCTCTGTTTTTTCTTTAGCTGTCGTTTCTTCTTTGTAAGCTGGTTGGGTATTAAGAGCACCAAATGCCGTTAATAACAGGGCACCAATCATCAGTCTGTTCATTGAATCCCTCCCTGAAGTCTTTTTACTTCTTTAATAGATCAAAGATGATTTTGGCATGATCCGTGTTATCGACCTGTCCTGCAAACCGTTCTTTATATGGTCCATATGCGTAGACCGGAACATCTTCACCTGTATGTCCCCCGGTAGTCCATGCAGTATTGGTCCGATTATCGAATATGGCTTCGATGGCATTATCGACGTTCGTCACATTTTTTGATTTGGCAGCTTCTGTTACCGTTTTGATTTCACCGTCAGTTAGCTTCACTTCATTTTGATTAATATATTGCTTTAACGTCTTTTCAACATCGGCCCCTTTGACGATGGCATCCGCCATGAAGTCAGGGGTGCGTTTGGCTGCCTTGATCGGTTCACCATACCAGTTATATATTCCTTTTGCCCCGATCGAGAATCCTCCTGTAGAGTGATCCGCAGTAGCCACCACTAAGGTATGTTTGTCTTTCTTCGCAAATTCAATGGCCGCTTTGTATGCTTTTTCAAAGTCTTCCATTTCACTCATTGCACCTACGATATCATTATCATGTCCGGCCCAATCGACCTGGCTTCCCTCGACCATAAGGAAGAATCCATCTTTGTCTTTATTCAAGCGCTGGATCGCCGAACTTGTCATGTCTGACAAAGAAGGCGTTTCACTTGGGCGGTCAATCATTTTCGGTAGTCCTTCAGAAGCGAATAAACCAAGGACCTGTTCATTTTTGTCCTTAAGCATTTGATTTTTATCAGTCACATAACTGTAACCGTCTTTTTCAAAGGCTTTCGCCAAATTGACATCAGGCCGGACAAAATTGGACTTCCCACCGCCCAATAGGACGTCAATTTTATGTTTGCCCTTGATTAAGTCATTATAATAATCGTCTGCGATTGAATTCATGTTTTTCCGATTTTCATCATGGGCGCCAAAAGATGCAGGTGTAGCATGAGTGATTTCTGAAGTGGCAACCAATCCCGTCGCTTTTCCTTTTTCCTTTGCTGCTTCCAATACGGTTTTGACTTCAGATTTATCGTTATCCACTGCAATCGCAGCGTTATAAGTCTTCACTCCGGAAGACATTGCCGTTGCGGCTGAAGCTGAATCCGTTATATTTTGTGCAGAGTCTTCTGGGTAGGTCATCTGCTGGCCAACCAAGTATTTATCAAACTCTGTCCGTTCTGCCACCTTCGTACCAGGATTATCTTTTAAATACCGGTAAGCGGAGGTATAGGAAACACCCATGCCATCACCGATCAGGAAAATTACGTTCTTGATTTCCGGTTCTTTTTTTGTCTTATCCTTTGCCGAAACACGATCCGCAGCGGACCATGATAAACCTCCAAATGCTAATGCAGAAGCCAGTGTGATGGGCAATACCTTTTTACTCCATGTGCGATTCAAATGAATAGCCTCCCTTTAATGTTTTCTATTTAATTTAACTATAGGTGAAGAAGATGAACTCAATGTCAAGGCAATGTAAAAATGCAGCAGGATAATTGTTAAGACAAGGTAAAGGAGACCTGTTACGGAATGGCATGCCACTTTTATGAGGGATGTTGGTTGTTGGAGGAAAATCACCAGTAGTGGGGCATGTTACAAGGTTTAGCGGAGTTAACACCAGCGTGGGTAAGTGATCTTTCATTCAACTTCTTCAAATCAGGGCGATTTGTCAGGAATTTGAAATTGTTAAAAAATTAATCGAGAAAAGAAAATAAAGCACCCTATCAGGATGCTTCAGAGTCAGACTGCAGACAAATCTATCCCTACAGTTTTTCCAGAAATCCTCTCCCTTTCCGCCGGCTGTCTGCCAAGCCTCATCAAAGCAAGCGCGTTTGGAGTCTCGGCTAGCTAGCTATTCGCCAGAAGTGTCACAAATTTCTTCAATTTAATAGGAGTTTTATAAAACAATAAAAAACCATGGTATCCTTAAACAGTTCGGGATGAGACCAGCCTACAGTTTTTCTTTAGGGCCGAAAGCGAGTGCCTGGAGTGGAAATCAACGTTTCAGTTGACATTAAAGAAATCCGATCCCTTTCCGCCCCCCTTTGTCGACAAACTGAAGCTCTCCATTCAAAGGGCTTTTTGCACGATCACTTCTCTACAACTAAACATTCCAAAGCACGGGCCGCATTCACTCTCGCCAACTCGATTGAATCGGCAGTCGACAGGGCGACTGCAACCCTTCTACCTGCCTTTGTAACAGGTTTTCCGAAAAGACGCACTTGTGTATTAGGTAAAGCCAAAGCCTGTTCAACACCGACTATAGAATATTCCGATAACTCATCCTGCGCTTTTAATGGACGGCTGGCACCTGGGCTGATCAGTTTGATTTCCGGGATGGGAAATCCTAGAATCGCCCGAATATGCAGGGCAAACTCCGACAAATTCTGAGTCACTAAAGTCACTAGCCCCGTATCATGCGGACGTGGGGAAACTTCACTGAAATAGACTTTATCCCCTGAAAGGAAAAGCTCAACCCCGAATAATCCGTACCCTCCAAGTTCATCCGTAATGGCATGGGCAATTCTTTTCGCTTCCGTGATTTGCGCTTCTGTCATATTATGCGGCTGCCAGGATTCAATATAATCCCCGCCCTGCTGAATGTGACCGATTGGGGCACAAAACATGGTACCATTTATGGCCCGGACAGTAAGCAGCGTGATTTCCGAATCAAAACGGATAAATTCTTCAATGATCACCCGTCCATTTTGAACCCGGCCGCCTTCCATCGCGATCCTCCAGCAATCCTCCAGGTCACCTTCCGTGCGGCACACACTTTGCCCTTTACCTGAGGAACTCATCAACGGTTTTACGACATTGGGAAATCCAACTTCCTTGGCAGCTTGAACAAATTCTTCATATGTATCGGCGAATTTGTAGGCTGCTGTCGGAATCTCCAGGGTTTCAGAAGCCAACCTCCTGATTCCTTCACGATCCATAGTCAATTTAGCCGCTCTTGCCGTCGGAATGACATGAAAGCCTTCCTCTTCCAATTTTATTAATTCAGATGTAGCGATGGCTTCGATTTCTGGTACAATCAAATCGGGTTGTTCTTTTTCCACAATTCCCCTTAGTTGTTCCGCATCCAGCATATCGATCACATAACTGCGATGAGCGACTTGCATGGCAGGGGCATGTTCATAGCGATCTACAGCAACGGTCTCCACACCAAGTCTCTGTGCTTCAATTATGACCTCTTTCCCCAATTCACCCGAGCCCAATAATAAAATCTTTTTCGATTTATACATTCAGTCTCTCCTCCTCCATATCCTCAAAATCATTATATACGAACTATAAATGAATAAACATAAATATTTATTCGTATTTTCATTTGAATTGCACCAAAAACATTAAACAAACGTATTTCATTTAAGCTTTCTAAATACACACTTGACAAGTAGGAATAATAAGATTTATGCTAGATGAAAATATATAAGCTGACCAGTTCACTGGAGGCTCCCTATTCAACATGAGTAGGGAGCCTTTTCGTTTTTATCAATAAGGGAGGAAATACACTATGCAAAAGGAATTCGTAAGGCCCATTTTCCCTATTTTGAATGAGAAGAAAAATGGCCGCCTTGAGGATATGAAGTACATCAATCTGCCTGACAGATTATTCTTCGAATGGTGCCGGCAGCAATTTGCCCTGAATAGAGGGGTTTACAATGCAATCGATAACTGGTTCTATCAATATGGCATTGACCATATACTTTACCGAAGGATCAACCTTTTAGCCTTTTTGGAGTTTGCTGCTCCCCCGGCACAAGAAGCCGGAAAGACAAAGTTCATTAAATTTGGCAGTGGCGGACTAACAAAAAAGCTGCAGGAGTTCATTGCAGATTAACCTGAATCTTATAGTACCCTTATCAGTAATACGCCCATTCTCATCCTACTGGTAAGGGACACTTATGCGAATGTCGAAATTTGCATTACGATTACTTTTGAAAATGTAAGCGCTTTCTATTATAATGAAATTAGGTTGGATGGCATGCGTGGCCGTCACAGTATTTGGCGTAGGTGGGGCCAATACTAGCGTTAAGGAAGTCAAACTTCTTACCGTAAAACTATTAGAATTCCTTTTGGTAAGGGCTGCATATTACTGGGACATGGAGAATGTCCGTTAATTACAGGCTAAAAAGCGTGTCAATCATGCAATCGATAAGTAAAGCATGACTTTACTTATTTTTTGCAGCAGCCCTGAACGTTTCAAGTCTAATAGTTTATAAGACTAAAAAGCTCTTCCCCATGGTAACGGAGTTGAGCTTTTTCATTTGGTCAAAATTCACATATATAACCCTGCCAAGAAAATCCCAAGCGACTTCTGATAAATCTCATCGAACTGTGATATAGGGAGGGGATTCGTTCCTTTGCCCAGCTCCACGGTAAACCCCGGCCTGCGTCAATCCTGAATGAACCAATCCTTATACCCTGCATAACTATTGGCGGATTTGACAGGCTCATATCCACTGACCCTCGCAAACTCATTGACTATCGTTTCCGACTCGGGCGGTTCCAAACCTTCAAACCCCCAATAAATGACCTCTCCTTGGGTATGGAACGCAAGGACTTTGCCAAAATCACGTTTTCTTGTCAACTCTGACATTGCAATGGCCTCTGGCTGTGTAAGCGGCCCTTCCCCGGAATAATTTGCCGGACCTGGCTCCGTTACATTATTGCGTTCTTTTTCCAGTTCCCATTTGGCGGGAAATTGATCATTCAGATCCACCCCGTTAATATTTGCCTTCCAGCCAGAGAAGTCTTCGCTTCCATTATTCCATTCCACGAGCCGTCGTCTCAATGACTCATCTGCAGGCGGGCCTTTAAGTACCAAATCCACTCCGTCCGGATTCACCATTGGGACGATCGACAGCATCGTTTGTTGATAAAAGGGAAACAGAGATAGACCGCGGATGTCAGCTTGATTCGTGATTGCGAGTAAATAATCATTTAAAAAGGTCATGATCACAGGCGTCGTTATCCATTCATTCGCATGAAAGGATCCATTATAGTGAACTCGTTTGTTACCATTTCCAATCAGCACTTCAGGGATATCCCTTTCAAGCACTGAGTCTCCGATCGGGGAGGTTTTAATAAATGGATAGATGGTTTTCAAACGTCTTACATCGGTCATCATCGTCTCATAATCATATTCCCGGTTTCCTTGAATTAGCCTCCACGTAATCCTTAATGGCACAGAAATTGTCTGACCAACTTGCAGGGCATTCGGATTGAGATTGGGATTAACCAAAAATAGGGCATCCAATGAAAGATGACGTGACCTGGCAATTGCCCATAACGAATCACCTTGTTTAATATTATTACCGGTCGTCGTAAAGCCGGGAATTTTGATTTGTTGGCCAATCATAAGTGCAAGTGGATCAATCCCACTATTGGAATCAATGATAAGTTGGTAATTCACCTTGAATAATTGGCTATAATACCACAAGGAATCATTTTGCCGCACAAAAACGTCCATACTGCACCTCCTCTTAACCAAATGTATGCTGATTCGATTTAATTATTGCCAACGCAACGCCCCCTCCCCCATAGGAAAGTCACTCCTCAAAACGGACCAAATTGGGGGCATCATCCAGAATGCTTACATATTGCTCAGTACTTCCATACTTACCCTCAGGGTCTAATTCCTGATATCTTTTGAATTTCGCCATCCGATCTTCTTCTTTGGCCCAGCCCAGATGCTTTAAGCGAATGTCGGATAACTTGTGAGGCAATTCGAAGACATTCTCTGCAAATCTCCCACAATGCTGCGGCCTATCGTTCCATTTGCATTCAACCCCCTCCCGATACCTGACCAGGAACGGCCGGTAATACCTGTGTGCGCACCAGCGTTCATCCTCCCTGTAATGGGTTTCATTCCAAAAGTCATATAACCGGAAGCAATATAGATCCACTTCTTGATCACTTATCAGCTGCCTGACTACCTCTTTGAATTTTTTTTCAAACATTTCATCAGCGTCAAGATTTAAAATCCACTCGGGATTTGACTTCACCGTCTCCGACCATTGCTGTTTACGAAGTTCTATTTCATTGGAGAACTTGGAGACATCATTCCTGATGATACGCACCGGCATCCCCTTCAATACCTCTAAACAAACCTCTGCGGAATCGTCCATGCTGCCATCATCAATAATCACGGCTTCATCAATATAATCACGAATTTCCTCTAAAACCTTCCTTAGATAACGGTCACTTTCATTTTTGATGACCATGCTCAGCGTTAATTTGGGACGGGATGCCCCTGTAGCTTCCCGCTTATCCGTCCGATCAAGGAATTCCATCGCACCGTCCAAGTCGGAATCCCTGTATATATGATAAGCGGGCAAGTGGGTATCAACGTACATGGAAAACCCTAAAGCTGCGGCACGGATGCAAAAATGCCGGTCTTCACCCCAAAATGATAGATTCTCGATCATTTTAAAATTCACACCTGCTTTCAACGCTTTTTGGCTGATGAGTGTACAGGCACCCAGGCCCCCAACTTTATGAACACCAGGTGTTCTCATCTGTCGGATGTACGACTGATAACGTGTGGTGATTTCCGAATCCGCCAACTCCTGACCTCGTGTTATCTCCCATTGGGTGTATTCATCGTATAACCATACTTGAGGCCGTTCTTCGGCATCAGGCTGCCATTTTGTCCAGAAAATATTAGAGATTATATCCTTTTTGGCAGAAATAAGCTGCTTGATGGTCAGAGGGTATAGCAGGAGGTCCGAGTCGATTAGAAATAAATAATCATAGTCTTCCTTAATCGCGTGTTCGATCATCATATTTTTGAAATCAGCGACCTTCCATACCAGATTTTCATTCCAGTAGTGAGTAATGCCATTACACACATATACATCGCTTTGATTGGATGCCAGTATTTTGACATTGTTCCGCTCCTGACTGAAATCCTCGAGCATTTTGCTTGATCGCTCATCTTCATTGTCATCAATGAAGAAAAAGTCAAGCTCCAGTCCCTCCACATCCAACTTTTTAAGTGAGAGCAGAAACTTTTGTAAAATATCCGGTTTCTGGTAAATTGGACTGCCTACTAACACCCGATTCTTTTTACTAGTCATTAATTCCACCCTTTACCGATAATTTAAGTAAATTGCCCCCAATTAATCTGACAAGCATGAATTCCTTACAAACATATATTCTTACCGAACTTGTCGGGTGTCATTTATATAACGGAGTCCCCCATAAACAAACAAAACAGGCACCCATTCATGAATGGATGCCTGTTTTCATTTAATAGATTGGGAGTCCCATATTTTACGCTTCTTGCGGTACGGGCAAACCTAAACCTTCGGCTATGCGCGTTCCGTATTCTGGATCTGCTTTGTAAAAATGACCGATTTGACGAAGCTTGATTTCTTCCAATTCCACAGGTTTCATTGCGCCCACGATCGTGTCAACAAGGCGAATTTTCTCTTCGGCACTCAATAGACGGTATAAGTCACCTGCTTGAGTGTAGTGATCATCACTATTATGACCGACTTGTGCAGCTTGCCCAGTCACCTCGAAAGGAGTGACCTTATCTTCCGTTGATTCGGCAGGGCCGCCAAAACTATTCGGCTCATAATAAACAGATCCCTTGCCATTGTCATCTGCACGCATGAAGCCATCACGCTGATAGTTGTTCGCTTCCACTTTCGGACGGTTCACCGGAAGCTGGTTATGATTCGAGCCCACACGGTAACGGTGTGCATCTCCATACGCGAATAGGCGCCCTTGAAGCATCTTGTCTGGGGAAGCTTCAATTCCCGGTACGAATGTTCCTGGTGAGAACGTGGCTTGCTCTACTTCAGCAAAGTAGTTTTCAGGATTTCTGTTCAATACCATACGACCAAGCTCAATCAGCGGATAATCTTTTTGAGACCATACCTTCGTCACATCGAATGGATCGAAACGGTATGTATCCGCATCTTCCAAAGGCATGATCTGAACATATAATTTCCATGCAGGGAAGTCCCCTTTTTCAATGGCATTGAAAAGATCTTCCGTATGGTAATCAGGGTTTTCACCTGCTAATTTTGCAGCTAGATCGACATCAAGGTTTTTGATGCCCTGTTCTGTTTTGAAGTGGTATTTCACCCAAACGCCTTTTCCTTCAGCATTCACCCATTTAAATGTGTGGCTTCCGAAACCATGTGTATGACGAAGTGTAGCAGGAATGCCCCGATCGGACATCAGGATCGTCACTTGGTGCAGAGATTCCGGTGAATGTGACCAGAAATCCCAAACAGCCGTAGGGTTTTTTAAATGCGTTCTAGGATCTCTTTTTTGTGTATGGATGAAGTCGGGGAATTTAATCGCATCGCGAATAAAGAATACAGGCGTATTATTACCGACGATATCGTAGTTTCCTTCTTCCGTGTAGAATTTAACAGCAAATCCACGCGGGTCACGGACTGTATCAGCAGAACCCAATTCACCTGCAACTGTGGAGAAACGGATAAAAAGATCTGTCTTCTTGCCCACACCATTGAAAAGTTTAGCTTTCGTGTACTGAGAAAGGTCGTTCGTTACTTCGAAAGTTCCGAATGCACCGGCACCCTTCGCATGAACTACACGTTCAGGCACACGTTCACGGTTGAAGTGGGCTAGTTTCTCCAATAAGTGTACATCTTGAATGAGTACCGGGCCGCGTTCGCCGGCAGTAATCGAGTTTTGATTATCTCCTACTGGTGCTCCCCAGCTTGTAGTAAGGTTTTTCTTATTCGACATAATTGAACCACCTTTTCATTAATATTTATGTATATAATGATAAAGCTTCTCAGAAAAAAATCAATACTTATTTATAATAATTTTAATATAATAATCAATTCATTTATTTTTTTTCGTTGATGATATGACTTCACCCCCAACCATAATAATGGAGAATCCAAAATGTATAAACGTTGACGGAACAACTTATAGTCATTATACAATTCCTAATAATGGTATACGACCCTTATAACCAATAATCCTTCATGACAAGTGATTTTATCATTTCCCCTACCAATGGCGTAGTAATCGAGAATGATAACGAATATTCATGGATACTTTGCGCTACTTTACCTATTTCCTTCTATTTATCTTATAACAAACCGAAGTGATCTCCTGTGACTTTGTTCACTTCATCAGGCTTTATTTACATGACGAATAGAAGGAGGCGTGGAAACTGAATTTTTCATTGCTTTTGTGAACCTTATCTTCAGCAGAACTATTCATAAACGGACTGAAACAAAAGGCCTTCACCCTTATTTTGCTGGAGAAATTGTAAACATACTGGTTTGTGTTCGTATAGAAAATAAGATACTATTACGTTAAAATGACCGTCCAATAAGAGTAAGGGTGATATATATGAATGAGCGCAAACAACTGGTAGTTAAATATGCACACCAATTATTTATTGAAAAGGGTTATCAAGCCACTTCCATTCAGGATATTTTAGATTATAGCGGCATTTCAAAAGGAACATTTTATAACTATTTTTCTTCTAAAAGCGAATTGCTTAAGGCAGTTTTCCTGACTTCCCAAGAAAAATTCGAAAAAGAGCGGAATGAATTGCTGATTGGGCAAAACCTTGCAGATATTGAAATATTCATCAAACAATCCGAATTACAAATGCACTCCAACAAAAACAATAAAATCTTTTCCTTATATGAAGAAGTAATGATTTCGAATGATACCGAACTTAAGAACTTCATAACACATGCTAAATTCCAGCATATCCATTGGCTATCAAAACGGTTTCTGGACATTTTCGGTGCTGCTAAAAAACCTTATATTTTGGACTGTGCCATTCTCTACTCGGGGATGATGCATCAAACGATTCATTTTAATGCCTTGGCTAAAGAGCCCGATTTCAACCCTACTGAAATTATCCGTTATTGTGTCGATAGGATTAAATCGATTTTCGAAGATGTCAGCACCTCAAAAGCACAACTTTTGGAACCCGATCTCATCAAGCAATGGCTGCCTGAGTGCTTCCATACACAGCAGGATTTTCATACAGCACTCCTGCACTCTGCAAATGGCCTAAAAAAGATGATCTTGAGGCTATGCCAAGATGATGAAGCGGAACGAGTCAAAAACTTAAAATTGATTCACTTTATCCAAGAAGAATTATTACAAAACGCTGAACCGCGAATCTTTCTCATCGAAAGTGCCTTGCTTTCCTTAAACACCAACCCAAAATTGAAAAACTCATTGGAATTAAGTGAATTCGAAAGAATCATTGCCAACAACTAAATAGAACCTAATGGGTCCGTTTTGTAGACAAATGGGGGTTCTTTCGGCGGAAAGGGAGCGGATTTCTGAAATCAACTGGACCTTTTTAAATGTAAAGACTGTAGCCGAACCGTGTTTTTAAAACAAGACTGGTTCATCCTTCATGGTTTATATCGGAAGAAACCATATTGGATTGAAGAAATTTGCGACACTCCTGCCGAATAACTGGCTAGCCGAGACCCCACAGGCGCTTGCGCCGAGGAGGCTTGGCAGACAGTCGGCGGAAAGGGAGCGGATTTCTGAAATCAACTGGACTTTTTTTAAAGTAAAAAGGTCCTTTCGATTCTAGGGAATACATATCGTATTCCTCTTTTTTTTGTGACAATTCTGCAAACATATAACTGAAATTCATGAAATTTTAGTATAATGACTTGTAGTAAAGTGTCTTCAGGAGGAGTTATTCATGAACATAATAATGCGTTTTCTTATCAACGGGCTGGTATTGCTCGTTATTGACTGGCTTCTCGACTCCATCACGATTAAATCTTACGGAACAGCCTTGCTGGCGGTTTTTATATTATCGATCATGAACTTGCTGGTTAGACCCATTCTCCTACTTATCACATTGCCGATCACCATCCTGACGTTCGGGTTGTTTTCTTTCATTATCAATGCCTTCACATTCCAAATCACTTCCTATGCAGTCAGTGGCTTTGTAATAAATTCTTTTTGGGGAGCTTTAATTGGATCATTGTTATTGAGTTTCATTCAAAGTCTTCTTATAAAACAGAGTAAAAAAAACCGTCAGTAGCATGCTGTTGGTTAAAACTGTAGACAAACTCGATGAAGATCGAGTTTGTCTACAGTTTTTTTTAGGATCTACATACTGAAACAGTAAGTCGAATACTGACGGTTTTTCGTATCATTTTCATTTCCATAACAGCCTTCGATATTTCCCGGGCTATTCCCCTAAATTCCGCTATTTTGTAATAGCTGTAATCGCTCATTTTTGACAATTAACAAGGAAAAAGAGACTTTTATCCATAAGTATAACCGTACATACCGATTTCTATGGAAATGGAATGAATCGATTTATGGAGGAATGACATGTTCACAATACATAAACCAAGATTTATGCTGTCCTTCATGCTCAGATTCCCCCCATCCCTTCGCTCTGAATTTGGGTTTAATCCTTCACTAAAAGAAAAAAAGTCACCATAACCGGAACTCTGTTCGCATACTTCTCCTATTCCGGCTTAAAAGATGCATCAGTCATGGATTCAGTGGGTGATTCTCCAGAACCGAGGGTTGACTCCTACTATGACTCTGTCGGCGGAAAATCAGGGTCTCCGCAAAAGAACACCCTGCACGAAATCATCGATGATCATACAGGAATATCGAAGGGACGGTAAATTTTACATTTACAAATCTATAAAAATAGATATAATGATTTATATGGAACCTACATTAATCTATAAAGCTTTGTCAAACGATACACGTCGTCAAATTTTGCTATGGCTAAAAAATCCAGAGAAGTTCTTTAATGAAAAGCCTTATTTTCAACAAGGTCTAAATTTTCAAGTTGGTGTATGTGTGGGAGATATTCAGGCTAAATCGGGGCTTGCACAATCTGTCATCTCTAGTTATTTGTTAACCATGCAAAAAGCTGGTCTATTGGAATCTGAGCGAATCGGAAAGTGGACTTATTATCGTCGGAATGAAAAAACAATACATGAATTTTCCGAGTACATTCAAAAAGAACTATAAAATAAACGTAAGGAGGTCATTCTTTTTTTGTTTTTACATATCTAGATATACAGATATGTATTTTTATAAATGATTTTAATCTGTATATAAATTAAGAAATATACAATAGGAATGGAGATTTAAATTAATGAAAAAAGTTAACCCTTTGCTTATTATTATGTTGGCTTTAGGCGTATTCGGCATTATTACAACTGAAATGGGTATTGTGGGGGTCCTACCCCAGATAACTCAAAAATTTAATATAACAGCTTCACAAGCAGGTTTACTTGTAAGTATATTTGCTTTAATTGTTGCCATTTCAGGTCCATTCTTGACCTTACTTGCTTCTGGAATTAATCGTAAAGTAATTCTACTAACCTCAGTATTTATGTTCACGATTTCAAATATTATTTATGCATGTACAACGAAATTTGATATCATGCTAGCTTTCCGTATTCTACCCGCTATTTTTCATCCGGTTTTTTTTTCGATAGCCCTTGTGACTGCAGCCAAACTTGTTCCTCCGGAAAAAAGTAAACAAGCAGTTACAAAGGTTTTTGCGGGAATTACTTTCGGGTTTGCATTTGGTGTACCTTTAACTTCTTATTTCGCGGAAAAGTTTTCGTTAGAAACTGCTTTCCTATTTGGGGCTGTTGTAAATGCGATTGCTTTTGTAGGAATATTATTATGGCTTCCTTCCATGCCTAATGAGGAAAAAATGTCTTATGGAAAGCAGCTTGGTATATTACGTAAACCGGGATTATGGTTAAACATCGCAGCCGTTATGTTTATCTTTGCAGCAATGTTCTCTGTATACAGCTACTTTGCCGAATATCTTGGACAATTAACACATATGAATGGTTCTTTGATTAGTGTAATGTTGATGGCCTTTGGTCTAATCATGATTTTTGGGAATTTTTTGTTTGGTGGATTTTTGCAAAAAAGCATAACTAGGACCGTTATAATGTTTCCCCTTCTATATATAGTAATTTATTTATTCGCTTATTATTTGGGCTCTTATTTAATTCCGATGATTCTAATAGTTTTCATTTGGGGAATAGTGCATTCTGGTGGTCTAATTGTCAGTCAAACATGGTTGACAACTGAAGCGAACGAAGCACCTGAATTCGGCAACAGCTTGTTTGTCTCATTTTCAAATCTTGGAATTACTTTAGGGGCGTCTATTGGTGGTTGGTTTATTTCTCACTTGGGAATACATCAACTCATCTGGAGCGGAATTGCGTTTGCATGGCTAGCTTTCATTTTGATCATGATAAAAATGAAAATTTTCAGTTCGAACGTAGAGCGAGTTAACGTAGCGTAGGTTCGTGAATTGAATGAACAGTGAAATTGTCCGAATGCTGTTTTATATGGCCGTTCGTTACGGTGAAAGTGGTGAAATTGATTTAGAACTAATAATCAAGTGAACAGCTGCACCAATCCTTATCATGGAAAGGTAGCGGGCCTGCTGGAATGGAACGAACAGGACCCAGTAGATACTTTTGAACGTAATCGAAATGAAATCATTTATAATAAATATAAGCATAATCGCAACCCTTTCATTGATCATCTGGAATGGGCCCTCAGCCATCTGGAAGTAAGAGGAAAGAGCTGTCCTGTTTTTTAGGGCTGCTCTTTCCTCTTATAAAGTCTAAATTTTTAGAAAAATCACATAATTACATTTTATTTGAATAGCATTCTAATAGTTTTTGAAAGATTATATATACGAGGAAAACAGATTGAATCACTTTGTAGTAAGCGTTTTCATTTTTTACTTTACATTCTTCCTATTAAAATATATTATTTAGTTGTAATATTATGTGAAAAATCAATAAATTATATGTATTCTCCTCTACTAGTGATAAAATGCTAGATAGAGAAAATTAAACTCCAACATAGAAAAGGGGAAAATTATGCAAAACTCCAAAGAATCTCAACTGCATAGAGGTTTGGAAGAAAGACATATCGCATTAATGTCTCTTGGCGCAGCCATTGGAGTCGGTTTATTTCTCGGCTCGGCATCTGCGATTAAATTAGCCGGCCCAGCCATCATCATTTCCTACGCCATTGGCGGGCTTATGATCTATCTTATCATGCGTGCACTAGGGGAAATGGCGATTAAAAATCCTGTCGCAGGCTCTTTCAGTCGCTATGCAAGCGAATTTGTCGGTCCTCTTGCCGGATACATAACTGGATGGAATTACTGGTTCGTTTGGATTGCCACCTGTATGGCTGAAATTACGGCAGTCGGAATCTATATGCAATTTTGGTTCCCTGACACCCCGCAATGGGCTTGGGCGTTAGCCGCACTTGCCATCATGACGACGGTTAACTTTCTTGCCGTAAAAGCATATGGTGAATTGGAGTTTTGGTTCGCCTTAGTGAAAATCATTACGATCATCCTTATGATTGTCCTTGGCTTCGGAATGATCATTTTCGGACTTGGGAACGGCGGAATCGCGGTCGGATTCGGTAACCTTGTTGAACATGGAGGGTTTTTACCTAATGGGATTTCCGGTTTCATCCTCTCTTTCCAAATGGTCATGTTCGCCTATTTGGGAATTGAAATGCTTGGAGTAACCGCAGGTGAAGTTAAAAATCCTGAAAAATCTTTAAAAAGAGCCATCGATACCGTTTTTTATCGGATTTTACTTTTTTACGTTTTAGCTCTGACAGTCATTTTATCGATCACCCCATGGGATGAAATGAATGGAGAAAACAGCCCATTCGTTATGATGTTTGATAAAATCGGTATACCAGGCGCAGCAGGAATCATTCAGTTTGTCGTACTGACAGCAGCCCTTTCATCTTGCAACAGCGGGATCTTCAGTACAGGAAGAATGTTATTCAACCTAGCGCAGCAAGGTGAATCACCAAAAAGTTTCGAACGTACTACAAAGTCAGGCGTTCCTGGCGTTGCCATCATCGTTTCGGCTGTCGTGCTTCTTTTCGGTGTTTACCTTAACTACATGGAAGCCGATAAAGTTTTCACGTACGTCACAAGTGTCGCTACATTCGGTGCCCTCTGGACATGGGGAACCATACTTGTCACACAGATCATGTCTAGACGGAAAATGAGTCAGGGAGAAAAGCAAGGCTTGTCATACAAAATGCCGCTTTTCCCATTCACTTCTTATTTCACTTTAGCCTTTTTAGTATTCGTAATGGTAGTACTCGGTTTTTCAGCAGATACAAGAATCGCTCTAATCGTTGGTCCGATTTGGATCTTACTGTTGGTAGCCCTGTATTATGTGACTGGCTTGCATAAACGGAATAGATAAATGTCAGAGGGTGCCCAATCTAATTGGCACCCTCTATTTCTGCCTTTCACCTTTTACCCCTTCTTTTGATCACCCAATAAGCCACCGCACCAGCCCCGCCTAAAATAATGAGAATAGGCAAGTTTCCTATTATGAAAACAATGATTCCTGAACCCGCTTTAAGTAATAGATTCGCACTCGTTGCAAGTTGTTTCTTCGTTCTCTCCCATGTATTCAATTCCTTATTATCAATGCCCGGCACAACTATCCGGTCCTGTGATAACGTGATGGTAACCGTCGAATATGAGGTTTGGTTTTCAAGATACTTCATTTGCCCGGTCAGCTGTTCTATTTCTTCTTGCACCACGGCAAGATCGGATGATATTTTCAGTAAATCTTCCGTCTTCTCAGCATCCTTCATGAATGCAAGTAATCTTTCCTCTACTGCCCTCTTTGATTTCAATCTTGCTTTTAGATCTACATATTGCTCCGTTACATCCTGTCCTGTCACATTCCTTCCGACCACTTCTGAAGCCTGGCCCTCGCTATCGGCCAGAAAATCCTGAAAATGGGCTTCAGGGACCCGAACAGTGATCATTCCTTCCACCAGTTCTTCATCTTCCCTGTATACATTGGACTCGACCACATATCCGCCATATTCAGCCACCTTATACTCAATCTTCATTTGTGCTTTTTCAAGGTTCTTCACCTTCAACTCAAGCTGTGCTTGATGGATGACCTTTCTTTCATCCGTCATCCCTTCCTTTTCCGCTGCTTCTTCCTGCACCTTATCCCCGGAAATTGAAGCGTCCGTTTTACTGTCCGCCGTTTCATCCTGTGCTTTAGATGCTGAATCATCTTTTTCATTACTGCTACATCCAGCAAGTAAAAGTAACAAACAGAACATAAGCATCATTGTTTTACGGTTCATCGGTATTCCCCCTTTTCTTAATAGTACCGACGTATAATCTGGAGGAAAGTTACACTTGGTCATTAAAGGGCATGTTTTATTTTCATATGAATAGGTAAAGGTATAAGAACATCCAAGTTATGAAGAAAGAAGTGAATTCATTATGAACTACGGAAAATTCGCTAAAAGTTTATTGGTACCTGTGGTCGGAGGTTCACTTGTGGGTATATTCGCCACAAGGAATTCAAAAGAAATTTATGATGAACTCAAGAAGCCTGCATTTGCGCCTCCTTCCTGGACTTTCCCCGTTGCTTGGACAAGCCTTTATACGATTATGGGAATAGCGAAATATCGCATTGCATCCAAAGAAAAAAAATCGAAGTCCGCTGAACGGCTCTATGATACTCAACTAGGGTTGAATTTCTTATGGTCTTTTTTATTCTTCAAATGGGGATTGCGCGGAACAGCCTTTATTGAAATGGCTGCACTGCTGACCCTGATTACTTTAACGGCATTCGAGTTTTATAGAATAGACCGTGCATCCGGTTTAGCGATGATTCCCTATATAGCATGGGTCACCTTCGCATTAGGATTGAACTTTTCCATTTTCAGAAACAATTAATCACATAAAGAAGCGCCCCTTGTATTAAGGGGCGCTCTCTTTAGAGTTTCACGAGTAAATGTTCAATTTACGAGTAAACCCGCTAAACTCACGAGTAAATGCTCAATTCTCACGAGTAAACCCGCTAAACTCACGAGTAAATGCTCAACTTTCACGAGTAAACCCGCTAAATTCACGGGTAACCTCAATTAATTTATTGATATTCGTAATTCTGCCTTCAATTTCTGCCGTGATCTTCCCGCCTTTAAAGGTTTCTTTCACATAGTTAACGAATGCTTCCAGGTCAGCATGTCCAAACACACGCGCTTTTCCTTTCAGGACGGTATAGTTATCACCGCCGCTAGCCATGAAATCATTGACGGCCACCGTGTATGTTTCGGTATCCTTGATCGGTGTTCCGTCCGCTTTCTTCAATGAGGTGACACGTTCCGTGACAGGTTTACTGAAATCAGCTGTATAGCTCAGTCCAGAAATTTGCAAAGTTTTCGGAGATCCTTCGACGCCCCATTGCTGTTGAAGCAGCGTTTTCACTTCAGCTCCAGTCAGTTCCAGCTTAACCAATACGTTTCCGAATGGTTGGATTTTCGCTAAATCGGAAAAAGTGACTTCCCCCTTTGGAATATCTGCACGAATTCCACCTGGGTTCATGAAGGCAAAATCGGAATTCAAATCTGCCTTCATCGAATCGGCAATTAAATTCCCAAGGCCCGTTTCCTGTGTATAGGCATTGGCTCTTAAAATTTTCTCATCCGTTGTCCCAAGCGGGGCCTTCAACTCGGGGAACATGTCTAGGTAGTCGTTAATGAATTTCGTCGTTCCGGCATCAGGCGTGATGCCATCTTGTGTAACCGTAACAATCTCAGCTGACCTTTTGACAATATCCTTTGTGTTTGGGTCGATTTCCAAATCCACATCTTCAAAAGCCGTTCCATAAGAGTAAGCTTGTACAATCAATTTATCATCTACATAGTTGTTGACTTTTGCATGATTATCTCCGGCTAAGATCACATCTACTTCATCATCCACGGCATTAGCAAGATCAGCCACTTCGCCTGTGATGACCCCTTCCTTTTCCGTGCCTGGGTCATGTGAGATGATCACAATCGATTTGACGCCTTTTTCTTTCAACTCTTTAACCGCCTTATTTACGGCAGATGCCTGTTCTATGAATTCCACATTCTTAATGCCATCCGGACTTACTTTTTGAGGTGTGGCATTCGTGACTACGCCTATGAACCCAATATCAACCCCGCCGACCTTTTTAATGACGTAAGGGTCCAAAATCGTTTTTTTCGTGTCTTTATATACGACATTGGCTACTACATATGGAAAGTTCAATTTATCGAATACCACATCGGATGTTGGCGACTTTCCGCCATTGATTTGAGCCATCAGGGTTTCTACCCCCTTGTCAAACTCATGGTTCCCGACAGTTCCGACATCGAATTTCATATTATTCAAAAACTGGAGCGTTGGTTTGTCCTGGATCAATGATGAAACGGGAGCACTTGCCCCAACAGCATCCCCTGCCGAAAGTAAAAGTGTATTTTCAGGGTTTTCAGCTTTACGCTGCTTCAAGTGCGCAGCTAAATAATCAGCACGCCCTTGTTTGATACCGCCAAAATCGGAGGTGGTATCAAGCTGGCCGTGAAGATCATTGATCCCGAGCAGTTGCACCTTGACGTTCTCTTTCCCCAAATTGAATTTGTAAATGCCAAAGCCTTTATCATCCTTTTTGCCTGTATAGGAAATCGCGCTGTTTTCATTTAAATATTCCGCACCTTTTGGTGATGAGGTGAAGGTAACGTTCACCTTGCCTGAAATCGGGGCGATGGACCAGTTATTATCAGCGGTTGGATTGATCTCACCCTCTTGTGTGATGTAATCCATCAAGATTTGGCGATTTTCATCCGCAGAGTCAACTACATATTCGCTGCCCTTGACTCCCGGGAAGTTCCCCCCGCCTGAAGCACGGTAATTATTCGTCACGACGATGAAGTCTTGATTCGGGTCCACTGGTTCACCATTATATTTCAAATCTGCAATCCTGCTGGAATCCGACACTTTTATCCCTTTTTCATCATAGCGCGGAGCCTTGGTGACATCGATTTGGTACGTGACGCCGTCAATCACATCAAAATTATAGACGGCAAACTTTCCATTAAGCAGCTCCTGTTCCTCAGACTTGGCCGGATCGATTGTATTATATTTCCCTGCAGACATCTCAAGCCACTCTTTAACCACGGACCCTTTGATCTTGATGGCCTTCAAGGTATTATCGTATAAATATAAATCACCGGCGCTGCGAATGGTCAGTCCGCCTTCCTTGATTTCGGTGAATTCCTCGACTCCATTGCGACCCGCTTTGAAAGGGGCTCCTACAGAGAGAATGGGCAGGTCTTTGTATTCTGGGCGGTTGCTTTGGATGTATTTCTCTACATACCATTTCTGTGCGCTCGTCACGACCTGTACGGAAGGATCGTCTTGCACAAGTGCGAAATAACTATGAATTGGAGCTGTAGTCGTTCCAATTGGCGTGTTAACATACTTGATCGTTCCTTCGTGATCCTTCTTCACGGCTTTGACGACAGACGCATCTTCAGCTGCTTTTTTTCCTGTTATTTTGTCGTTGATTGCCCGTGTTGATGAATCTGAATTGACGACTTTCCATTTTCCCTTGATATTTTGGATATCAAGATCGATGATCCCGAGATTACTGCCGCCATATCCTGCTTGAACGGCTGGTACACCATTGATGGTACCCTTTTTATTATCCACGCCTTTAAGGATTTTTCCTTGGCCATCTTTGAATAGGCTGTCTAAGGAAGCCTCATCCTGTGCCGGAAAGACCTTATGCGTATGGGAGAACGTGATGGCATCGATGCCGGATACCTTGCTTAATGAGTAGATGACATCTTCGGTATTCTTGGTGTCGCCATTAAACCCGGAATGTGTGAGCGCCACGATGACATCCGCGCCCTTTTTCTTCATTTCAGGTACATATTTATTCGCTGTCGTGACGATTTCCTTTGTAATGACCTTACCGTCAAGATTCGCTTTATCCCAATCCATGATTTGCGGTGGGGCAAATCCAATATAGCCTATTTTCACTGATTTTTCTTTTCCATTGATGTCCTTCACTTTCTTCGTGACGATTTTATATGGAGTGTATTTATTTTTATCATTCTTTGGATTATTGTCTTTATCTTTTTTATAAACATTGGCATTGACATAAGGGAAGTTCGCATCGTTGATGGCTTCATCCAAATAAGATAAACCATAATTGAATTCATGATTGCCGAATGTGGCCACATCATAGTCAAGCAAGTTCATCGCTTTATAGACGGGATGTACTTCACCTTTTTTCAGTGGCGCTATTTTCGCTTTGTACGTACCTAGCGGGGTCCCTTGAATAAGGTCGCCGTTATCCACTAAAACGCTATTTTTCACTTCTTTTCGTGCCTGTTTGATTAAAGAAGCCGTGCGCGAAAAGCCGACCGAATCCGATACGGCATCCTTATAATAATCATAGCTCACCAGATTAGTGTGTATATCCGTCGTTTCCATAATCCTTAGTTCAAATGGTGCATCCGAAACGGAGGCTGCCAGGCTGTTGCCGAAGTTACTAGTATTACCGTTATACTTGGAGACAACCGATACTTTGACCCAATAACCCGATTTGTACGAATTGAAGTACGCGGAGAACTTTTGGGCCGATTTAATATCCGCCTCAATGGCTGACTGTGAAATGACCTTCGTCCCATTCATCAATTGGAAGACAACGGTTTCATTTCCTTTGTTGCCTTTTTTCGGTGTGACCGTTACAGTCGCTTTTGTGCCTTTTGTGTAATTAACAGTAGGAGCTGTAATGATAAATGGTTCAGTCGTGACAGGTTTCTTATTAGACTCTTTGGCAGATGTCTCCCCCGGTACGGTAAATGGGGCTGCAACCAAACTCACAGCAAGAATTGGGGCGAGCATCTTATTAACATGCATCTTGAACGACATACTTCACAACCCTTCTTTTTTTGTAAAATGCTAGAATAATATATCATGATTTTGTCGAATAAGCGCCAAAATTTACCGTAATATTACGAATTTTGAATAAATGGTACTTTTTAATCATTTCCATTCAGAGCCCTTAGCTCGTTATACCTTCAATTATGTATATAATCATCACCGAACCCCATTGAATCCTTAGGGAGAAAGTTCCCTATTAATAAAAATCTGGCCTGGATAGATATCAAAGATAAGTTCCTTAGACTCTATACTTCAATGAAACATTTTGAAAAAACCTGTGAATTCCTTCAAAATAAAAAACTGGTAATGCAAGTTGCATTACCAGTTTTAACGCATAAAGCCTATAAAGCCCGATCTATTAAACTGGCGGATACCGGTTCAATGCCCATTCCCCTCGACCAGATGGACAGCTGGCCTATATGGTGAATTTCGTGTGCTATCAGATGGCGCAGTATCATGCCTTTTTCGTATGTCCCCTCCATCCATGATGGCTGTATCATTCCTTGCTCATCTTCACTGGAATGGGAATTCAAATAGTCCATGACCTCAGAATGATAACGGATGGATAGATCTTCCACTTTTTCGATCGTATCATAAGCGTCCAAATCGATCGCGACATCAGGCTTCCCTTGCATGGCCTTGATCCAGCTGCATTCGACATCGATAATATGGGCAAGTGTCTTCAGTATATTGCCCATCCCTCCTGTGCGCTGCCGTTTCAGTTCCTCACTCGGTAATGCCCTGCACCATTTGAACCACTCACTTCGCACCTGCCAGTTATAAATGAATAATGTCAACATCATCACAGCCCCTAACTCTTTTTCGTCCCTTTGTATTGATAATAATCCTGTCTTTGAATGGTTTTGAATCCACAAGATTCATAGAGTCTTAAAGCATGCTCATTAGTCGCCTCGACCTCGAGAAAAATATCATATCCCAGCTGGCATTGTTCGGCTACTACCTTCTTCAATGCTTTTCTGCCAAGTCCTTTTCCCTGGTATTCTGGCAAAATGGAAAATCCATAAATCCATGCTTCCCGATCCGAGTGATCAACACGGATCTTACCGACCGCGCGGCCATCCTTTTCAATCATCATGGTTTTCAGAGTATCCTCATATAGGATGCGCTGATAATAATCCTTCGCCTCTTGTTTCGTAAATTGGAAACATTGAATATCCAGCTGAATTTCCGTTTTCTCATCATCTCTCCTTGAAGGGCGAACGACTGCATCACCATAATCGTCAAGCTCCGTTTCGGACCACTTCATTTGAAACTCAGAAAAAGCAAACTCACATGGGAGCTGTTTCAAAAATCCTGTCCCTGAATGGGATTGGGCAGGTGAGTTCAAGAGAATCAACTTATAGTTGCGCTCCACGGCACTCCTTATAGCCTCTTCCAGCAGCTTTGTAAAAATGCCTTGCCTCCGGTAATCAGGATGCACCATCCCGCACATCTCCACTTTGTTTCCAAAATCGTAAAGACCAATAAAACCAACAAGCTTTAATCCATCGTAGTGAAAAAAGTCATTCTTATGCACACCATTTCGACTGCGAAGCGTTTCCCAGTTCAGCTTTAAAGTAAAACCTTCACGTTCACATTCTTGCTGTAGGATTCGAATATCTTCTAGCTGTTTATCCTTCAAATTATCCACCCCTTTTCCATATTATCAGTTTATTACCAAAAAATAAGAAAAGCAGCACCCTTTTACTTGGATGCCGCATACTATTCATAAGTTTATTGATGAATGTTGTTTTTTTAAAAGTATTTTCACTTTAATCCATAAAACTAAAATCGTACGAGGGGAGGATTTCCTATCTAATTCCATTGTCGGATGAATTATAGTAGTAAAATGATTCCAAATGACGATTATTTTTTACCTATTTTGTGCTATATTCCAAATAATGGTTTACCATTATTTTACTTGAGTTTAAGGGAGGGATTTAACTAAATCTTGATTTTCAGAGTACCCATTTCTTTATACCCGAATTCCGGACCCTTTTTAGAATAGAATCCGAAATTCGGTGTTTATCACCTGGCACATTACGTCCTGAGGTTATCGTCTTTTCGTTTTATGAGCGGACTTTTTTAAGTTCTCTACGTCCGTTGTCAGTTCTTTTAATTGTTTACCGAAGCGGAAGAGCAAAAACATAGAAACGACGAATGGATAGCCAAATTCGCTAACTAATGAAACCCACACACTAGCATCCTCAATCATCATCCTCTTCACCCCTTTTCTTGTATCTGATATCTAAAGTGAAACTTGTTTAAAAAAATCAATCTAGCACTATTGATTCATGGAAAAAAGAACGAATGTTCCTATATAATTGATTTATTCCCCTTGTCTATCACTTTATTAATAAAAGGAGGGATAACAATGAACCAATTAACTTCTCATTTTTTTTCTCATTCATTGGAGTTTCTGCAGCAACAGTACTCATCTTTCTTTGCACAACCGATCATTCAAGTATTTTTACAAAACCCAGAGCATTTAAAGATTTTCACTGAAACTCTTGATTCCCCTTCTTCCCACAACATTGATCATCTCAACGAGACTTTCAAAATTTTCTATTACCGGGCTAAAGTATACAAATACATGTGCTCCTTAATTTACTTTTTCTCTGTTGATTTTGATAAAAGGGCACGGAAGCAGCGGGAACGCTATCGAATGGTACTTGATGCGACACCAAGGGATACTGGCGGATTGATCGATCTAATCGGCACCTTGGACGTTCAGCTTGAAAAGATGGGGGAAACGAATGAACTTGCTTCACACATAAGTGATGAAGAGATGATAAAAGCCTTGAAGAAGTTAACAGCCAAACAAAGCTTGGTATTGACCATGATTTTTTCCTACGGCCTATCCAACAAGGAAATTGCTGCCTATTTCCATGAGTCGCCACAGAATATCTCAAGCATCCGTAAACAAGCTCTAAAAAAACTTCGAAAGCACTATATGGATGAGGTATATGTTAGAAAGGAGAAAAGCCATTGTGGATAAAAAACTGTCAAAAGAAGAATTGTTGGATCTTATAGACTCTTTGAATCCTAAAATAAAAAAATCGTTAAAAAACACGAACTATCAAGACCGAAATGATCTGGAGCAAGAAATTAAACTCAAGATCATTGAATCATATGAAAAAATCGCAGCAATCGAGGCCCCTAATTTTGAGGAGTTCCTTGCAGAATTCTTTACTAAGCAAAAACAATGAAAAAGTACCAAGTCCAGAGCAAGGATGCTGGACTTGGTATTTTTTTCTGAATATCAGTATGATGGTTTCAATGTCAGCTTATCACCTTTTGGATCATCCATTGTGGTCTTGTGATAAGTACCTTCTGCCCAATCATCAAGCTGATCATGGTACCACTTACTTTTAACGTTACCTGATTGACCCGGGCCAACGAGGTGATATCCTTGATTCATGTCGGCTAGGTCGATGACGAATCTCCAGGAGCCACCGTGATTAACGGTTCCATCATCTAAAAATGCCGCCGCCTGTACGGTGACACTGCTGCCGCCTACCGGTATTCCGCCCCCGCTGTTAAATAAATAATTTAACGGGGTGACATTCGATAGCGGGTGGTTAAACCTGACCTGATGATAGTCCCCCCATTCCCAATCAGCTATATCGTCACCTTGTGATTCTTCAAGATCCGTTAACGTCATCTGTAACGACTTGGCAAGCACCTGCTCAAGTCCGCCTGCCTCTTCAATCCAAGGGCCCGGTTTACCGTCCAGCGCCCGCCTTAGTAGTTCATCAACGGCCGAACGCCTTCCATTAAAGAGGTTGAGGGTTTCCTCCGGTATTTCTTCCGTAAGCAGAACATCCCCTATTTTTTTCATCCAGACATTGAAAATCATCGGGGCCGCTTCATCAACGGAATCAATATGATTCCATTTCTTCAGAAGCGTTAGTGCCTGGTCTTCCTGTTTCCCCGATGGACCTTTCAATACATCCACGAATTGAGGAACAAACTCCTTGGCTTGCAAATTCACCTTATCCATCTGCAGGCTTTGCATATCCTCGGCCGTAAGCTTTTTATTGGCTTTTAAAAACTCCTGTATCCTCATCTGACGGTACGGCTGTGCCCAGTTATTGCTGATGTGGTAAGGGTAATCATCCGAGATGACTTTATTATTCGCTGTCGAAATGAATCCCTCTTCCGGATTCACCGTTTTTGGAAGTTCATCAAAGGGAATAAAGCCTTTCCACTCAAATTCATCCGTCCAGCCAGGTACAGGCAGCATACTATCGCCCTTTTTCCGGATTGGGATTTTCCCATTCGCCTTATAGGCAATGGTCCCATCAGCTGAGGCAAAGACGAAATTCTGTGCCGGCGTTTCGAATTTCAAGAGGGCCTTTTCGAATTCTTTCCAGCTTCCCGCTTTATTCATATTCAGTACCGCTTCAAGCTCGGCGGATGGATCAAGTGCCGTCCACCTTAATGCAAGCACGGTATCTTTTCCGCTTTTCCCGGCAAACTCGGAGACCACAGGTCCATGGCGGGTAACCGTCACTTGATAGTCAAGTGTCTTACCATCCTTCACCTTGATGGGTTCGTCCAAGATATCGGCTTTTTCCCATTTACCTTTGTAGGAGAATTCTCTCTCGTTTTCCGGGTTTCTCCTCTCGATATACAGATCCTGAACATCCGGACCGGTATTGGTCACACCCCAAGCGACCTTTTCGTTATGACCTAGTATGATTCCCGGAATCCCGGCAAAAATAACACCGCTCACATTGACTGAGGGGGCCTCCAAATGCATTTGATACCAAACGGATGGTGTAGCTAATCCCAGATGGGGATCATCCGCCAATAACGGCTGACCGGAATTCGTTTTCTTGCCTGAAACGACCCAATTATTGCTGCCATTGAATTCGTAAGGAATAACGGCCCCGGCAAAACTTTTTTCAATATCCAGTTCTTCCTTGCTGATGATATATGGAGCGTTCTTTGGATAATCAGGAAATAAATCATATGCTTTTTCCTTTGGGAACGTTTGCAGCAAATAGTGCCTAAACGCCTGATCCTCCCAGTTCCCTCCTAAATCAAAGGCCATATATTTACCGATGGTCAGCGAGTCGACGGGTGTCCAAGGCTCTGGTTCGTATCCAAGCAGAGTGAACTCCGCCGGCCACTTCCCATTCTCCTTCAACTCATCGATATAAAGATTTACCCCATCGGCAAACACATCCAAGGCTTCTTTCCCGTCACTTGAATATGCTGCATAAGAGGCTTCAGCCGCACGCCTCAAGCCAAGTGTGCGGAAATACTTATCATTTTTGACGGTTTTCTCACCAGTCACTTCGCTCAATCTTCCTGACGCCTGACGCCTGCTTAAATCCATTTGAAATAAGCGGTCCTGTGCTTGGATATACCCTTGGGCTAAATACAAATCATGTTCATTCGCTGCGTTGATATGCGGGACCCCACTTGAATCCCTCACGACCGTAACCGGTTCCAAAAGACCTGGAAGCGATATTTCCCCCTTTGTTTCCGGCAAGGACCTTGAAAGAAATACATTTGCAGCTATCAAAACGGACAGCAAAAGAATAATCAGGATACCAAAACTCCATAGCGCACGCTTTCTCCACTTCCGTTTTGGCTTTTGCTGAGGTATGGCAACTTCCATCGCTTCATCTTCCTCTCCCCTTAAAACTCTCTTTCTTTCTATTTTAGATATTCCGCGTTTATCCCCATCTTTCCTACCAACTTCCTTCCATTCTCTCTTTTTATTTCCGAAAGGTTGGAAAGGCGCAAGGTCGGACTTTACTAGCACAAGGACGGATTATTCCGAGCAAGGTGGAATTACTGCCGCTTAAAGTCGAATCATCCCGCTTATAGCCGAATTACTGCCGCAAAATTGCATGATAAACTTTGAATCAAATGCAAAAACACCGATACAATGTATCGATGTGACAGGGGATGCTAGCTATTTGCAAGAATGTATTCAATCACTTTATCTGCATCGTCTGTATAAAAGAGAGCTTTATCAAAGTCATGGGCCGCCTTCGTCTCGGCTTCCATGTATTCAATCGGGGAGAGGAGACCAAAGAGCCTCTTCCATTTATGAGTTTTCTCCAGAAGTTTTCTTTCCCTTTTTATATCCTCTGGTATGAATTCATTAATGATAAAACACGGGTCAGAAAATGAAGGGTCCTGAAAACGTTCGTTCAAGGCTCGCAATTTATCCCGATCCCATTCCACCCTCACCAAGTCCGATATGACCGAGACATTTTGGACCGAGTCGAGGATGCGTTTGGACAAAACATCATATTCTTCATCCTCCAACCCTTTATCCGTCATGATTCCTACACAATACCATTTTTCGTTATGATCAGGTTCTTCACTTTTCTTGAAAAACACTCTTCATCCACCTTCCTTACACGCTTTACATGTCCTATTTAATACAAATGTAAATCAACATGTCTGCCCACGTCATTTCACTATAACATGGAGAAATAGCGATGGACAAAATATGAGAGCTGCAGGAATGTTAGCCTGACATAGAAAAAAAAGATACCCTGAAAAAGGATACCTCCATCATACTGGCTGAAGAGCCAGTCCTCTTTGTTTAAACAGATATTCCAGAGCCTGCCTGAACGATAGAAAGGCTTTTACCCGGTTTGCAAAATCAAGTTTGACGATCTCTTTCACGACATCAGGGGTAAAGCCGACGAAGATCGTTTCCGTACCCATCAACGCCAGTGCCCCCACTAATTGATCCAGCAGGGAGAGCATATTGCTTTCCTTCTTAAAGGTAATTCCAGAGAAGTCCATGATCAATACTTCCGCATGCAAATCTGCACATTTTTGCAGTACAGTCGATTGCATCGACTCCATTCTCCAATCGTCAATCCTTCCGATCAATGGCAAGAGCAGCACATCCTTTAATACGGTCTGAACGATCGGGGTGGACAGTTCTTCCATGACTTCTTGGTTTTCTTTTATCTTCTGCAAAGAATCGTTTGCCATTTGCGCCATTTCTTTGTAATGATTCACGTAACTGATACTCACACAGTGTATGAATTGGTCCAGGATTGCATCTATTATCGAGCTTGCCTTTAGCAGAATTTCAATGGAGTAATAGCGATTGCTTACCTCTTCTTCAATGAAACTCCAGAAAAGATTGCGTATCGCTTGAGCTTCCTCAATATTCTTATCTAAAGGAATGCCCATATCCACGATGCGCTTACCTATTTCCATACCCGTTATTTTCATACTTTCCATCGCTTGTGCCTTTCCATGAATCAAGGCATCTGCATGTATTTGAATAAGCTTTGACCGTACCTCTTTACTCGTTTCAAAATCATAGAGCGGTTCCTCTTCTTCAAACAACTCGATATGTTCCACTAAGATATATTTAAATTTTTCAATTTTTTCACCGATCATTCTTAATTCTTCCATATGGACCTCCCATACAGGGCTTTTATACATTTTATCAAATAATGAATGGTTAAGGATATAAAATCCTTCTATTACCAATATGATAATAGACGTTTACCCTTTTCTACATTAGGGTATTATGATATATGACTTGGAGGGAATATCATGAAAAAAGATCAACAAGACTTTGAATCTGAAAACATGAGCGATTTAGTCGAACTCATAAACAGTAAAAATAACAGCCGCCGAATCTTGGATGTACTTCGGCGTAATAAAAAGGATAAAAGTAAAACCAAAGATAAAAAATGAAAAAGCCCAGTCCAATACGGTCTGGGTTTTTGAGTGGATAAAAATAAAGAGCTGAGTTGCTTTATGATGCAAACCCAGCTCTTCCGTCATTAAATATTGATTGCCTCTACCTTTTTCTCTGGATTTCCTTCACATGGTTCCCTTCAGTAGTAATATAGACTGTTTCACCAATTTTGTATGTTAAATAACGATCACAATCAATTTCCAACGTTTTCCCATTGTTGAATTTCATTGCGCAATTGGATCCCTCTTCGGTTTCCGTCACATCAATGACTTCGTTCGTCTTAAAACCGACTGCCTTGCCATCAGAGAAATGAGGATAGTATTTTTCAACGATCTCCACCTTTTCCAATCTGCCCGGACTTGTTAAGTATACAACGAATAATATAATTAAAACGGCTATTAACCCAATGAGAATTACTGCTTTTCGTTTCACTCTATCTATTACCCTCTTCTCTTATCAATCTATTATTCAATATCCATTTTCACTAGATTATATTCAGGATTCCGGAAAAACATGATAGAAAAGATCATTTTATTTAAACGGTTTTCACTTTTCCAGCCATCATTGCACAAACGGCAGCCAGGATGATCAGAATGGATACAGCCGAGATGACCCCTCCCCAGCCGAACTTCATCAGGAATAAACCGCCTGATGCCCCCACTACACTTGATCCCGCATAGTAAAACAGGAGATATAAAGCGGACGCTTGTGCCTTTTCACTCTTATCGGCCAACCTTCCGACCCAGCTGCTCGCAATTGAATGAGCTCCAAAAAAACCAAATGTAAACAATGCAAGCCCCATTATTTTAAGCAAAAGCGGATTTAATAAGGTTAAAAGGGCACCCATCAGCATGATAGCTATTCCGATAAGAAGTATATGCCTCCGACCATATTGATCGGCAAGCTTCCCCATCCATGTGGAACTGAATGTCCCCACAAGATAAATAATGAATATGAAGCCTATCAATGTTTGTGATAAATGGTATGGCGGTCCCATTAAAGGTATGCCCACAAAGTTATAGACGGTAACGAACGAGCCCATTAATAGGAAGGCCATGCAGAATAAGAGTACTAGTCTGCCATTCCTTAAGTTATTAATAATGGAGTTTTTGATTCTCGAAAATGAGGCCCCTACGCGGATGGCATGCTGCGAAGGCGGAAGCATCCACCAAAAGGCCAGACTGATGATCAAACTTAAAGCCCCAAGGCTTCCAATCGCTATGTTCCATGAGAAATGGTCGGTCAGCACCCCGACAATCAGCCTGCCTGCCAATCCGCCGATACTCGAACCACTCACATAGATCCCCATCACATAGCCCAGGCTTTTCGGATGAAATTCTTCATTGATATAGGCCATCGCAATTGCCGGGAAACCTGCAAGCACCGCTCCTTGAATTGCCCGTATTGCGATAAGGATGTATAGGTCATCCTGGATGAAGCTGACGCATATGGATAGCAATGCAGACAGAGTGAGCGCCGTCCCCATTATTTTTTTCCTATCGATATTTTCTGAGAAAAAGGAAACAAGCAATAAGCAGATGGCAAGCGTTCCTGTTGCGAAAGATAATGTAAGACTTGCCATTGCAGGAGAGACTCCGAATTGCTTTGCGAAAACCGGAATGACCGGTTGGGTACTATACAGATCCGCAAACGTTACAAAGCTACCAAGAAATAAAGCCAAGATTGTTTTCCTGAATGATTTACCAGCAGGCTCGATATAATTCACTTTTGTTCAGACCCTTCACTATTTAACTTTCCCCCTATGTTAATACGAACTTCCCGAGTTGTCTATTTCGCCACTTTTGTCCAAAGGGAAAGTTTCGTTCCAGCAATTTTAAAAAAACCCTTCACTGCATGCAGTGAAGGGTTTTTCATTAATATGAACGTTTATCATCCCGCTCACTTTTTTTAAGGAGCCAGTACACTGGCATTCCTATAATGAGGATGATCACTGAGTACAGGGCATTTAAAGGTGTTTGGATTAATGTGCTTAAAACAATATATATTGCACCAGCAATCGCCACGATGGGGATGAATGGGTAAAATGGTACTTTATAAGTTTTTGCATCCGGATCTTTTCTGCGTAAGATGAAGACCGCAAAGAAGGCTAATCCATAAAAGCAGAAGACAGAGAATACGGCCATATTGGTAAGTTTGTCAGGGTCTGTTGCAACCATCATGATGATTGCAATGATCACTTGTAATATCGTCGCATTTATAGGCGTTTTGAACTTGGGCGATATTTTTCCGATTTGTTTATGGCCTGGCATCATTTTATCAGTCGCCATCGCCAAGGTAATGCGCGGAAAGGTCAAAAGCTTTCCGTTCAAGCAACCGAAGATTGAAATCGCAATTCCGATTGATATCAATTTCCCGCCCAATTCACCGAATAAAAGCGTTGCCGCAACATTCGCTGCATTCGTACCATGAGCTATGACTCCCTCCGCCCCCAATACATGAAGCATGGCAAGGTTCACAGTCAAGTAAGCGACCATGACCACGACTAATCCCGTTATGATTGCCCGCGGCAGCGTTTTCTGCGGGTTTTTCATTTCTCCAGCCATGAAGCCGACATTCATCCAGCCATCATACGCCCAGAGCGTAGCCAAAATCGCACCGGCCATACTGATTTTCATTGAACTTTCACTATCGATATTGAATACAGGCATATCACCTTGTGCGATACCGAACACCGCTATGAAGATGATGGGGATTAATTTGGCAACGGTCGATAATGTTTGGATGATACCGCCGTATTTTGTCCCCAGAAGATTCATGCCTGCTATGAATACGATCGTAAAAATCCCTATCACCAAAGTGTAGCCAGCAATATTAAATATTCCTGCGACTAATAACCCGAAGTATAAACTGAGTGCGCCCATGACTGCAGGTCCATATACCAATGTTTGAACCCAGCCGCATAAGAAACCCCATGCTTTTCCGTACACTTCTTCCATATAGACATATAAGCCTCCCGTTTTAGGGATACGTGTACTCACCTCCGCAATCGTCAACCCGCTTGCAAGGGTAATCAGGCCGCCTATCAGCCAAGCTAATAAGGCCATGGTTGAATTACCGCTTAACTCAAGCACGTCACCAGGTCTCATGAAAATACCAGAACCGATAACTGTACCAACTACAATTGATGTTCCAACCCAAAAGCCAACCGTTTTCTTCAATTGGTCATTTCCCATGTTGTCCTCCCCAGGTGTACACATGTACTTTATTTATACTAAAATTATATCATATAAATTATATGAGAATAGTTTATGAAATCATTTGAATATTACAAAAAATACCCAAGCACGTTGGTATCACTACGCTCAGGGAGCTTTATTACATTTATATTTTTTTTACTAATTATGTCTGAAATTGCATCAAAAACCGAATATTTTTTAATCAAAAAAGGATTTATTGATAATTAACTCGGTAATAACGAATTAAAAACCATAAAACTCAATTATCATTCGTAATGAATTTTCTGGGATTCCAGCTTTTTTTCGGCCAAAAAAAAAGCCACCCCGAATCAACGGGGTGGCTCCTCTCCTATTTCACGCTTCATTTCGTATTACCAAATAATGAATAGAAGCACAACCGCCAAGACGATCCGGTAAATGGCAAAAGGAGTCAATTTAACTTTATTGATTAAAATCAAGAAAAAGCGGATACAGAATAACGCAAAGATAAATGCACTGATGAAACCTGCAATAAAGAATGGCAGAACTTCAGGCGTGAAGAACTCCCAGTATTTCACGATTTTCAAAAGACTGGCACCAGCCATGATCGGCACTGCCATGATGAACGTGAAATCGGAAGCAGCGCGATAGCTCATTCCTAAAAGCACTCCTCCGGAAATGGTTGAACCTGAACGCGAGAATCCCGGCCACAATGACAAACATTGAATTAACCCTACACCGAAAGCTTGTTTATAAGTGATTTGGTCAACCGTTTCTGCAGTCAGTTTTGGACGGAATTTATCCGCAGCAATCATCAATAACGCGCCAAGGAACAATCCGACGATAACCGTCTTCATCGTAAATAAATGTTCATCAATGTAATCTTCGAATAATAGACCTAAAACGCCAGCCGGCAGCAATCCGATGAATATCTTCAATAGGTTAAGCTTTGGTCCCTTCACAGCACCTGTATCTTTCAACTTCCTTAACCCAAGCAAGTCCATGAACCGTCCCCAGAAGAGCACGACGACGGCGAGTATCGAACCAAGCTGGATGACCACCTTAAAGGCATTGGCCACTTCACTCCCGAAGATCTCGGTCGATTTCAACCATAAATCATCAACGATGATCATATGCCCTGTAGACGATACAGGAGCAAACTCAGTTAATCCTTCTACAAGACCAAGGATAACTGCAACAAAAATTTCCCACATATTCATTTTATTCACCTCATATTTCGAACACCTATTTATGGAAATACCATATGTATTTTACTCGTTGTTTAAAATATTGTCTATTAAACATTGCTGAAACAATTCATTGATACATGTATGATAGGGTTCAAGATCAAGTTTAAAGGGGATGTGATGATTTTGCAAAACATACTTATTTTTGCCCATAGGGGGTCCAAGGGGACGCATCCTGAAAATACCATGGCTGCCTTTCAAAAGGCGGCTGAAATAGGTGCCGAAGGGATCGAGTTCGATGTCCATCTCAGTTCTGATGGGGAATTGGTCATCATCCATGACGAAACACTTGATCGAACGACCACCCTTACTGGTTATGTTAAAGAGCATTCGGCACCAAGGCTAAAAATGGCTGATGCTGGGAGCAAGTTTTCCAAGGAATTCCTTGGGGAGCGGATTCCTTTTTTAATGGACGTTTTCGACTGGGCTAAGGGAAATGCTTTATTGATGAATATCGAAATCAAAACGGATAAACTCGCTTACGAAGGAATCGAACAGAAGATCATTGATTTAATTCGTCAATATCAACTGGAAAACCGGGTGATCCTCTCTTCCTTCAACCATGAATCCATTGAAAAAGTGAAGAGGCTTGCCCCAGACATTGAACGTGCATTATTGTTCGAGGGACTTCCTGAAAACTACGAAGAGATCTTACGCGATAAAAAAGAAGCGGGTTTTCATCCAGATAAAAACAGCCTGACCCCGGAAGTTAATGAAAAAGCGAAAAAACTCGGATATACAATCCGGCCTTGGGTCGCCAATGATGAAGCCGACATCGTCAAGCTGGCAGAGTTGGGTGTCGACGTCATCATGACCGATTTCCCTGAAAAGGCAATCAAGATTTTAAAGGCTTGGCAGGCAAATAGCTGAACAATGCGAAAGAGAAGGAGCGATGCCCCTTCTCTTTCAATCCATATTTATTCAATTAATTAACGAGAAAAGTTTGAACCGCCTAATTGTTGTTCAGCCATTTGAACCAAACGTTTTGTGATTTCCCCACCAACAGATCCGTTAGCGCGAGAAGTAGTGTCAGCACCTAGGTTTACACCAAATTCACTAGCGATTTCATTCTTCATTTGTTGAAGGGCTTGTTCTGCACCAGCTACTACTAGTTGATTGCTGTTATTGTTGTTTGCCATGTGTTTTCACCTCCTACTAATATTAATTAGCATTTTAAGCTTAAATTATTATTGCCAATTTATTGAATTTTTTTGATTACGGTCTCTCAATCCTAAGCTCTTTATCATGAATTTCTTTTTATGCTCATAAACTGTTAGGAAACTTTCAGTAGGAGGGAAAAGAATTGCAAATACATGTGGTTAGGCCAGGCCAGACGTTATATGGCATCGCCCAGACATACAGCGTAACCGTTGACAGGCTCGTCGAATCAAATAAGATCCCTAACCCAAATAATCTTGTTTCGGGGCAGGCCCTTGTCATTCCAATCGTCGGCAGTTATTATTTCGTTCAAACGGGTGATAGTTTATATTCGATATCTCAAAAAGTTGATGTCCCTGTTCAAGAATTGGCAAAGATAAATGGCATTTCCGAAAATCAAAACCTATCCGTTGGATACCGGCTCTATATTCCGGCACGAAAGAAAAGGACCGCCGAATTCAACGGTTATGTCGAGCCGCGGGGTACATCGGTTGCACCGGCCCTTGAAACGGCCGCCAGGGAAGCTGGGCCCTATTTAACCTATTTAGCCCCTTTCAGCTTCCAGGCGCTTCGTGACGGCTCCTTAAAGGAGCCTTTGCTCAATGAGTTCCCTGCCATCGCCAGAGAAAATAAAAATGTCCTGATGATGGTGATCACGAATCAGGAAAATGACCAATTCAGCGATGAGCTTGGGCAAATCATTTTAACGAATACTTCCGTTCAGAATAAGTTCCTGAACAATATCGTTACAACGGCAAAGAAATATGGATTCCGCGATATCCACTTTGACTTTGAGTTTTTAAGGCCGGCCGATAAAGAAGCGTATAATCAATTTCTCCGAAAAGCCAAGGAACGATTCAAGAAAGAAGGATGGTTCATTTCCACGGCACTTGCCCCTAAAACAAGTGCTGAGCAAAAAGGCCGTTGGTATGAGGCACATGACTATAAAGCACATGGTGAAATCGTCGACTTCGTTATCATCATGACTTATGAATGGGGATATAGCGGAGGACCGGCAATGGCTGTGTCACCTATTGGACCTGTTCGGGAAGTTCTCGAATATGCCGTCACCGATATTCCCTCAAACAAGATCCTGATGGGGCAGAATCTATATGGCTATGATTGGACCCTGCCTTTTGTACAGGGATCCACTGCCAAGGCTGTGAGTCCGCAGCAGGCCATCCAGATTGCGGCGGCCAATAATGTTGCCATCGAGTATGATGAAACCGCACAGGCCCCGCACTTCAACTATACCGATATAGAGGATAGGCGGCATGAGGTGTGGTTTGAAGATGCCAGATCCATTCAGGCAAAATTCGATTTAATCAAAGAACTGAACCTAAGGGGAATGAGTTATTGGAAGCTCGGCTTAGCCTTCCCTCAAAACTGGTTGCTCATCAGTGATAACTTTAACGTCCGGAGAAGGGTCTAAAAAAAGATGAAGGAATACCGAAACGCAAACCGGCATATAATCAATCATCGAGCATGAAGTCCAGTTCAGGATACGTGACTCAACCATAAAAGCCTTCCGACATCACCGGAGGGCTTTTATCATTTACCCGAAATCGAATGGCAACTTTCCAATATTCATCATTCAAAGTTTGTCTGTTCGCAACCTTATGAGCCAAGCCTTTTTTGACCATACTAAAAGGAACAGCTTAAGGGGTGTGAAAAACATGATTCGAATCGGTCCATTCATCAGCACCGTTCCCAGATTTCCGCGTTTCATCAGATTGCTATCCACCATCGCATTATTTTTACTTTCATTCGGGGTCTTGATACACTTTGTGGAGCCGAAGAGATTCCCTACTTTACTTGATGGCATCTGGTGGGCAATCGTGACTATGTCAACGGTTGGTTACGGAGATTTCACTCCCGTTACAAATCTTGGAAAAGTCATTGGAATGGTCCTCATTTTGTCAGGCGCCGGCCTGATTACCTCTTATTTTGCGTACATTGCAAAGATTTCCATTTCCAATGAGCAGCAATTTCTAACAGGAAAGAAAGTATTCGGCGGCGGCGGTCATATTATCATTGTGGGCTGGAATGGCCGTTCCCAGAGAATCATCCAAAACATTCATGATCGTAAACATCATCAATCCATTGTCCTTATAGATGATACGCTGCAAAAGCACCCGCTTCCAAGAACGAATATCCACTTTATCCAAGGAAAAGCTACATTGGATTCCGTTTTGCAGAAAGCAAATGTAAAACAAGCCATACGCGTCCTGATCACGGCTGACCTTAAGCAAGACGAGCTGCAAACGGATATGTTCTCGATATTAACATTGCTGGCCGTCAAAGGGCTGAATCCTCATGTATATTGTCTTGTGGAAATATTAACGCATGAACAAAAGGAAAATGCTTTACGGGCAGGGGCAGACGGTATCGTGGAAACGAATAAATTTGCGAGTGAATATATGCAGGATTGCTTATCGAAGGGGATCATTGCGGAAGCCGAAGAGCAAAAAGAGCGGGATGGTTTGAACATCAAGCAGCTGCCCGTCCAGGAGGACTGGCATGAATTGACGTTTAAACAGTTGAACGTTAAGCTATTCGATCAAGACATTTTATTGGTCGGCATCATTTCAGGAGGCAAGACATTGATCAAGCCCCCTGGAGATGTAATCATACATCGTGATGACACCTTGCTCATCATTGAAGATTAATGTAATAAAAGCTTTTCCAAATCACGGACAAGCGCTTTTCCTAATGAAATATAGTTTTCCGGAAATTCGGCATCCGGATCTTCAGGCTCAGCAAACTGATTGAAGGAAGCGGAGAGGTTTCCGATATTTCCTTCATCATCCATCCCGTCCTCGTACTTATGAGATAACAAAAACGGTTGTAATAGTTCGACCATTACCCCATCCTTATCGAGTGAACCATCAACAGCCTTGAAAGGGACTCGCAAGAATTGGTAGCCATCACTGCCATCAATCTTATAATCAAAAGACCCATGGTCATAATCCCATCCCCCGCCTATTACATATCCTTCTGGTTTTAACTTCGTCTCCAGATCGAACAAACCGAATGTTTTCCCTTCCAACTGAGAAGAAATTTTAATCATTGTATAAAACCTCTTTCGCTAATTTTCTATTAGCTTAACCAAAGTGCCTTAAAAAAACCGAGAATGCCTCGATTGTTCCCTCGATTGGCGAAAGGAATTTGGCTTCCAAACCACCCTTATGAGTTCCTCTCTCTTCGTCGCTTCCTTGATGACACTGCTTTAACTTTCAACAAAAAAAGGCATCAAGCAGGATGTTATTCCTGCTTGATGCCTTTTATATTATAAGCGCTGTTCGAGCTCCGCTTTTTTCTTTTCATAGCCCGGCTTTCCTAAAAGAGCAAACATGTTCACCTTATAGGCTTCCACTCCAGGCTGATCAAATGGATTTACACCAAGTAAGTATCCGCTCATTGCACAAGCTTTCTCGAAGAAATATACAAGGTAGCCAAAAGTATAAGCATCAAGCTGCGGAACCGTTACGATCAGGTTGGGAACGCCACCGTCCGTATGGGCTAACAGCGTACCCTCAAATGCTTTATCATTCACGAATTGCACCGTTTTACCTGATAGGTAATTCAGGCCATCCAAGTCATTGGCCGCTTCTTCAATCAAGATTTCATGACGGGCCTTTTCCACTTTGATGACTGTTTCAAAAAGATCACGCCGTCCTTCCTGAACATACTGCCCTAATGAATGCAGGTCAGTCGAGAAGTTAGCCGATGAAGGGAATATCCCTTTTTGATCCTTTCCTTCACTTTCCCCAAATAATTGTTTCCACCACTCAGAGAAGTATTGAAGTCCAGGCTCATAGTTTATCAGCATTTCAATCGTTTTTCCTTTATTGTAAAGGATATTTCGAACCGCCGCATATTGGTATGCCTGATTTTCGCCTAACTCGGAAGAACTGAAGTCCACCCTAGCGCGCTCGGCTCCCTCCATGATTTGATCGATATCCGCCCCGCTGACCGCAATCGGAAGCAGCCCTACAGCCGTTAAGACCGAGTAACGTCCGCCAACATCATCAGGAATGACGAAAGTTTGGAAACCTTCCTCCGTCGCTACCGTTTTTAATGCACCCTTCTCTTTATCAGTGGTAGCATAAATGCGGCCCTTAGCTTCTTCAACGCCGTATTTTTGTTCCAGCAGTTTTCTGAAAATCCTGAAGGCCAGTGCAGGCTCCGTGGTCGTACCGGATTTAGAGATGACATTGATCGAGAAATCCCTATTTTCCAATAGGTCCATTACGTCCTGCATATATGTAGAGCTTATATTATTACCCACAAATAAAATTTGCGGTGCATTTCTTTTATCCGATGGTAAAATGTTATAAAAACTATGTTGAAGCATCTCAACTGCTGCCCGCGCTCCCAGATATGATCCACCGATTCCGATAACCAGCAGCACTTCTGAATCTTCTTTTATTTTCGCGGCCGCTTTTTTGATTCTTGAGAACTCTTCTTTATCATAATTGGCGGGTAAATCAAGCCAGCCAAGATATTCATTGCCTGCCCCTGTTTGCTCATGCAGGGAATGGTGTGCCACTTTTACAGCATCCTGTAAATAGGTAATTTCATGCTCCCCGAAAAACGGCAGGGCTTTTGAATAATCGAAACGAATATGGGCCATTCAAATTCCTCCTTGAATTCTTTAGTTTCCCTTTCACTTTATCTGATGTAATTCTCATAATCAAGAAATCGATCAAGTAAATAAGGAATTATGCATATAAAGTAATCTCCCACCTGACAAGGCGGAAGAAAGGATCATATCACTCGTTTATAATGAAGCCCGTAAAATGGCAAGGACATCTTCACGTTTCAGGACTTTGAATCTTCCAAATTCCCCTCTGCTCATCGCTTTATCAGCCATGACTTCCAATTGTGAGTCATCGATGCCATAATCCGAAAGATTGGTCGGCGCCCCTAAGCTGCTCCAAAATGACCTAAGTCTTTCAATGCCTTCAAGGGCCGCTTCCTCATCTGTCTTACCTTCAGGATCTACATGGAATACACGGACTGCCACTTGTTTAAAGCGTGCGACATTTTCATGTAGCACATGCTTCATCCAATTTGGGAATAAGATGGCCAATCCTCCTGCATGCGGGATGTCATAAACAGCCGAAACGGCATGTTCAATGTTATGCGTTGCCCAATCACCGCTGTAACCGACCCCAAGCGACCCATTCAAGGCCAGGTTTCCGGCATACAGGATAGTAGCCCGGTGCTCATAATTCTCCAGGTCTTCCAATAGTTTAGGTGCCGTTTCAATCACCGTCGATAACAGCGATTCACAAAAACGGTCTTGAAGCGGCGCATGCGTTTCCGGATGGTAGTACGTTTCGAACACATGTGACATCATATCGACCATTCCGTATACCGTTTGATCTTTTGGTACTGAAAAAGTATTTTCAGGATCCAAAATGGAGAACTGCGGAAATACCAATGGACTTCCCCATCCATATTTCTCTTTCGTTTCCCAGTTTGTTATGACAGATCCGGAATTCGCCTCAGAGCCGGTTGCAGCTAAAGTCAGCACCGTTCCGAATGGAAGCGCCTCTTCGACTGGTGCCTTCTTAATGACAAGATCCCATGGATCCCCCTCATATTTAGCACCCGCAACGATGGCCTTTGTAGCGTCGATGACACTTCCTCCCCCAACAGCAAGGACAAAGTCGATACCATGTTCTTTACAAAGATCAACACCTTTTCGGACTGTCGAGATGCGTGGATTCGGTTCAACTCCGGAAAGCTCGTGCACCTCTGCATCGATCACTTTCAAGGTATTGACCACTTTTTCATATAAGCCATTTTTCTTTATGCTTCCTCCACCGTATACAAGTAAAACTTTATCGCCATACGCAGGAATTTCAGTTTTTAAACTTTCAAGCTGACCTTTCCCGAAAATGACTTTAGTAGGATTTTTATAAGTGTAATTCTCCAATGGAAATCTCTCCTTTAATGCCACATTGACTCCGTTTTTGAATTGTCCAAAGTGCAAGTGCTAGCTTTTCTTTTATTCATTATGACCAATGTTCCATTTAAATACAAAATATCCGCCCGGAACTTTTGTTGTGATGTATATTTACATGATGAAAAAGCATGATAAATAAAGAACTGATTTTTTCAAAAAAGGAGGCAGTACAATGAGTGGAATACAAAGAACTGCACTTGTGCTTACAATAATAGGGGCAATCAACTGGGGATTAATAGGTTTTTTCCAATTTGACTTGGTCGCTTCGATTTTCGGAGGGCAAGATGCTGGATTAGCCCGTATCGTTTATGGATTGGTTGGAATTGCCGGTCTCATTAATCTTGGTCTTCTCTTTAAACCAAGCCCTGAAATTTCCAGAGAGCCTGAAACTAAACCGACCCGTTGATGTCATCGACATTGTTTATGTTTTATAAAATAAAGCCGGACCATGGATAAACACATGACCCGGCTTTATTTCATTCATGTGCCCACTACCGGCCATGAAATGGACAAAAAAAACCGGCTGATCGAAGGATCTGCCGGTTCCCAAAATTATTTTTTGATTAAGTCTTCGCGTTGAGATTGTTCAATCCACTCTTGAAGTTTGTCTTTCAATGTGTTGAAACCTTCAGTAGATTCGATGTGAGATGTCGCTTTAACAGAAGCTTGGCGTTTTTTCGGAGCTTTTTTCGGAGCTTCAGTACGCTCAGGAGCTTCTTCTGTAGCGCGGATCGATAAGCCTATTTTTCCAGCAGCTGAATCGATGGAAAGAACTTTAACTTTCACTTCATCGCCCACTTTTAAATGTTCGTTGATATCTTTAACGAAGCCGTGAGTAATTTCAGAAATATGAACTAAACCTTGAGTTGAATCATCTAGAGCAACAAATGCACCGTATGGTTGAATACCAGTTACTTTACCAGCAACTACCGCACCAATTTCGAATTTTTCAGACATGGTAACACTCCTATTTTATATATATTTTTTCGTCTTTTCACGCAATAAAAAATTATATCACATAATTGGAAAATAATCAAAGTTAAGTATACCATACTTTTTGGGATTTTACTCATTAAAAATGTTTGTTTTTTGGAAATAATAAATATTATAAGTTCTTTATGTATAACTTATCCTAAAAATTTGCAAATAACCACTATTCCCCTTAAAACATTTGCTCATTTTTCTAAAGATTGCAATAGTGGAACACTATCCAATTCCCCATAATCATAGTAAGATGAGAAAATGTTTAAAAAAAGTAATATACAGCTAGATATTCTTTACATCTAAAGGAGTTTTTCCATCATGTCAAAACAAGATCAATGGACTTCAAAACTTGGGTTCATCCTGGCAGCCGCGGGATCCGCTATTGGATTGGGCGCCATCTGGAAGCTCCCATATATGACTGGGGCAAATGGTGGAGGGGTCTTTTTCCTGCTCTTCATTTTATTCACCATACTTATCGGTGCACCGATATTAATAGCGGAATTCACGATTGGCCGCAATGCACAGAAAGATGCCATTAGCGCATATAAACATATCGCCCCTGGAAAGCCTTGGGCGTTGATTGGATATGGCGGTGTCGTCGCTTCAATCATACTGCTTTCCTTCTTCAGTGTTGTTGGAGGCTGGATCATCTCATATTTGGCAAGAAGCTTTACAGGTTCTCTCTCCAACTTGACGCAAGAAGAATATGGGAACTTCTTCAATACGATAATCAGTAATCCATATGAAACGGTTATCGCTCAGTTATTATTCATGGTCTTTACCATTTGGGTCGTGCAAGGCGGCGTTTCCAAAGGAATTGAAAAGGCTAATAAATATATGATGCCTTCCTTGTTCATACTTTTCATCATTCTTCTTATCCGTTCCTTGACTCTGGATGGAGCGATGGAAGGTGTTAAATTCTTCTTGAAGCCGGACTTTTCCGCATTAACAGGGGAAACGATCCTATTGGCACTTGGCCAATCCTTCTTTGCACTAAGTGTCGGTGTTTCCGTGATGGTAACCTACGCATCCTATTTAAGTAAAAAAGAAGATATTACAAAATCGGCCTTTTCGGTAGTTGGACTGAATATCTTCATTTCCTTGCTGGCAGGTTTGGTCATCTTCCCGGCTGTTTTCGCACTGGGTTTCAGCCCTTCAAGCGGGCCTGGACTGGTTTTTGTCGTGTTGCCGGCCGTATTCAACGAAATGGCGCTTGGCGGGATCTTCATGTTCATTTTCTTCATACTATTATTATTTGCCACCCTTACGACGGCATTCTCCATTCTCGAAATCGTCGTTGCAGCCATGATCAAGGGTGATGCTGCAAAGCGGAAGAAGGCTTCCTGGATAGCTGGTATCACCGTTTTCCTGATTGGGATTCCTAGCGCATTATCATTTGGCGTGCTTTCGGATTTGAAAATTTTCAATTTATCCATATTCGATTTCGCCGATTATCTGACAAGCAATATCGCGCTGCCAGTCGGTGCCTTGTTCATATCCCTTTTCATCGGCTATCAAATGAAAAGGATCGAGGTACAAAAGGAGTTCGAGTCTGGCGCTGATTCCGGCCGATCACTCTTTAAACTTTGGTATTTCCTGATTCGCTACATCGTGCCGATCATGATCATACTCGTATTCCTTAAGTCCACTAATTTCATTTAACATCCACATGCCGTTTCGATATTTCTCGAAGCGGCATTTTTTTTCACAAAACCTACATATTCATTTTCTTTCCTTAAGTAATAATATGGTAAAATAATTACATAAAAAAATATATTTCCTAAGGAGTGTCTGTCTATGTCAAATATCGCGAAGAACATTCGGCAATACCGAGAAGAACACAACCTCACTCAACAGGAACTGGCTTTGAAATTAAGAATCGGCACGAAGAAGATTGAAAAGTATGAATCGGGTGAATCGGTTCCTGATACACAAACCATTCTACGGCTTTCCACCGTTCTTGACATTCCAGCTTCAGAATTCCTGAAGGATGCCCAAACTGGGAATGATGATGGTATCGACGACGAGGACATAAAAAAGCTGATTGAAGAAATCGGAACAAAAAAAGCAGAGCTCATTCTAAGAACAGCCAAGGACTTTAGCGAAGAACAAATTCTGAATGTTATGCATACTTTATATAAGACACAAGCCTAATTCAAAAAAAAGGTCGTAGTATGTGTATTTTTTTTCAGGGTACTGGATATACTATGATTAACACTTTCTATGTTAATCCATTAGATTAACTCTTTTTTCTAATTCCCCCTATGGAAAGGGATCCGGCTGCTTGGAACGGCCGGATCCCTATTTTTTTGCTTTTATTTGCAATGATTCTTCATGAAACGTTCCATCCTTCTAAGCGCTTCTTGAAGCTGTTCCATGGAGGATGCATAGGAACAGCGGATATGACCTTCACCGCTTTCCCCAAACACATCACCCGGCACAACGGCTACAAGTTCTTCCGTCAGGAGCTTTTCAGCAAATTCCATCGAAGTCATCCCCGTTTTCTCGATTGAAGGAAAAGCATAAAAAGCTCCGCCAGGATTATGGCAATCCAGGCCTATCTCGTTAAATGATTTCACGATGTAATTTCGTCTCCGCCGATAACTGCGACGCATTTCCTCCACATCCTGCATTCCGTGCTTTAAAGCTTCCAATGCAGCATGCTGCGCAACGGTCGGCGCACACATCATCGCATATTGATGAAGTTTAAGCATCGCCTCGGAAATTTCCTTAGGTGCACAAACGAACCCAAGACGCCATCCAGTCATCGCAAACCCTTTCGAAAACCCATTGATGACAATTGTCCGCTCAAGCATGCCGTCAATGGCAGCAAAAGAAGTGAATGTCTCATCATAAGCAAGTTCTGCATAGATTTCATCGGAAATCACCAGCAAGTCATGCTTTTTTACGATGTCAGCAAGCATCACTAATTCTTCCTGCCCAAGTTGGGTTCCCGTCGGGTTATTCGGTGAACAGATTAAAACGGCCTTCGTTTTAGGCGTGATCGCCGCCTCGAGTTGTTGGGGAGTCAACTTAAAGTCATCTTCCCTGGATGTTTGGACCGTGACCGGTATTCCCCCTGCCATGGTCACAAGCGGTGCATAGGCGACGAAACAAGGTTCGACGACAATGACTTCTTCACCCGGATTCAAAATAGTCCTCAGAGCAATATCTAGGGCTTGGCTTGCTCCGACCGTGACGATGATTTGATCCTCCGGTCTATACGAAACATGGAACTGCTTCTCCATGTACCCGCTGATTTCCGACCTTAATTCATATAATCCGGCATTGGCCGTATAAGAGGTATACCCTTCCTCCAAGGAGTTGATCGCCGCTTCCCTTACTGCCCAAGATGTAACGAAATCCGGTTCACCCACACCAAGGGAGACGACCCCTTCCAAATTGGCAGCCAAGTCGAAAAAGCGGCGGATGCCTGATGGTTTAAGCTCTGCAACCGTTTTTGAAACATAACTCGTTTTAATCATGGTGACACCACTATCCGCTTATCTTCTTCAGTTTGCTCGAAAATAGTGCCATCATGCTTGTATTTTTTCATAATGAAGTGAGTCGTCGTAGAAATGACGGAATCCAGTGTCGAAAGCTTTTCCGAAACAAAGCTTGCCACTTCGTTCATCGAACGTCCTTCGACAATGACCGAAAGATCATAAGCCCCAGACATTAAATAAACGGACTGGACTTCTTTGAATTTGTATATCCTTTTTGCAACCTCATCGAAACCGACGCCGCGTTTAGGAGTGACTTTTACATCGATCATCGCTGTGACACCATGATATTCATCCACTTTAGCCCAGTTAATGACTGTTAAATAACGGACAATGACCCGCATATCTTCTAATTTCTTCAATGTAATTTCAATGTCCGATTCTGATTGAACGGTCATTTTAGCCAAATCCTTCATATCAATCCGGCTGTTATTTTCAATGATTCTCAAGACTTCCAATTCCTCTTCATTCAAGTGCATTGGAAAACCCCCCTTTTGGAATTCACTAATTTAGATGTGATGGTTTGGCTGGCAGATAGTCTCACGAATTACCTTATTAGACTTTTTTAAAAACCTATATGACAATATAATTTAATAAGTCCTATTCTGTCAGGATAAACTTACACTATTATATCAAAATTGGTTGGTGACCTGTTATAGTAATTGTCTTTTTTCATCGTTATTATTACAATTACTGTTATGCAACAGTATTAAAGGACCTTTTTTGGAATATTGAGGGAAACGCAGATTTTTATCATTGACCAATAATAGAGGAGGAGCTTTTATGCAAAGTCATACAATCAAAGGCGTCGAACGGGTGGGTAATATGGAAATCTATTTTGAATATGACCGAATCGACGATTCCCTCCCCACCCTTGTCCTGCTTCATGGATTTTTGTCGTCGAGCTTCAGTTTCCGTAAATTAGTGCCCTATTTAATCAAGGAATACAATGTGATTTCCATAGACCTCCCGCCATTCGGGCAAAGCGGAAAAGATTATCGATATACATATTCATTCCTGAACATCGCTAAATCCGTCGTTATGTTCTTAGAGGGAAAAGACATCAGGAAATTCAGCACCATCGGCCATTCCATGGGCGGGCAGATTTCCCTGCAGCTCATCAAATCGTATCCCGATCTTGTAGACCATGCCATACTTCTTGCCGGTTCAGGCTATCAGCCCGGCTATTCGGAAAAAATGAAGATGGTCAGTTACCTGCCTTTCTTTTCATTCGGGATAAAACGGTATCTACAAAAATCAGGTATCGAAAAGAATTTGAAAAATGTCGTCCATGACCCGGCCATGATTGACGATGAAATGCGGCAGGGATATCTAGGGCCATTCATAAAGAAGCATGATATTTTCCGGGCATTGGGGAGGATGCTTCGAGATAAGGAAGTCGATTTGTTGAAGGAGGACCTTAGTGACATTCATACACCATGCCTGCTTATTTGGGGAAGGCATGATCGAGTGGTGCCATTGAATATTGGCCAAAGGCTCCATGAAGACCTGCCTAATTCCCAGCTTGTTGTCCTTGAGGATTCCGGGCACCTTCTTCCAGAGGAGAAACCGGAAGAAGTATATCAATTAATTAAAGGGTTTATTGGAGTGGCCACCCCAACGTAAACTCACGAGTAAACTGCACAAACTCACGAGTAAATCGCCAAAATTCACGAGTAAATTGCGCAAACTTACGAGTAAAGGCCCATTTCACGAATAAATAGCTGAAACTCACGAGTAAACTGCACAAACTCACGAGTAAATCGCTGAAACTCATGAGTAAATTGCGCAAACTTACGAGTAAAGGCCCATTTCACGAATAAATAGCTGAAACTCACGAGTAAACTGCGCAAACTCACGAGTAAATGGGCGAAACTTACGAGTTAACTGCACAAACTTACGAGTAAATAGCCAAAACACGAGTTAATCACTGAAGCTCACGAATAAATCACGCAAATTCTCGAGTATACTGCACAAACTGCGAGTTAACTGCACAAACTACGAGTATAGAGCAAAAAAACAACGTAAAAAAGGTGCCCCTGATTTCTGGGTACACCCTTTTTCACCTTTAGATCGAACAGCTGGCATCATTTTTTATGATGAGGAGCTTTTGTGCAACTTCCAGGCACTTTTCCATCTGAACGGATTCATCGAACGAGAACTCGTAAATGGATTTTATTTTTTCCGCCAGTTCCTTTGGGTCATCTATATACCGGATGGCTACGACTGTATCTGCAATTTCCGGCTCATAAAGATCCCATCCTATCTTGAATGGGTCCCATTCTTGCAATACGGCAACCAACGCTAAATTCATTTGCTGTGTATCCATGTAATCATCACCTGCTCAATATTTTCAAAGAACATGATTTCATAGTATCATAACAACAGGCTTTTCGCGAAATGACAAATTTTATTCGGTGGTGGATATTTTGAACAAGTCAATATTCGAAGAACAAATAAACAGGGAAAATTCAGGGTCTGCAAAATGGGATAAAAACTCGCTCACATCATTGTATGGGCGTGAAGATGTTCTCCCGATGTGGGTTGCCGATATGGATTTCCCATCTCCTGAGGGCATTCAAAAGGCATTGATGGAACGTTTGAACCATCCAATTTTCGGATATACGGTCCCTTCTGAAACGGTTTTCACCGAAATTCAAAGCTGGCTTAGAGACCGGCACTCCTGGCAAATCGATAAAGAGTGGATCTCATTTAGCTCTGGCGTCGTTTCTGCAATCGGTACAACGATCCAAGCATTCACAAACCCGGGCGATAAAATATTGTTACAATCTCCAGTCTATACCCCATTTTTTGATATGATCAAAAACAATGACCGGGTAGTGGTCAATAGTCACCTTATCATGGAAGAGGACCGCTTCGAGATTGATTTCACCGATTTTGAGGACAAGCTGAAAAGCGGAGTGAAACTATTCCTTTTTTGCAGTCCGCATAACCCTGGCGGACGCGTTTGGACAAAGGACGAACTGTTACGAATCGGGGAGTTATGTGAAAAATATAATGTAGTCATCGTCAGTGATGAGATACATGCCGACTTATTCCATAAAACATCAAGGCATTATCCGATCGGCTCGCTTTCAGAAAAATTAGCGGACATAACTGTTACATTGATGGCGCCAAGCAAAACATTCAATATTGCCGGCCTTCAAGCTTCATTCCTAATCGCCAGTAATGAAAAATTGCAGAAGCAATTGCAAAAGGCGCAAACGAAACTGGCCTTCCATGGTCTTAACATCTTTGCCTTAACAGCAATGGAAGCCGCGTATCGAGAGGGCTTGGAATGGCTTGAGGACATGCTTGGCTACATTGAGGAAAATATAAAAGTGGCAGAGGAATTCATTGCTGCTGAAATTCCTTCACTGCATGTCATGCATCCGGAAGCCTCTTACCTTTTATGGATTGACTGCCGTGATCTTAGATTGACCGACAAGGAAATTAAGGATCGACTGATCCATCAAGGGAAGCTCGCATTGGAACCTGGTTCAAAATATGGACCTGGCGGAGAAGGTTTCGTCCGAATGAATCTCGGTTGTTCACGCAGCGTTCTGATGGAAGGGCTAAAACGTTTGAAATTGGCGTTTTCATAAATAAAAAGAAGAACCAGGCTTAGAATCCTGGTTCTTCTTTTTCAATCTTTCTCTTCATCGACATAAGGATCATGCTCATATCGTGGCAAATCCCCAAACGGGGTTTGAATATTTTCTTCAAAAAGCTCTTCTTTCAATTCTTCATATTGGGAGTTCGGATAAACCGTTATCTCTTTACCGTATAGATCCACACCAACGAAATTTTCATAATTTTCGACATATCCGATATTTTCTTCAGACTCGACATACATATCTTCGTAATCGTTAGGCGGATTTACAAAATCGGAAGGCGATTCAGATGTTCCATAACTGGCAACATCCTGCCAAGAATCCTCCGCATCGTATGCAACCGATTCGTGACGTTCATCATAATCGAACTTTCCAAAAGGGGGTCCGAGCACTTCCTCTTCCACCGGCCGATTATCCGAAGTTTCCTGTGATGGGGTATGCTCGACACAATAAGTAGTGGTAGGGATGGCATTCAAACGTTCAAGAGGTATTTCCTTTGAACAAACCACACACTTTCCATACTCACCTGCCTCGATGGCGGAAAGCGCTCGTTCAATATCCCTTATTTCATCCCGATCATGTTCGGAAAGGGCCAGATCCTTTTCCCGTTCATATAACTCGGTTCCTTCATCGCCGGGATGATTATCGTAACTCGATAACTCACCTGTCGAATCCTCCAAGCTCCTTCTTAAATCGTAGTTGCCTGAATCATTTAATCGCTCTTCCAACTCTTGCTTCGTTTGCTGCAATTGCTGTTGAAATTCTTTAAGCTGCTGATTGGATAGCATGTGCAACATCCTTTCAAAATCGTTCTTCCCTCTAGTATTTCTCTCTTCCCGCCATTCCATAAAGGTACATTTTACCTTAGGAATAATATAATTCAGATAACAGAAGCTAACTTAGAAATATCAAAATTTCAGGGAGGGCTTCCATTTGTATTTCTATAAAGAAGACTTAATCAATATGATCGTTCCCGATAAGCCTGATCCGAATGCAGCAAAAGTACTTCAGGAAACGCTTGGAGGACAATTCGGTGAAATGCGGACGATGATGCAGTATTCTTTCCAAAGCGCCAACTTCCGCGGCAAGGCTAAACAATATCGTGATTTAATCCGTGGAGTTTTCTTGGAGGAACTAAGCCACATTGAACTTGTCCAATCAACCATCAACCAGCTGCTGAATGGTGCTGGCGGGAATATGCCTGGAGATTCCGCTATTGATGGCGCCCCATTGGATGAAGTCATCAATAGCGGCGCAAACCCCCATCACTTCATCATCGGTGCGAAAGCATCCTTGCCCGTCGATGCTGGCGGCAATCCATGGAATGGATCATGGGTTTATGATCACGGTAATCTTGTGGCTAACCTTCTGAACAATGTCATGCTTGAATCCACGGGGGTCCTGCAAAAGTCCAGGATTTATGAAATGAGTTCCAATAAATCGATGCGCGAAACACTGGCATTTTTAATGGTTCGCGACAATGCCCACCAAAATGCATTTGCCAAGGCATTAGAAACTCTTGGGGTTGACTGGGGGAAAATCTTCCCTGTACCTAATTATGATTTGAACAAATATCCTGAATGCCGCAAATATGTGGATTTAGGCTACCATAATGCCCAATTCAATTTCCGGTTGGACCAAACTCAAATCGGCGAGATTTTCAAAGGGGAGACACCGAGCCGAAATGGCGGAAACCTTGCTGTTACCGATCCGCCAAAAGGATTTCCTGTCCCTGAAATGCCGGATATGCCAAATGAACATAGCCCTGGCTTAAGTGATTTGAACAATTAAAAAAGAAGGCGGACACATCATTCCGTGTTCGCCTCCTTTTTTAATTATTGATATATTTCTCGAAAACAAATCCAAAATCTTTAACATGGTACTTTTTCCGGCTGTCCATCAACCATTCGAAAGCTGCAGAATTAATTTCCTTGAAACTTGCAGCCATTTGGCTTCCATCAGTGCGCACCTGGTTCAAAGTGGAAGAAGCAAGGTTTACGCTTTGCTGGGCATATTGAAGGGCATACTCATTCTCATGGCAAATTTCCGATATTTTCACGAGTGATTTGAATAAGTCTTTTAATTCTTCAATGAATTTCTTATGAACATCAATCGAGAAAGTCTTTGCCCCGATCGAAAATTTAATTTCCGCATCCAAATCCACGGTCCCTGCGGTTTCAAGCGTAGCGTTGGAAATATTATGCTGGCTGTAGCTATATCTTGTAAGTGTACGCTTTTTGCTTATGGCACTTGTGCCGTCCAAATGTACGAACGCTTGATTCGTAAAACAATACTCATCGGTTTTCGATTTGATCAGGAAATAAATTTTTTCCCCATCTTCATGCATGATATAGTCATCTGCATCCACCTTGTCATAATCGGCAGGTTTAATCACACTTCCAATATCACTTAGACCAAGGGCATCCGCCGCCATTTTCTTAAACATCCCTATTCCCCCTATCAAAATCAGGTGAATTTCACCTTATTATAAGTATCTCTCCAGTATTATCTCGTCTCTGATCGGAATTCCATCAAAACTGTAAAATGGTATTTCGGGCTTGATTTTCCGTGATTCTTCAACGGCATTTTTAACGATTTCCGAAATGACATAACCACGCTTTTGAAAAAACTTCAATGCCTGTAGATTATCGTTCGTTGTAATCGCTTTAATAGTATGGCAATTTTTTTCCTTAGCGATATTTTCCATCACATAAAGCAACGATGAGCCCACACCTTGATTCTCATGCTCACTATTCAAAGAGATGATCTGACAAACATGGTCGGATAATTTGTATGTTCCCAACCCCGTGATTTTTTCATTATCGTCCATCACCCCAAAACCCTCAAGTTCCGCATAATGAAACAAGCCTCTTGAAAAAACGACTTGAGTCGTCTCCCAATGCTGAATGAAAAAATCCTTAACCGTATCTGCCGCAATCATTCTTTTCGCTATGATTTGCATAACCAATTACGCCCCCAAAATTTCTATCTCTATGTTTATAGTATAAAATGCTTATGCTGATAAGGGAACATTTAATTCTTCACGACCTTCTAACAAAACATAATACCATTCATATTCAGATAATCAATATTAAAAAACGGGGCTAGCGATTGCTGGCATCTTCCGGGATCAAGAAATGGTATCATCCTTGATTCGCTGGTTCCTTCTGGTGACCTCATCTTCGAATTGCTTGGTTTTCATTTCTTCCTTCTTTGAATATCTTATAATTGCCCTCATCGTAAAAACGGCTGCCACTAAAAAAATGAAGCAAGTTATACCAGCCGAGATATATTCAGTCTTGTCTTCTGGAAAGTAAAGAAACAAACCCAGTAAAGCATGATTGAGAAAGTCCATCCGATACATCCTTCCTGATAGGGAATTAAACTGCATTATCCCATTATATCAATTACCAGAACAATCCACTAGTGGGCCTAATCCACTAAAATCTAAAAAAACGAGAGGCAGTAAGCCCCCCGCTTTTCTTTTATTTATAAAATGGTGATCCCTTTAATGACTACGTCCACTGCTGGCTTGTCTCCCGCAACTGTCTCCACGTTAGCAATCGTATCAACAACGTCCATGCCTTCGACCACTTGTCCAAAAACAGAGTGTTTATGATCCAGCCATGGTGTGCCTCCTTGTTCCATATAAGCACTGATGATTTCCTCCGGATAACCGGCTTGCTTCATTTGCTCACCCATCCTGCTGTCCACATGCTGGGCTTGTACGACGAAGAATTGGCTGCCGTTTGTTCCCGGGCCTGCATTAGCCATGGAAAGAGCTCCGCGCAAATTGAATAATTGCATGGAGAACTCGTCCTCAAATGGAGATCCCCAGATACTTTCTCCACCCATTCCAGTCCCTGTCGGATCTCCGCCTTGAAGCATGAAATCCTTGATGACACGGTGGAAGGTGATTCCTTCGTAATAACCGTTTTCAGCATGTGTCAAGAAATTCTCCACTGTCTTTGGAGCCAGTTCAGGGAATAGTTTAATTTTAATATCGCCCATCGTCGTTTGCATGATGACCGCTTTTTCATTTTCCAAAACTTCACTTGTTAATTGTGGAAAGTTTGTCATTGTATATAACCTCTTTCTTTTTAAAATAAAATGGCATGAAACACCATTTTCCATCTTCATTTGTACACTTTACACGATTTTCATAAAAAAAGCATCTTTACGAAATTGAACAAATTCGCTGTGAAAAATCGTTGTTCTTATGTATCATGAAGGAAGTTAAAAGAAAGGTGGTAGGGAAATGTCAGAACAGGATTTTAAGATCGGCGATAAGGTTACCGCCATATATAAAACTGGAAAATACATCGGGGAAGTCACCGATATCAGACCTGCTGCATATCTTGTTAAAGTGTTGGCTGTCTTGAAGCATCCCATGCAGGGAGATCTTCATAACCCGAAGCAAACGGAAGTGTCCATGTTCCATCAGCGGCGTGCTCTTGCATTCCGGGAGCAAACCAATGTACCAAAGAATATGGTAAGGAACTTTGATGAGGAGATTCCTGAGTATAAGGAATCCTTAAGAGAAGCTGTTGAGAAAATGAAAAGCACTTTAAGCGAAGTCCAAACAGAGTGGAATGATAAAAGCTTACAGTTGCTTGAAGATCTAGCGGCTGATTATTTCAAATAAAGCATGATAAAAGCCAAATCAGTAGTATATGATTTGGCTTTTATAACGCTAAATGATTCAATACCTTTGATAAATCAATGCGATCGCCAATTGTCGTCGGTTCATGATTTTTCATATAGCTTTTATCTTTCTCTACTAACTTAAAGATGTTATATGTCGTAATGGCATCATCCAGCGCCCTGTGATGCTTGCCTGTCCCTTCTTTGCCATAGGCCTGTACAGCTTTCCAAAGTCCGGTTTGGTTTTGATCCCCGAAAAAACGTTTATACTCCAGGCAAAGATCAATTTGTTTCCCTGAAAAAGGGAAATCCAACCCTGCCTTCTGACAGTTCTGGCGAAGCACCTTCATGTCCATATTTCCCCAGGTAACAATCGTCGTCGGGTGCTGCTCATCAATTTTCTTCAATAAAGAGACCAGCTCTTCAAATGAAATCCCCCGGTCCACCTGATCCTGTGCAATGTTCAAGAACTTCTTGCATCTTCCCGTCAATACTGGAAATTTCATTGGGTTAACAAAAGATGAGAATTGTTCCTGAATGGTCTCATTAATGACGGTGACTAAACCAACCTCAATGATTTCCGGATAAAACCCTACTGGATTGGCTTTTCCTTCCGGCATCGTAAATTCAAAATCAATGAATACATATTGCTGTTGTTCCTCCATTTTTATGACCCCCTTCATATTCCTGACATCAACATATAAACAAAAAATGGTTTTTTCTCATTATAACAGAAGATTTAGAAAGTTTACTCCTTAGGATCGTAACACACCATGCGGATACGAATCTGACGTCATACCTAATTTACCCAAAACCTTTTATTGCCTACCTTATTTGGATGATGATGGATGATTGAACCAAAAGTACCATTTTTTCATCCCATCAATCCAAGGACATACTAAAAATATATTTGTTAGGAAGTTGAACTATGCGCACGTATCTTGGTTATATCACGTTTTTCCTCTTAGTTCCCATATTGATCCTTTTCATTTTCTTTTCTAATCAGGAGTGGTCCTTAGCACAATCTCCCTATCATGTACTCGACGAGCGAATTCCCATTGAGTCGATAAAACTGGCTCAGAATAGTTACATGAAGGCCGCAAATGGAAAGGTCATCAGTGAAATTTCCACTAGTGAGAAACGGACTTACCTAAAACTTGAAGACATCCCCCTTTTCCTGGAAAATCTGTTCATCGTTACAGAGGATCAGAAACTTTATGATCATGCAGGCGTTGACATATCCGGCATAAGCAGGGCGCTTCTTATCAATTCACAAATAAAACAATCGAACAAGGCGGCAGTACCATTACCCAGCAACTGGCCAGGAATGTTTATCTCTCACATGATAGGACGTATAACCGAAAACTCAGTGAACTCATTTATGCCCATCAGATAGAGAGAAAAAAATCAAAGCCGGAAATCATGGAGCTGTATTTGAATGCCATATATTTCAGTAATGGAGCTTATGGAATCGAAGCTGCTTCCAATATTATTTCAGTAAACCTACTGGAGAGTTATCCAAGGCTGAACTTGCTTTCCTGGCAGCAATCCCTAATAATCCGGAAAACTATAATCCTCTTAAACATTTCGATGCGACGAAAAAGTGTCAGGAGAGATTACTGAAACAAATGGTGGCCGAAGGTGATTTAGAAAAGGACGAGTACGAAAAGCTTATCAAAAGTACGATCAAATTAGACTTGTCCACCCCGGTCGACTTATACCCCGATTACGTGACGTTTGTTCATCAGGAATTGAAAAACCTGGTGGCATCCCCCGAGGGTCTCGACAAATCTCTGCAAAGTCCCTATGTCGCTATACGTAAGCAGGCGGAAGCCGAGCTGGATAAAAAGGTAAAAAAGCTTTTGAATTCCGGTGTAACCATCCATACCGACCTCAATACTAAACTGCAAACACAGTCAAAGACTGCTGTTCAATCAAAACTCGGTGTCAATGATTTCGAGGGAGCTTTAGTGGTTATACAGCATCATACGCACGAGCTTGTCTCTTTGATTGGGGGAAAGGATTATAAAAAAAAATCTTTCAATCGGGCATACCAAAGCTATAGGCAGCCAGGGTCCGCCATTAAGCCACTTCTCGATTATGCTCCCTATTTAGAAGAAACGGATGCTGACATCAATCAGCTCGTTAGCGGAGCAAGCTATTGCAGCAATAGCTATTGCCCAAAGAATTATAGCGGCGACAGCTACGGGATGGTCACTTTAAGAACTGCCTTCGCTCAATCCTATAACACACCCGCCATAAGGCTTTTTGAAAAGACGGGGGTGGAAACGAGTTTCAAGTACCTGGATGCCTTCGACTTTAAAAAGGTGAGCAAAAAAGACCACCATACAAGTTCGGCCATAGGCGGATTCGAATATGGCATGAGTCCCCTTGAACTGACGAATGCCTATACTTCCTTCAATGACGGAAACTATCAGCCAGCGCGCGCCATTACTAAAGTCACCGATCAAGAAGGTAAAGTCCTTTATAAATGGAAAGACCGTTCCAAGGAGATATGGAATAAAAGCACCGTAGCCAAGATGCGGCAGTTGCTCCACGAAACAACCCTTTCCGGGTCAGCCCGCAAAGCCTTCTTTCCTACAGATTATATCGGCGGTAAAACCGGTACGACCAATGATGTGAAAGACATGTGGTTTGTCGTTCTGACAGCAAACTATACAACCGGGGGTTTGGGTTGGAAGGGACAAGCCATCCAATCTACAATCCATTTATTCACAATCACCCCATGTAATGATTTGGAAAGATATCAGCCAGACTGCCGAGTGAAAAAAGAAGGTACCAAAATGGCACCTTCTTAGTTTGTCGATATCCCTGAATGATTTTATCAAGGGAATTATTACTATGATTTTAAAACAAGGCATGGTTTTACTCCATGTTTTTTTACTTTTTTATATGGATGAAACCCTTACTAGTTTGAAGAAATTTGCGACACTCTGCCGAATAACTGGCTAGCCGAGACCCCATAAACGGCAAAGGAATGGCTGAATAATAAGATTGAAATGATTGGTAAATAGCTAAGTAAATATGTGTTTTTCATGACTTCTCCATCCATGCGTCTTTTATCCTATATTATGCTAGATAATCCACTATTTCACAATGGATACTCTACTAATTCACCCTTGAAAAAATTTTTTTAATACATTTTTCAGGTCGGTTCCCCCTCCTTTTCTACCTATATATAAAACTTCATTCAAGTTGGCCTTCACCGTTTTCAAAGCCATGCAAACCCACATAAATTGCGTTATACTTTTAAGCGAGGCAAGTATTCGATAAAAAAATACATATTCAGCGAAGATTTCCTAACGTCTAGGATTGCTCGAAAAAAGCATAATAAGACGACTGACTTCGTTTTAAAAAAGGGGGGAGTTTATGTCTTTACTTCATTGGGCGGTATTATCACCGTTTCTATTAGCAATTATTGTACCAATATTATACAAACTATTTCGACAAATACATACAGGATGGTTTGTATTGATTTTACCGATTCTCCTTTTCACCTATTTTTCAAGGTTCATTTCCTTGACCAAACAAGGGGATATCATTATGGAAAGCGCTACATGGATTCCTTCTCTCGGAATTCATGTTGATTTCTATATAGATGGACTAGGGCTTTTGTTCGCCTTGCTCATTACAGGTATAGGTTCACTCGTCGTTTTGTATTCAATTTTCTATTTATCCAAAGAGAAAGAAAAGCTGAACCAATTTTACGTCTTCCTTTTGCTTTTCATGGGAGCGATGCTTGGTGTCGTCCTTTCCGATAATCTAATTGTCCTTTATTCATTTTGGGAATTCACGAGTTTATCATCTTTTCTATTGATAGGATATTGGAATGAAAGGGAGCGTTCACGTTATGGGGCGCAGAAATCCCTGCTGATCACTGTGCTTGGCGGCTTAAGCTTGCTTGGCGGCATCATTCTCCTTTCCATTATGGGGAACACATTCAGCATTCGTGAATTGATTGCCCAAAGCGGGGAACTTATGGACCACTCGCTCTTCATTCCTGCACTTTTGCTTGTGCTGCTTGGCGCGTTCACCAAATCCGCACAGTTCCCGTTCCATATCTGGCTTCCTGATGCGATGGAAGCCCCGACACCGGTCAGTGCTTACCTTCATTCCGCCACAATGGTTAAGGCCGGCATTTATTTGGTAGCCCGATTAAGCCCTGTTTTTGCAGAATCAGGATTATGGTTCTGGCTCGTTTCGATCATCGGATTGATCACCCTGTTCTGGGGCTCATTCTCTGCAATCAGGCAGACTGATTTAAAGGGGATTCTCGCTTTTTCCACTATCAGTCAGCTAGGATTGATCATGTCGCTTTTGGGACTTGGTGCGGCGGCCCTCCACTATGAATCTTTGGGGGAAAATATATACTTGGCAGCCACGGTTGCTGCAGTATTCCACTTGATTAATCATGCGACCTTTAAAGGCAGCCTTTTCATGGTTGCAGGCATCATTGACCATGAAACCGGTACACGTGATATCAGAAAGCTTGGCGGATTGATGCAGCTGATGCCGATCACTTTCACCGTCGCTGTCATAGGAGCTTTTTCAATGGCTGGACTTCCGCCCTTCAATGGTTTTTTGAGCAAGGAAATGTTCTTGGCCAGCATGGTGAATGTATTGGAATTGAATATCTTCAATATGGAGACATGGGGGGTCCTTTTCCCTGTGGTGGCATGGGTAGCCAGTGTATTCACTTTTATATATAGCATGATCGTCGTACTTAAACCCTTTACAGGCAAACTTCAGTTGCAACTTTTGGACAAGAAGCCCCACGAGGCACCGGTCGGGATGCTGATATCCCCGATTATCCTTGCTTCGTTGGTCATCGTTTTCGGTATCTTTCCAAACTTGCTATCTTCACGAATCATTGAACCTGCGGTAGCAAGCATACAGCCAAGCTTGACGGGTCCCGATTTCCAAGTCCATATCGCCTTCTGGCATGGATTAAATACTGAAGTATGGATGACCGTCGGCATCATAGCATTTGGAATCCTTTTATATAAAACGCTTCCGAAATGGCAGAAGATCACTCAGTGGATTCCTGAACGCATCTCCCTGAATGCTTTGTATGATAACGGGGTAAGAGGGCTCGAACGCTCAGCATCTTCCATCATGAAATTTTTAATGACAGGTTATATTCGGACATACCTGCTTTCAATCTTCCTTTTCTTCATTCTTTCATTGGGGTTTACGCTCTATTGGAAGGATGCATTTAAATTGGATACAGGGAATTTTGCCCCGATCGGCCTATATGAATTGGTATTAGCAGCGATCATCGTGATTGGCTCGATCGCCATTCTGTTTGCAAGATCCCGTTTAACTTCCATTATCATCTTAGGAGCGGTCGGTTATGCGATTTCCTTATTTTTCGTTTTGCTGCGGGCACCGGATTTAGCCCTGACTCAACTAGTCATCGAAACGATTTCGGTATCCCTGTTTTTGCTCTGTTTCTTCCACCTTCCGTTAATGGCAAGCAGAAAGGAAGAACGGATGACATTCAAGTTGAATAACGCCTTGATATCCATTGGTGTAGGAGTCATCGTGACATTGATTGCCTTATCTGCACATAGCAATAAACTATTTGATTCCATATCAAATTACTATCTTGAAAATGCTTATAAGGAAGCAGGCGGAAAAAACGTCGTAAATGTCATTCTCGTAGACTTCCGCGGACTTGATACGATGTTTGAAATCAGTGTCCTTTCCATCGCTGCGCTCGGAATATTCGCGATGATCAAATTGCGTTTGACGGGGGGAAAAGATAAATCATGAAGCAAAATGACCTGATTCTACAAACGGTTACGAAAGTCGCCGCCTTCGTTATCCTGCTGTTCGCAGTTTCCATCTTTTTAGGAGGGCATTATTCGCCAGGAGGCGGGTTTGTCGGCGGTTTAATGACTTCAGCCGCCATAGTCCTGCTATTGCTCGCTTTCGACATTAAGACCGTAACCGGCATCTTGCCGATTGACTATAAGTTAATGATCGGTTCAGGCTTGTTGATATCTAGCCTGACCGTAGCCGGGGGGCTGGTGTTCGGGGTGCCCCTCATGACACACGTTTATCATTATGTTGATTTACCGCTTCTTGGGCACATCTCGCTTCATACCGCGGTACTTTTTGATCTAGGTGTTTATCTTGTGGTTGTTGGTGTAACGATGACCATTATTCAAACGATAGGGGAGAGTGAATAATGGAACTTTTAATGGCCATTGTCATTGGAATACTATTTATGTGTGCGACATATTTAATGCTTTCCAAAAGCATTTTAAGAATCATAATCGGTACTGGGCTGCTCAGTCACGGCGCCCACCTTTTGATTTTGACGATGGGTGGTTTGAAAGGCGGTTCCGTCCCATTGCTGAGTGATGAAGCAGCATCCTATGTCGATCCGCTTCCGCAAGCGCTTATCTTGACGGCGATCGTCATCAGTTTCGGGGTCACATCATTTCTGCTGGTACTTGCCTATCGGACCTACCAGGAACTCGGTACGGATGACATGGAAGAAATGAGAGGTACCGAAGCGAATGAATAATCTTACTTTCATGCCTGTTTTATGGCCGCTTTTCACAGGCATCTTTCTCATTTTCTTTGCAAAAAAAATCAAGCTGCAAAGAGGGATATCCCTTTTTTCCTCTCTTATGGGAATTGCGATTTCCCTTTATCTGGTGTTTACCGTCCATACTCAAGGGATCTTGACTTTAGGTGTCGGCAGCTGGGATGCGCCATTCGGGATCGTGATCGTCGCAGACATGCTTTCTTCACTGCTCGTACTGACCACGAATATCATAGGATTGGCCATACTGCTTTACTCATTTCACTCCATAGGGGAGGAACGTGAAAGACATTATTATTATCCTGTTTTTCAATTTTTGCTGATTGGTGTAAACGGTGCCTTCCTTACGGGTGATCTTTTCAATCTATTCGTTTTCTTCGAAGTCATGCTGATGGCTTCCTACGTGCTGCTTGTACTAGGAGGGACAAAAATTCAGCTGAGGGAATCATTGAAGTATATCATCGTCAATGTGCTTTCCTCTTCCTTTTTCGTCATCATGGTGGCATACCTTTATTCAGTTCTAGGAACATTGAACATGGCGGACATCAGCCAGAGGATAGCGGAAGTCAACCAGCCTGGAATCGTCTCGGTGATAGCAATTGGCTTTTTGATCGTATTCGGTTTGAAGGGAGCCATTTTCCCGCTCTTCCAATGGCTGCCTGGGTCTTATTATGCTCCACCCATTCCCGTGATGGCCCTATTCGGTGCATTGCTGACAAAGGTCGGGATCTACTCCATTTTCAGGACCTATACACTCATGTTTTATCATGACCAGGATTTCACCCATACTTTCCTTGCGATACTTGCCATCTTGACCATCATCATCGGTGTCATTGGTGCGATAGCCTATTGGGATGTAAAAAAAATCATCATTTACAATATCATCATCGCCGTCGGGGTTATCCTTTTCGGCATCTCCGTCATGAATGAACAGGCCTTATCAGGCTCCATTCTGTATATCATTCATGACATGCTGATCAAGGCTGCACTCTTCCTGCTTGTTGGCATCATGATCAAAATCAGCGGATCGGATGATTTACGGGACATGGGCGGCTTGATCAAGCAATACCCGGCCGTTGCATGGACCTTCTTCATAGCTGCCATATCATTGGCGGGTATCCCGCCGTTCAGCGGTTTTGCCGGCAAGCTCCTGATTCTTCAGGGAGCTGCCGAAAAAGGGGCATACTTTGGAATGGCCATTGTCTTACTTTCAAGTCTGATGGTCCTATATTCCGTCATGAAAATATTCATGAATGGCTTTTGGGGAACTCCGAAAGCTGATTATGCCTTAACTAATGAAACGGTTAATAGAATGCTGGTCCCTGCCGTGCTACTTGTGATCATTTCCGTTTTATTCGGAGTGGGAACTGAATCAATTTACCCATTCATTACACAAGCTGTAGATTCATTAATGAATCCCGAAATCTATAACAAAGCGGTTTTAAAGGAGTAGTGCCTGATGTCATTCCAAATTTTACTGAATGTGTTCCTTGCGGTTATCTGGATGTTTTTGAAAAATGAGTTTAACGGGAGCACTTTTATCATCGGATATATGTTGGGGCTCGGCATCATGTTCGTCTTCCGTCATTTCTTCAATGAACGTTTTTACTTGAAAAGGGTGAATGCCGTCGTTCTATTGCTGCTCATATTCGCAAGGGAACTCATACTTTCCAACATTAGCGTCCTTAAGGCCGTGCTTAAACCGAGCCTGGATATAAGACCTGGCATATTCGCATTTGAAACCGTACTGACCAAGGATTGGGAAATTACGATACTATCGAATTTAATTACGTTGACACCAGGAACACTTGTCGTCGAAGTATCGGAAGATAATCGGATTCTTTATATCCATGCGATGGATATTGCCGACAAAGATGAGGCTGTGGACAGCATTAAAAATACATTTGAAAAAGCGATTATGGAGGTGAGCAAATAATGTTCGATTTAATGCTTAAAATTGCGCTGCTTGGTGTTTCGTTTTCCATGGTTGGATTCTTATACCGTTTAATCAAAGGGCCTTCCGTACCGGATCGGGTCGTCGCACTCGATGCGATGGGAATCAATCTTATCGCAATCGTTGCACTTGCCTCCATTGTCATGGATACAAGCGCATATCTGGAAGCCATTCTTCTGCTCGGAATCCTATCATTCATCGGAACGGTAGCTTTCGCCAAATTCCTTGAGAGAGGGGAGATCATTGAAGATGACCGCAATCGTTGAAACGCTATCGGCCCTATTCATTTTAATGGGAGTCTTTCTCTTTTTAGTCTCGGCATTCGGTATCATCCGGCTGCCCGACGTCTATACAAGAAATCACGCTGCCTCAAAATGCTCGACACTTGGGATCATGTTCATCCTGATCGGCACCTTGTTATATTTTTACTATAAACATAGCCATTTCGATTTCCGGGTCGTGCTCGCGATCATCTTTATCTTCTTGACCGGCCCTGTAGCCGGGCATTTAATCAATCGCTCGGCCTATCATTCTGGTGTCAAGATGTGGGATCGGAGTGTCCAGGATGATTTAAAGAAAACCCGGTGATTCCTGCCATTGCAAAAGAGCTGCCCTGATTACAGGAGCAGCTCTTTTCTGTCTCAATCCATTAAAAATACCTGGTCGCCCACTCTGATTTCACCTGTTTTGATGACCGAGGCATATACGCCAAAATGATTATTTCTTTCCTTGACGACAGTTTTCAGGAGAGTTGGATCTCTCTGGGAATCGCTTGGATCGACCGTTATGATCATACAACGCTCACAATACCTTTTGATTTCCAATTCCACTTCATTTCCGATTAGAATCCTTTTTCCGAACCATTGCTCTTCTAAAAAAGGTGTTTTGTTCACTAAAGATAGCACCAAATTTTGCCTGAATCTCCTGCCATCGAGTTCTTTTCCCCAAAGCTTTGTCAATTCGCCAATCGAGGCATCACTGACAAGCAGGATGTTTTCTTCTTCAATCGCCCCCAATGGGATATGTCCAGGCGGATAAACAATGGTCGTAGCCTCCTCGTTTAACAACCGCCCCATTTCCTCATGAAGGGCTTCCCCTCCCCATGTCAGCGCCTGTCCAGTTGGGGTCTTCACCTTGATTTCCGGATATTGATCAAGGGTTTCATCACCAGAAAAAGCAGCTTGATATCGGACCATTTCCGGGACTTGGGTTATCGTAAGGAATTTCCCATTTTTATCTTTAAAAGCATGACTGCGATCTCCATATAGTCCATAATCCATCACCCTCGTTTTCTGTACCTGTTCACCAGTGAATGATTTTACAGGATGACGGGTGATTTCTTGTATATGACCAACCAGCATAAAAATACCTCTTTTCATACAATATTCTTTTGCCATATTATACTTAAACCGGACATTGTAGAATCAATGCACCACTTTATTGCGATTGTTCTTTTGATTCACTTTTGCTTTGGTAAGTCGATAACGGCCAATGTACAGCGTGAAACGCAGATAAGATGATCCTCTTCATCATGGATTTTCACATCCCATACCATCGTCGTCCTCCCGCGATGGATGATGTTCCCTTCTGCGGTAACAAAACCGGAACGGACGCCCCTTACATGATTGGCATTGATTTCAAGGCCGACGACAGCTTGTTTTGTACTATCCACCAGCTGCATGCCGCCAAAACTTGCAACAGATTCCGCAAGGGCAACGGACGCTCCCCCATGCAATAAACCATACGGCTGCCTAGTTCGTTCATCCACAGGCATCGTCGCAATGACTTTCCCATCACCGACTTCTTTCATTTCTATCCCAAGCGCCCCTATCAATGACTTTTCAATATTTCTCTCCATCCCATTACCCCCAACTCTCATGTTTTTTTCTTGCCATGTACATCAAAAAAATGAATCACTATTCATATCAGTATACAAAAAAAGGATGACCCAAGTCTATCAAGTCATCCGTCAATAATATGAATTGTATTATTTGGAGAGGATTTCTTTTAATTCAAACCAGCTTGTCAGCCTTGGAATATCCAATTCCCTGTTATACGAGTTATCTATTGCATACACTTTCGTTGGAATATCCAATAAAGTTTCCAGCACTGCCGGTTTATCATCAAAATAATAATCCAATTCCAATTTGCGGATCGTATCAATTTTTTCATGATCCTTCATACCGCAGTAAAAATGGTCATCCTTAACCGGAAAGCCGTTTTCAATCAGCCATTTTTTCGTCCGTTCACCATGCTCCGCTTTTCTCGCGGTGATGTAATAGATTTCATGACCATCGCGTTCAAGCTCCTGCAGCGTTTCCACTGCGCCCTCGAAGGCTGGACAGGATGAATAATACACTTCCTCGGCAAGGCTGTTCCACATCTTGCCCCCAGCCTCTTTATCAAGCCCGAAAGCCTCATGGATCTCCAACGTCTTTAAAGCTCTGAATTTCGTTATCTCTATGTTCGTATTAAGCTTTTCATTATAAAGATGGAACGCGAACTCCCTTAAGTTAATAAGGGTATCGTCAATATCAAAACCGAATTTCATATCCTTCACTCCCATTTAAACATAAGCGGCGGCAAACTGTGATGCGAAGGAAACTTCCTTGTCCACCTGAATGGCCTGTAATCTTTCAATCTCGGCTTTTCTTTTTGGCTCAGCCATTTTTAGCCCAAGGAAACCAGTATCCCCCTGGAGGATGCATCCAGAAATAAGCTCGGCTAATATATCGGCATCCTTCATGGCACAATTGAGTCCGAACGCACCTGTAGGTGTCATCGTATGGGCTGCATCACCTAATAAAGCAACGCCATCCTTTGTCCATGTTTCACAATAGCTGCTGTAAACATCCAATAAAATGAAGTCATGCCAAGAGCGGATATTTTCACTCACAACCTTTTTTAATTCAGGAAAGGCAAAAAGCAAATCTTCAATAAACGGATCAAAATGCTGTTTTCGCAAATGGGAAAACGAACCATGTTCTATATTCCAGCCAATTTGGATGAAACCTCCAGCCTGAGTGAAGAGGGCAACCTGTGAGCCATTGACCAACGCCATCTTGATCGAAGGCTTCCATCCCTCTGGAGCTGGAATTTTTGCCCACAGTAAATCATAACCATGATTTTTAATCACCACTGGAATTCCCGCTTTTTTTCGAACGATGGAAAATCTGCCGTCCGCTCCGATTATCAATGAACTTTGCACTTCCAGGTCATCTCCGCCATTTCGAGCCTTGACACCCGTAAAACGGCCCATTTCATTTTGTATCAAGTCCGTAACCCTCGTATTCATCATCAATTGAAAAGAGTCAAGCTTTTCAGCTTCATTCAATATAGCTGTAAGCAGATGATTTTGAGGGACATGTATCCCAACATGATCGACAGGCCAATCAGGGAAAATCCTTTTGAATAATTGGCCGTCATTCCAATATTCAATTTGTTCCATCCTAAGCAAGCCTAGTCTTTCCACACTCTCGAATAAACCGTGCTTTTTAAGAATGCCCTCTCCTTCATCGTTCAAGAACTCGCCCCTGAACTCCCTTGAAACTTCAGAATGCCTCTCAAGCAATACGACTGAAATGTCCTGCTTGGCCAATAGGTAGGCCAGCAGGGCTCCTCCAGGTCCTGAACCTACTATGCATACATCTGATTTAACCAACATGCCTCTTCACCTGTTGTCTATTTTTATTTAGGATAAGCCGTGATGCGTATGTCCTCACCAAACGTTTCCACGCCAGAGAAGGAAACATCCATCGCTTCATCCATCGTATCCACATTCATTCCAGTATACGGTGTTAGTGAGTTTCTTCCGCCCAATAGTTTAGGGGCTATATAAATCAAGTATTTATCGATGAGCCCTTCCCTAAGGAAAGAGGCATTCACTTCGCTTCCGCCTTCCAGCAAGACATCTGTAATCCCTTTTTTATACAGTTCTTCCATCAAAACTCTCAGATTCAGTCCCGTCTCGTTTTTAGGGACGAAAATGAATTCGATCCCTTTTTCACGCAAAAGGTCCATTTTATCCGCGGATGCATTTTCATGCGTTACGATCAAGGTTTTCGCATCCGATACTTGTACAACATTGGCATCCAAGGGAACACGTAACTCACTGTCTAAAATGATCCGGATTGGATTTTTCCCTCCGCCCTCCGGAAGTCTGGTCGTCAGTGATGGATCATCGGCCAATACAGTCCCGATACCAACAAGAATGGCATCCACCTCATCACGCAGCAAATGAACGGAATGACGTGATTCTTCCCCTGTTATCCATTTTGAATGGCCTGTGTGGGTTGCAAGTTTTCCATCGAGCGTCATCGCATACTTCGATATGACAAAGGGCCGATTCGTCAGCATATTGTGAATGAAACGCTCATTCAGCCTTTGAGCTTCCTTTTCCAGGATGCCAACTTCCACTTCAATGCCCGCATCCTTGATGATCGATATCCCTCTGCCGGCTACTTCCGGATTCGGATCTTGAGTAGCCACCACAACTCGCCGCACACCTGATTCTTTCACCAAATTTGCACAAGGAGGTGTCTTTCCATAATGCGAACAAGGCTCAAGAGTCACATATAGCGTTGCACCTTCTGCATACTCACCCGCCATTTTGAATGCATGTACTTCCGCATGCGGTTCACCCGCTTTACGGTGGATACCTGTCCCGGCTATCACACCGTCTTTGACTATGACTGCACCGACCACTGGGTTCGGATTCGTCTTTCCTTTTGCACTGGCCGCCAAATCCAGCGCCAGCTTCATGTAATATTGATCATCATTCATACTATAGCTCTCCTTATACAATCAAAGTTGGCTTCTTTTGGGGAATATGTCCAGACTTCTTAACTTTTGTATCCAGATAGAAACTATTATCTTCCGTCAAACCGCCCCAAAGCGGAATATGGTCCTTTGCAGCAAGTCCATGCTTCATGAGGGCGTCCAGCTTTTTCGGGTTGTTCGTGATTAAAGTCACCGGTTCCTCGCGCAGTTCGCTCAACACTCGAATGGCTCCCTCGTAAGATCGCGTATCATCTTCGAATCCTAAAGCCTCATTCGCCTCTACCGTGTCATAACCCTCCTGCTGAAGCAAATAGGCAAGAGATTTGGAAAACAGGCCTATCCCTCTTCCTTCATGGTCCGCAAGGTAAAAGATGGCCCCGCACCCATGCTCGGCTATCATCTTCATCGATTGGTGGAGCTGGTAGCCGCAATCACAGCGTTTACTGCCGAAGATATCACCCGTGTGACAGATGCTATGCATCCGGACAAGAGCATCCCCGGAATTTTTAAAATCTCCATACACCAATACGGAGGATTGCTGTCCAAAAGCGAGATTGGCTTCCGAAAGCGAATCAAGCACCGCTTCCTTGTCATTATCCGCGCCGTCAAGCTGAAGCCATGTATACCATTGGAAAACCGTTGAGAAATCTCCTTGTTCAACAGGCAGGTTCACAGGCCCCACAAGGCATATATCAGCTTTTCCCGGAGTTTTGATGATATTCATTTTATCTATTAAAAGGTTTTTTGTTTCCTCGGTTATTTTCATGTTAACATCACCTATTTTATAATTTATAGTGTGCCTTCTCCTTACTTTAGGTAAGTAAGTATATTACTATACACTATACCTGTCAATGAAGCAGTTTACAAATAATAGTGTGTCTTTGGTCATAAATTTCAAGAAGTTTTTTTTGCAGAAGAAAGGTCATTCACAAACCGCTATCATATCGGCTGGCCTTTATACATATTTTAACGTATAACGAAAACGTGTCTATAGACAGACTTAAGGAAAGGACGGAAACCTTTTGGAGGATTTCCCTTATTTTTTTTATGACCCTATTCTATTTCCGCCTCACGCCGGGGCTATGAATATGAATCGGGAGCGGGAAGGAACATTGCGTCCCTACTCGGCACCCAACCCAGATCTGCTGGTTAAATCGGCAAAGACCTCGCAATCTTTAATGCTTGATGTAAAAAAAGTCATGGATACTTTAGCCACATCGAAGCCTTTCTCGAACCGGTTGATGACTGCTGCCCAAGCATCGGAAAAGAGTGTCGTGATCGATATGATCCGTAAGATAGGAATTAAAAACGAACCTGATATCACGTATAACCCCGATGGGATCCGTTTTGATTTCTATCCTAAAGCGGGAGAAGAAAATTGTCATATCATCGTCAGCTTGAAATGGAGTGTTGTATAACGTCCATCACACTCTTTTGGTAAAAAAACCGAAGCCTATTTTCGGCTTCGGATATTTGGGTTCATCTTGTTTTCGTTTCAAAGGTTTCAACCAATAGTGCAAGCGTTCGTGCCATGACACCGGTAGCCCCCGCCGTGCACAATTCGGAGCTGCTCGAGGTTGTGGAAGTTCCGGCGATATCCAGATGAACCCACGGAGTGTCTTCAGCAAATTCGCCGATGAAGGCCCCGCCCATGATCGCATGTCCTGCCCCTCCAGGTGAATTATTCAAATCCGCCATTTTACTATTGCGTACACGTTCTTTATCCTTTTCTGTAATCGGCAATCTCCAAATGGGCTCCCCGGCCTCCTCTGAAGCTTTGACCACTTGCTCATAGAATTCCGTGTCATTTGTCATTGCACCCGTCATATCCATGCCCAGCGCCGTTATTACACCGCCCGTTAAAGTGGCAACGTCAATAAGATAGTCAGCACCATGATGTTTGGCGTAAGTCATGGCATCCGCCAAAACCAGCCGGCCTTCCGCATCCGTATTCAATACCTCTATCGTCTTGCCGCTCATGGCAGTGATCACATCATCCGGCTTGAATGCATCACCGCTGATCATGTTATCAGTGGATGGAATGACAGCCACGACATTTTGATCCGGTCCTAATTCACCGATAATTTCCATTGCACCTAAAACTGCCGCCGCACCGCCCATATCCGTCTTCATCCCAACGATTCCAGCCTTCGTTTTCAATGAGTATCCACCCGTATCGAATGTGATGCCCTTACCGACCAGCCCGATAACATCTTTCCATTCATCCTTACCTTGATACTTCAGGACGATCATTTTCGGAGGCTCGACCGAACCTTTATTGACAGCAAGGAGTGCGCCCATTCCCAACTTGAGCATATCTCCCTTCTCGAGTATCTCCACTTCAAAACCATAACGTTCGCCTAAGGCGGATGAATAATCCGCCAAATCCGTGGAAGTCAACAAATTGCCTGGTGTGTTGACCAATGTTCTGGCTGAGTTCGTCGCCCTTCCGAAGATTCTCCCTACATGAAGCGCCGCACCAACCTCTTCTTGATCATATTCACTGTAAACCGTAATCGATTCGAGGCTTTTTTCGACCTGGTTCGATTTTTGCTTGTATCCGTCAAATTTATAGGAAGCAAGTTCGAAAGCCTCGGAACAAGCATGCGCTGCGTCCAATGCATCCAGATTTTCAGTCGTGAATGTATCCAAAGCGATCGAAAGAGTCGTAATCTTGGATTCTTTAATCGTCTTACGCGCTTTTCCCAACGCTTCGCGGAGGGTTTCAAAGGATAGCTCCTTTTCCTTGCCCAACCCTACAAAAATCAATCTCTTTACGCTTAATTTACCTAATGTATGTATTTTGACCACTGATTTTTTCTTGGAAGAGATTTCTCCGGCTTTCACTAACTCTGTTAGCTGGCCGTCCAATCGTTCATCCGCTTCTTTTCCTATGCCTGTAAATTTTACGGGTCTGTTAAATACGCCTAGAATCAGGCATTCGTCAATTAAATCTATATTCAGGGAACTTTTTACTGTGAACATTCTGATACCTCCTCCATTCAATTACATTCATTATAACGAAATCTTCAAAAATTTTCGAATAAGGCCCGCGTAAATAATAATAAAAAAGGATATTGTTTAGAATGGGTGACTTTAGAGTAATAGTATAAGAAAGATCATATTTTGCTATTACCAGCAGGGAATCGACAGGACTGAATGGAACTAATAATAAGGGCCTTATTCCGAGCAGGATGTATTTACCCAGATATGGATTTCATCTTTACTTATAACTAGAAAGAAGGCTGATACTCTTGGAATTATTACTCAACTTCCCTTTAATCGCAGCATTGATTGCCATTTTCTTTGCTCAATTCATTAAAGTGCCCATCCACTTCATAGCATTTCGTAAAGTGAACTGGTCACTCATTAACTCCACAGGCGGTATGCCAAGCTCCCACTCTGCGGCCGTGTCAGCCCTAACCGTAGCGGTAGGGATCGAAACCGGAATGGATTCCCCTGTATTTGCGGTTGCCACGATCTTTGCAGTCATCACGATGTTCGATGCGACAGGAGTGAGACGGCAGGCAGGAGAACAGGCAGCCGTCTTGAACCAGCTCGTTACCGACTTCAATACATTTGTCGAGCAAGCAAAGAACTGGCAGAAAAAAGAAGATAAACAGAAACAGCAACAATTAAAGGAACTGTTGGGCCATAAGCCAATCGAGGTATTTTTCGGAGCCTTGACCGGAGTATTCATTGCACTGGCACTTCACTTTTTCATCTTTCAAGGGTAGGTGTTCAATTTGAAAATAATCTCTCTTTGCCCCAGCAATACGGAACTATGCACATATCTAGGGATTGAAGATCAGCTGATCGCCATCGATGACTACTCTGATTGGCCTGAAACCATACAGCACCTTCCTAAGGTGGGGCCCGACTTATCAATCGACATCGATCATGTTGAATCACTAAAACCCGATTTGGTGCTGGCTTCACTGAGTGTACCGGGCATGGAAAAAAATATTGAGGGGTTAAAAGAACGGAACATCCCCCATATCATCTTCAACCCGCAATCACTTGAAGATATCGCACAAGATTTACTGACCTTGGGCGAAGCCATGGATCTTAAGGAAAAAGCAGAGGAACAGGCTGCCAAATTCCGTGATGCCATCCTTCAATATAAAAACGTCGCCGACAAAATCGAAACAAAGCCGTCCCTGTATTGGGAATGGTGGCCTAATCCCTTATTCAGCCCAGGGGGAGTTAATTGGTTATCCGAGATCAGCACGCTTGCGGGAGGATATAACCTTTTCGAAGATGTCGACATGGCAAGCATTCAAGTCACTTCCGAAGATGTCCAAAAAAGGGATCCCGACCATATTTGCTTAGCTTGGGTCGGTGTCCCTTTACGAAAAGTAAACCCAGAGCTGGTCAAGAAACGGAAAGGGTGGTCTGTTATGAAGGCCGTCCGGGAAAACAATATTCACATCATGGAAGAACCATTATTCTGCCGGCCCTCTCCGCGTTTGCTGGATGGGCTTTCCAAATTGGCAAAGACCCTGCATCCTGAAGCCTACAAAAGCATGGCCTAAGGGCGTCCCAACTGAAACAGACAATCAAAAAGGCTGCCTCAATCGAGGCAGCCTTTCACCTTCACTTTCTCCGATTTGTCTATCAATCATTAAAAAGCAAAGGAAGCTACATTCTCGTTCAATGTTTTCTCAGCGATTTTCGGCTTGAATACCTGCTTGATCTTAGTTTCATTCAACTTGCTTAACTGTTCTTCAGATAACTCGCCATTCCCTTTTTGCACAACATATACTTCAAGGGTTTTCTTGCCCCAGTTCTCGTATACATCTTGTACCGTTTCGTAGTATAGGTCCAGGTGGTTCCCTTTGATCGCACCACCCTTGTCCGCTACAACCCCATAGCCATAGCCCGGAATCCAAAGGATGGTTCCGAGAGGGAATACGGCAAGATCCGCGGCAATGGTGGAAAACAGATCCCGTTTCACCTTCACCCCTGAATAAGTGATTCCATAGGATGGGCTTTCCGGATACTTTCCTGTTGATTCATACCCTGCAGTATATCCTGTAGCCAAAACTTCATGCTTCGGGTATTTCGAGAGCTCGATTGCCTCCGCTATCGTCGTGGGACCATTGCTCGTGGATGCCGATGCCATTAGCGTTGCCACTTGACCTCCACTATGGATCGCTTTATATTCGAGACCAAGCATTCGATGTTGTCTCATTGCCTCTTCAAAAGGATGATCTTCAGGCACAGCCCCAAAAACATGATTTAAGGTTGAATCGATGGCCAAGATAAATAATATGATAATAGCAACCCTCAAAAATAATGCCTTTACAATCTTCATATGTATTCATTCCACTCCTCTCACAAGGATATTTGTTCCCTTTCCAGAGTGAAAGTATTCATAAAGCATGGAAAGATCCAATTTTTCTTACAAAAAAGGACCGTCCATAAATGACGGCCCTTTCCATTATCAAAACATTTGATATCCTTTTTTCCTTAGAATCCTGATGACCACACCCGCTAAAACCGCGCCAAGCAGCCCGCTTGATAAAATAATGATGTCTGCCGTATGAAGGGATGTAAGGCTCGTTCCAAGATTGGAAAAAGAGATTCCCGGATTTCTAAAATATTCTATTAGCTTTGTTTCATTGACAATGATGATGAAGACGATTGGAAATAAGATGACCATGATCCACGAAGAACGAAAGAGCATATTCAGCAAAAAGCCAATTCCGAAAAACAATATGAAAAATAAGAGTATTGAGATAATTAAAACAGGCAATGGCATGTTATTCTTGACCCTCCTTAAAAGCGACACCTTTAGTTTACTGAAAAAATAATTGCTGCGTCAACGACTTATACCAAATAATGCCGAAGAAAAGATAATTACCCAAATCACATGAATAATTTATATGATGTATATCCAAATTGATCTCCCGGGTTCAACCCGTCAAGCATCGTCTGCATTCTTTCCTTCTTAAAAGCTAAAAGCTGTTCCAATAGTAAAGATTGCTTCCCCTCCTGCATGAGTAAATCAGGGTCATAAAATTTAGCTTCATATAATTCATCCAATTGAGCGGTTACTTCAAAACTGACCGGTTTAAGTAAAAATATCAACATATTATCACTTATATCCCCTTTGATGACTCCGCTTCTCATTCCTACAATGCCTTCGATTTCTGTTTGAATACCCGTCTCCTCCAACACTTCCCTTACAACAGCTTCATCGACGGTTTCATCACTTTTGACAAAACCTGCCGGAAGCGACCATTGCCCTTTCAATCCGCCATACCTTTTATTCACGACCAGCCACTCACCTTTATCAGATATCACAAGGCCGGACACTGCCAGCCAAACATTTTTGCATCGTTCCACCAAAATCCACTTCCCCCACATTCTTTATAATTAGTGTAAACTCCAAACAGTGCCAAAGGTAAGGACTCCCCATTATGTTCCACTTAAGAAAAGTGCATACTCCACTATGACACACTCATCGATAGATGAGATTCCAATGAAAAAGCCATTCAGAGACAATCCCCAAATGGCCATTATTTATATACCGGAAAAATTAAAGGACGTTGAATTTACCTTTTTTTGCAACAAGGGAAGCTCCGCCAATCAATAACAATGCTCTGTTATCAACCATTTTCTTCATGAATGATGCAGTCTTACCTGTAACTTTCTTGCCGAATACAACACCAATCGCGTTGTCTTCACCAAGTGAACATACCGTTCCTTTGTTTTCGAAAGTGAACGTTTCAAGGTCGCTTTCATTACGAACCAATTTAGTCAGGTTCTTCGCAATGACCTCACCTTGCTGCATAGCGATTTGGGCAGTAGGTGGATATGGACGATTAATTTCCTCGTTGATGATCAAAGCGCAATCCCCCACAATGAAAATATCGTCATGACCCGGTGCCCGCATGTCAAGGTCCACTTTGATACGTCCGCGCATAGCTTCAAAACCGGAAGCCTCTATCACGGAGTTTCCACGTACGCCAGCTGCCCATACAACGGTCCCCGCTTTGATTTCTTCCACTTCATCTTCGCCTTTTGCCACGATGATGCCTTCGGGAGTAGCCCCCTTGATTGGTGTACCGATCTTGAATTCCACACCTTTTTTCTCAAGGTAAGATACTGCATAATCCACCAATTCCGGATCGAAGCCAGGGAGGACGGCTGGTGCTGCCTCCACACAGTACATACGGACCTTTTGGAAATCAATGTCGTATTCTTTACAAAGTTGAGGGACACGGTTAGCCAATTCGCCAAGGAATTCAATACCCGTAAATCCTGCTCCTCCAACAACGATCGTCAAGCGGTCTTCATTCTTCTCGACCTCAGTACTGTACGTGGCGAATTGCAATTGGATATGGTCACGGATTTTTCGTGCAGTGTTCACGTTAGAGATAGAGAAAGCATATTCTTTTAGCCCTTGGATTCCAAATGTTTCCGATTCTGGTCCAAGTCCAATCACTAAGTAATCATAAGAAATTTCGCCGTTTTCAAGGATGACTTTTTTGTTCTCTGTTTTCACTTCCAAAACAGAGTCCTGGATGAATTTAACTTTGCTGTTAATGACACTTTTGATTGGATAGCGCACACGATCATGATGTAGAGTTCCAGCGGATGCTTCATGCAGCCATGTTGTTTCATAGTGGTAATCATTTTTGTTAACTAATACGATTTCTGCTTCATTTTGACCTAATGCCTTCTGTAAGCGAGTAACAGTCATCAATCCACCATAACCTGCTCCCAAAACAACGATAGTTGGCTTTTTCAAAAGTATTCGTCCACCTTTACGATATTTTCTTGTGATGCTTTCCATAACTAAAATATATTGTCTATCTTATTAATTTCCATTATAAAAAGCACTCTTATACATTTGTGACGTATTTCACGTAACACTTCATAAATGTCATAAAAAATTCATAAAAATTTTACCAAATTGTGTATAAGTAAATATTAGTCTTTTTCCATACCTTTTTCAAGTAACAAACCGAACTTTTTCGGGGTTAAAATAAAGCCAAAAAGCGTTACTTTTCACCCGGTTCCGAACCATATTTATACGATATGCTTAACATTGGTAAAGAGTAATTTTACCCACTTTCGAAAGAGAATAAAGAACATTCATCATGAAACTGCCTATATATAGTCAAAACTTTCTCACTTTTCTAACTTTACCCGTTTTTTAAAAGATCATCTATGTTAAAATAAGAGAATAAATTTCAGCAAACCTAGTATATCGGAGGGATAACGTTGGAAGTTAATGAAAAAGTTTATGATATTACCATCATTGGCGGAGGCCCAGTTGGATTATTCACTGCATTTTATGGGGGAATGAGACAGGCATCCGTAAAAATCATCGAGAGCCTACCACAATTAGGCGGACAATTGTCGGCCCTTTATCCTGAGAAATACATCTATGATATCGCTGGTTTCCCCAAAGTGCGCGCTCAGGAGCTAGTGAATAATTTGAAGGAACAAATGGCAAAGTTCGAGCAGGATGTTGTCCTGGAGCAGGCCGTTCAAGAAGTGGAAAAGCAAGCCGATGGAGTTTTCAAGTTAACGACTGATAAAGAAATCCATTACTCCAAAACGATTATCATCACAGCTGGAAATGGGGCTTTCCAACCCCGCCGCATCGAAATTGATGATGCAAAAAAATATGAAAGCAGTAACCTTCACTATTTCATCGATGACCTCAATCATTTTGCCGGCAAAAAAGTGGTGGTCTTCGGAGGTGGAGATTCAGCAGTGGACTGGGCCCTGATGCTGGAGCCTATCGCCGAGAAAGTGAGCATCATACACAGAAGGGATAAATTCCGTGCCCACGAACATAGTGTAGAAACACTTAAAAATTCAAAAGTTGAAATAAAGACTCCATACATACCTTCAGAGTTGATTGGTACAGACGGACGGATCCATACAATTGTCATCAAGGATACAAATGGTGAAGATACAGAGACGATGGAGGTAGATGCAGTCATCGTTAACTACGGCTTCGTTTCTTCCCTTGGTCCCATTAAGGAATGGGGACTCGATATCCAGAAGAACAGTATTTTGGTGAATTCCAGAATGGAAACGAATATCCCGGGAATTTATGCTGCAGGTGATATTGCAACATATGATGGCAAAGTAAAATTGATTGCAAGTGGTTTTGGTGAGGCACCCACTGCCGTCAATCACGCCAAACAATATATTGACCCAAAAGCCAAAGTTCAGCCCATGCACAGCTCTTCCATGTTTTAAAATCACGCAAAAACCCGGCTTTCACAGCCGGGTTTTTTTGTTGTCCCCAATTCGATGATTGTGGATAACTTATTTCCATTAGTTATCCACAGTGCTTATCCTTGTCATCTAAGGGTAAAGAGTAGGATAAGCCATGAAAGGGGAATGCACATATATGAATATTTTAATTGTAGGAGCCAACGGAACGACCGGAAAACAGATCATTGGGGAATTATCAAAAAATCCGCAAATGAATGTATACGGGATGATCCGCAAAGAGGAACAGGCTCAAACGATAAAAGAACTCGGCGGGCATCCAATCCTTGCAGATTTAGAGGGAAATGTGGATAAAGCAGTGGATAACATGGAAGCCATCATTTTTGCCGCCGGATCTGGACCAAAAACAGGGCCGGATAAAACGACAGCTGTGGATAAGAATGGAGCCATTAAACTCGTTGATGCCGCCAAGAAGAAGGGTATCGAACGTTTTGTCATGTTAAGCTCTGTCGGTTCTGATAATCCGGAACAAGCCCAAGAAGGAATGCGCCATTATCTCGAAGCAAAGCATGATGCCGATGAACATTTAAAAGCAAGCGGGCTGACATACACGATTGTCCGGCCGGTTACTTTAACAAATGAACAAGCCATCGGAAAAATCTTTGCGGATGAGAAAGTGGATCATATTAATAAGTCCATTCCAAGGGCCGATGTCGCCGCCGTTCTTTCCCAATCAGTCACAAAGGAAAAAACATTCAATAAAATTTTCGAGATTTTCAGCGGCACCCTCCCAATCAAAGAGGCCCTGTACAATATTTAAGGCAGCAGCAAATAAGCATAAAAAAAGGGGGCACTTGTTAAAGTGCCCCCTGACTAGACTGTAAACACATTCAAGGAAAGCGAGTTTGCCTACAGTTTTTTCTTTAAAATCGTTTTAGTTGATTTCAGAAATCCGCTCCCTTTCCGCCGACTGTCTGCCAAGCCTCCTCGACGCAAGCGTCTGTGGGGTCTTGGCTAGCCAGTTATTCGTCAGGAGTGTCGCAAATTTCTTCAATCCAATAAGTTTAACAGTAAAAAACCATGTAGGATAACCTAGTCTGTTTTAGGATGAGACCATCCTGAACCCTTTTGTCAAAACAAACTTAGGGAGCACTTGTTAAAGTGCCCCCCTTTTCCAAAGTAATGGAGTTTCTTAGCAGTTCTCCGGCGTACCGGCGTTTTTTGCCGTTTTGAAGGAAGACCCGCAACCGCATGAAGCGATAGCATTTGGGTTTTCGATCGTAAAGCCTCCGCCCATCATCGTTTGTTTATAATCAACTACCGTTCCATTCAATATATCTGCATCCTCGGCATTAACAAGGATCTTAATTTCAAACTGTTCCAGCTGGCTATCTTTATCTCCAGGCTCTTGTTCAAAACCCATTCCGTAGGATAATCCGCTGCAGCCTCCGCCTTTAACGGCCACTCTTAAAAATGAACCCTCTTCGCCATTATGTTTCATCATTTCTTTTATCTGAAAAGCGGCAGCTTCCGTTATTTGAACAACTTCACTCACAATAAATCCCTCCTTCTTCTGATATGTGAGATAGAACTATTTCTCTTTATAGTATATACCAAAGAAATTCCCACGCTCAATTTTTCAGCTTGAAAATATTCATATTCCCCCACCTATTTTACCAAAAAATTAGTTTATACTAATGCTGCAAAACTGATAATTAAAAAGGCTGTTCCATCGAGGAACAGCCTTTTAATTCGCCATTGATGATTAGAACATTTCATATTCATCAATATACTTATATATTTTATCCACCAATTCATCCGTTGTGTCACCAAAAACCACTTCACCGTTTACAAGAGCATATAAGTTACTGGAGCACCTACCGCAATATCCCAGACAACCATATTCTATGATATCTAAATTCGGATCCCGCTCCAATCTTTCCAGAGCCTCCTGAGCGCCACTGACCAGATTGCTTACACAAAATTCAATAATCGGGTACATTGTTTCACCTCACAGTTACTAACAAATCATCTTATTACTTTTCCCATATACAGTCAATATTTACGCATAAAAAATCAGCCGATTTCAAGATATCGGTTGTGATTTCCTTTTATATTCGTTATACTTTTGTCGGGGTACGTAAAAAAAGAAAATTATCTAATTTTTTATTCTTGTTACTAATTGGGGTATATATATTTATTTACACTTTAAAGGGGACCATTTGGGGGAATCCTATAGTTAAATGCTTGTCAAATTTTCAAGAGATCATATAAAGGGGAAAAATCATATGAAGAATCTAGTCATACTTGGTGGCGGGTATGGTGGTATGCGCATGTTGCAAAGATTGCTGCCTAATCAGCTTCCTGAAAATGTGAGCATCACACTTATCGACCGTAATCCTTATCACTGCTTAAAAACGGAATATTATGCTTTAGCAGCAGGTACCATTCCAGATCAGCACATCCGTGTTGCATTTCCTGAACATCCTCGCTTGAAGAACGTATACGGAGAAGTACTTTCCATCGATATGGAAAATAAACAAGTCATTATAGAAAATCAAGATCCTGTCGTTTATGATGATTTAGTCATTGGCCTTGGCTGCGAAGATAAATACCACGATATTCCTGGTGCAGACACACACACTTTCAGTATCCAAACTATCGATAAATCACGCCGCACATATTCAGCTTTGAATAATTTAGGTGCCGGTGCAACCGTTTCTATCGTTGGTGGCGGACTGAGTGGTGTTGAGCTTGCAAGTGAATTGATTGAAAGCCGTTCAGATTTAAACGTTAAGCTATTCGACCGTGGACCGCATATTCTATCTGCTTTCCCAGAAAGATTAAGTACTTTTGTTGAATCATGGTTCGATAAACATACAATCGAAATCGTCCATCATTCAAATATAACGAAAGTTGAGCCAAACCTTCTTTATAATGGCGACGAAGCCGTTCAAAGCGACGTCATCGTTTGGACAGCTGGAATTCAGCCAAGTAAGATCATCCGCGATATGGATATTGAAAAAGACCGTCAAGGAAGAGCAGTTCTGACTCCTCAGCATTTCCTTCCTAATGATGACAGCATCTTTGTTGTCGGCGACTGTGCGAGCCTGCCTCATGCACCAAGTGCTCAATTAGCGGAGTCCCAAGCTGAGCAAATCGTCCAAGTTCTTGTGAAGAAATGGGCAAATGAACCACTTCCGGAAAGCTTCCCTACAATGAAATTAAAAGGAACATTAGGTTCCCTTGGGAAGAAACAAGGTTTTGGTCTTGTTGCAAATCGCCCAATCACCGGTAGAGTGGCACGCCTGATGAAATCAGGCATTCTCTGGATGTATAAATACCATAACGGTTGATTCCAACCTACATTTCATAAACTGGCCCCAATGAGCTGCATGCAGCTCATGGGCCAGTTTTTCTTATTTCTTCCATTATATATCACACTTGCATCGTATATCCGTATTTTTCCATCGTTTCCACCACTTTTTTGAGACGCACATTTCCTTCTGCAATGATTTCACCTTCGATGAGGACCAGTGGATAAAACAAATCTTCTTCGATCATCTTCGCGGCAAAGTTCTTTTGCTTCAGCGTTTCTGGTGGATTATACATATCTATATAGGATATTGTGAATTTCTGTTCAGGAAACTTTCTCGTTAAAGCGGCTTCAAGCCACTCACAGGTATCTTTCGAAGAAGGGAGATTCACACAACTCGCGCAAATTTGCTCCGCTCCATACACTTCTATCTCAATTTCTTTCATTACCATACTCTTCCTCCTTCATTTTAGTATATTTGCTTCATTTTGAATAATGTTTAAAAACTTCACCTGTTTCCATCATACCAGAATAATATAGATTATATTTCCGCAAAGTTACAGTTGGATTTTTTACTACCTTCGCTTTATAATATGATTAGGAAAGGAGTCGATTGCAATGTCTGAACAAACAATGGAAGTTCAAGTTCAAGAAGTCCTAGATAAACTTCGTCCGTTTCTTCTTCGTGATGGCGGTGACTGTGAACTAGTTGACGTAGAAGATGGAATTGTAAAATTACGATTACTAGGAGCCTGCGGAAGCTGTCCTAGTTCGACCATTACGCTAAAAGCTGGGATTGAGCGTGCCCTTCTTGAAGAAGTCCCTGGTGTAGTGGAAGTTGAACAAGTTTTCTAATAGCCCTTTAAATAACATGCAGCGTATTGATGAAGGATCACTTCATCAATAAACGTTCAACCTTTTTTCATGCAGGCCGGAACTTTTCCTGGACTGTAATAAAAAATAAAGCTGACTCGGCTTTTGCCCTATCAAATGAATTGATACGGCTTGACGCGAGTCAGCTTTTTTATATGGACAGTAAATGAAGTATGGCTTACGATTTCAAAAATTTCAATTCCTTTTTTTCCTGTTCTGAAAGGATTGCCGTATAACTTCCATCATTATCTATTTCCAATTCTTTCACAAGATATTCCGGAAATTTTTCCTTCAATCCAGTGAGCAGACTTTCGCTTTCTTCTGCGGATGCCAAGCACAAAACAGTTGGACCTGCTCCGCTTAGGGCTGCACCAAATCCTCCTTCATTGAGGACAACTTCTTCTATAAGCTCTAAATGCGGGACCAACTCCGCTCTATATGGTTGATGGAAACGATCACTTTGCATCATTTCACCTACAAGCTTCCAATCTTTAGATAGAACTCCTGCCAGCAAAACATTTGCGGCTGCACTTCCGTTTATTGCATCTTTATAGGATAGAGAATTCGGAAGGACATTTCTTGAATCCTCGGTAAGCAATTCAAAATCGGGAATGACAGCAATCACCTTAACTCCCTCGATCGGAAACGACACGACATCCGTTCTTTCCTCCGTATGAAGGCCCACAACCAATCCACCATACACAGATGCCCCCGCATTATCCGGATGCCCTTCAAAGAGGGAAGCATGCCTATTCTTCTCCTCATCGGATAAATGAAGTTCACCAACGATGTTCGCCAATTCAATCCCTGCCACAATGGCAGAGGCACTGCTTCCAAGACCCCGCGCCAGTGGAATTTCGCTAGAGACGAAAAGACGGCATGGGGATAGTTCCTTTCCGTAGGAAGCCGCCGTTTCCTTGGCAATTTGGACGATATAATTACGATCATCCCTTGGAAAAACAGACATTTCCTCTGAAAGTGGAACGACTTCCCAATGATCTGATGAAGATCCGTGTATTTCCAAGTAAAGACCTAGCGCCAAGCCGATGGAATCGAATCCTGGTCCTAAGTTGGCCGTACTTGCTGGCACACGGATCAAGAACATCTCTGATTCCGCACTCATGCCTGTTTCACACCCTGCAGATGTTCTAAAATGACTTCTTCATCCATTGGCAGCAATGTCGGTTGAATCGTGCTTGTATCGACTGCCACATTCGGATCTTTCAATCCATTTCCAGTCAATACAGCAACAATCTTACTTCCTTTTTTGATTTCACCGCTTTTTAATTGCTTATAGATACCTGCAATGGAAGCACATGATGCCGGCTCTGCAAATACCCCTTCTTTTTTAGCGAGGAAATGATAGGCTTCCAGAATTTCTTCGTCTGTCACCTCATCGATTTTTCCTTTGGATTCATTTGCTGCTTCCACAGCAAAGTTCCAACTTGCAGGATTTCCAATCCGGATGGCTGTTGCAATCGTTTCGGGATTTTCAATGATGCTATCCCGGACAATTGCAGCCGCACCTTCAGCTTCGAACCCTCTCATTTCAGGAAGGCCCGTTTGTTTCGATTCGTTATATTCTTTAAACCCTTTCCAGTAAGCAGTTATATTACCCGCATTCCCGACTGGAAGCGCCAAAATATCCGGTGCGGAGCCAAGAGCATCACAAATTTCGAATGCCGCTGTCTTCTGCCCTTCAATCCGGTATGGGTTGACCGAATTCACAAGAGTTATCGGTGAGCTCTCACTAAGTGAACGGACGATTGTTAAAGCCTGGTCGAAGTTCCCTTCGATCGAGATGATTTCCGCTCCATACATAACGGCTTGGGCAAGCTTGCCCATGGCTATTTTACCTTCCGGGATGACAACGATACAGCGCAGGTTGGCACGGGCCGCATAAGCGGCTGCAGCTGCTGATGTATTCCCGGTGGAAGCACAGATGATCGTGTCGCTGCCCTCTTCTATCGCTTTGGCGACAGCCATGACCATTCCGCGGTCTTTAAACGACCCAGTTGGATTTGCCCCTTCGTATTTTACATGTAAGTCGATTCCCCACTCTTCGGATAATCGATTCAGTCTGATTAAAGGTGTATTCCCCTCCAAAAGGGTTAGTGCAGGTGTGTTTTCATTAACGGGTAAAAAATCTTTATACGTGCTTATAAGTCCTTGCCAGCTCATTTGATGTCCTCTCCTTCAACTCTGTATGTGCTTTTCACTTCTCTTACCATATTGTAATCATTTAATTTCTGTATTATTTGCTCAAATGCAGCCTTTGTGGCAGTATGCGTAACCAATACGATTTCGGAAGATTCCTTTTCATCCAGAGGCAATTGAAGGATTTTATCGAACCCTACCCCATGCTCGGCAAATAAATTCGTGATTTTGGCTAAAACGCCAACTTCATCTTGAACATGTAATCGAATGAAGAACTTAGCGAAAATCTCAGTCGCATCTTTTAATTGTTTCGGGTACTGAGGTGAAACGGCACTGCGGCCATTTACGCCCAGCCTCATATTCTTGATGACCGTCACCATATCCGAAACGACTGCAGTCGCAGTAGGAAGACTGCCAGCCCCCGGTCCGTAAAACATCGTTTCCCCTACGGCTTCCCCATAAACGTATACAGCATTATACTCATTATTTACCGATGCTAACGGATGTGCTTCAGGAAGAAGTGCAGGCTGGACACTTACCTCGACTCTATCCCCTGCCCTCGAAGCGACGCCGATCAATTTCATTGTATAACCAAGCTTCTTACTATATCTCAAATCCTCTTCGGATATCTCGGTAATGCCCTGTACCTCAACATCATTCAAGCCAATGTTCATGGAGAACCCGAGTGTGGAAAGGATCGCCATTTTACGGGCCGCATCCAAACCGCCTACATCGGCAGTCGGATCGGCTTCAGCAAATCCCAGCTCCTGAGCTTCCTTCAATACGTCATCATAAGCTCTGCCTTCCTTGCTCATTTTCGTTAAAATGAAGTTTGTCGTACCATTGACGATTCCCATCATTTTCGTGATGCGGTCAGAAGATAATCCATCCACAAGTCCGCGTAAAATCGGAATTCCCCCTGCAACACTTGCTTCATAGAACAAATCACATTGATTCTCGGTGGCCAATTCCAGCAATTCCGGTCCATATAAAGCCATTAGGTCTTTATTGGCCGTAACGATATGCTTTTTATTCTTTATTGCCTCTATTAGATAACCGCGTGTTTCTTCGATTCCACCCATCACTTCTATTACAACATCAATCTCGGGATTCGAAAGGATATCCTCAGGATTGTCAGTTAACATACCTTTATCGATCTCGACAAGCCTCTCCTTCGTCGTGTCTTTGACTAGTATCTTCTTAACGGATATGGAACAGCCCACTTGGTGCATGAGCTTGTCCTGATGGCTTTCAATGATTTGTACGACTCCTGATCCAACTGTACCTAACCCCAATAAACCGATCGAGATGGCTTTCATATTTTGGTTCCCCCTTAAAAACTGTTTGCCTGAAGAAGACGTTTGTATTTGTATAGTAGACATTATAAGTTTAATTCATATAATTATCAATAGTTAGAAAAGATGGATGCACGAACTTTTTTCGTCCATCCCTTGAACGAGTAAGAACGGGTAAAGCTAAATTTTTTATGGGAAACCATTTTGGTCATTATTACTTAACGCTCTTCAATGAATCATTTGTCCCCATTACAATATGTGGCTTTTGCACGGGATCCATCCATTTCAGTAAACTGACGACATTCTTTTCGGCCGTGGCTGTACATCCAGCCGTCGGTTTTGTACTCCCTCTCCATATATGAAGAAAGATTGCACTTCCTTTTCCTTTTACGATGGGATTCGTATTATAATTGATGACTGCCCCATACTTATAGAGTTCATGATTCATCCTTTCGAAAGACTTCCATTTACCTGCAGGATTTCCTTTATAGGTTTTCCACTTGTTATAATCCGTGGATGTCTGATCATCAATCCAGTAGTCATAATTGGTCGTTTTCTTATAACTCATTTTCACTCCCGCCGGCTTCGTTTCGCTTCCAAAGGCCGTACCAAATGAATAAATCCCGACCGGGGATTTCCCATCCCCCTCTTTTTTGCTCTTCGTGAAGCCGTTCTTCCCAATGACACCCTCCATCTTCTTCAATGCCCGGCGCCATTCCCCTTGTTTCTTCTCATAAGTTTGGATCGTGACCTTCGTATCACTCATCGCTTTACCTGTCACAGATACAACTTGGTTAACGCCTTTTCTCCCATCGAATTTCTTCAAAATGGCTTTTTCACCGGAACTGAAAACCTCTTTTGCATCTGCCATATTGATATATGCGGTCTTATTTGAGTGACAGACCTTATACCAGCTTCCAGTTCTTCCACTTGCCGATAATTCTTTATTTTTCTTATAGGTTTTTAACGTTTTACTTGCAGCCGACGCCTTTTCTTTCACATCCGCTTCAGACTTCATGACAATCTTGAATTGAGTTGCTTCGCAGCCTGTTTTCGTTTCAGCTTTCGCAAGATTTGCCGTTTGGAAGATTAAAAGGGCTATAAGGGCGGCCATCATCAATCTTTTCATGGTCCCATCCTTCCGTAGTGATTAAATATCTAATTATTCTAAAAAATCTTGTTATCATCATAACATAGTAAGTAAGGATGAATCATATTTCTTTCCTGTTTTTATCTAAATCCAGTCAATTTTAGGCAAATCATATTGCTTGGCAGGGACCTCTGCCAATTCATAAAAATGTTTGAGGAAGGACTCATATTGTTGGGAGGATTTCGTGATCGAAGATATTTTATCCTCCAATTGGTTCGACCTTGATTCCGTCGTTTTTGAAAAATACTCTTCCACAGTTTCAAAGTAATGAATGGGAAATAGCATCCTCGAATATAATAACCGGGCCGAAAAGCTGGAGAACGGTTCTATGGACTGATATTCGTGAAAGAAATGGGCAATTCCCCGCTGATGGGTATGCACATTTTGAAAATAATGTTCCCTCACCCATTCCGCGACATCCCTGGTTCCGTGGTCAAATACCCAATCGAACGGATTTTTCATCCACTTATTGCTTTTCCAGGTATCATGTAAAAAACGTTCATAACATACCGTTCCACTATCGACAATTTGTGGGGTATCATCGATTTCCGTGTCGACTAAATATTGAATCGCATTTTCACCTAGGACCATATAATAGGGAAAGGTTTCAATAAATAATTTTTCAAACTGGTTATCAGGATGGGCGTTGAGCTTATCCCGCCAAATCTTTTCTAACTGATCGATCCTTTGTTCCCAGAGTTCTTTCCATTTACCGATCCTTGAACATGTTCGAATCGTATCATTAATCGTTCTCCCACGCTGATGGAATCTTGCCAGACGTCTTCCTGGGTTGAAATTTTTCGGACCTTCCAATGCTTGATTGGCAAGAAGGATGAATAATTGTTCATCCGCTTCCGAAACATAGCTTCCATGATTGGCAAGGACAAAGGCGGATACGTGACGATCACCTTGTGAAATCAGATGTTGAGACATTTTATAACGTTCCACTAATTCCTCCTGCTCCATATTTTCAATGGGAACGATACTGTACACCATATTCCCTGAACGGAAGCTTGGAAACCTGACATTGGCTTCTTCAAGCTCCACCTGTATACCATAATTATTAAAAATGATTTCTTCTATCATGGAATGGCCCCCTTCATCAAATGGATATAATAGAAATATTGGACATCATAAACTTATATATATGTGGAATAACCCGTTTTCTGAATGATTATCGAAACCTTATTAGAAATTCCAATCAAAACGTTTAATCAAATCAAACTACGTGCATTAGAACTTAATATAGAGAAATGGGTGATGACATGGCTAATATTGAACAATCAATGTCTGAGAAAACGGCTCGAAAATGGCTAATCGAACGAGGAGTGAAATTGGAGGATATCGCTGAGCTTGTCATGTATTTGCAATCTGGCTACCATGAAAATCTCCAAATGTCCGATTGCCTTCACAATGTCGAACGGGTCCTTTCAAAACGCGAGGTCCAAAATGCCATCCTTACCGGCATTCAGTTGGATATTCTAGCTGAGAAAAAACTGCTCGAGGAGCCTTTGCAGAGCATCATTGAAATAGATGAAGGCCTATATGGGGTCGATGAAATATTGGCTTTTTCAATTGTGAATGTTTATGGATCCATCGGCTTTACCAATTATGGTTTCATCGATAAACAAAAGCCGGGTATCTTAAAATATTTAAACGATAAAAGCACGGGTAAGGTGAACACCTTTTTAGATGATATCGTTGGGGCAATTGCAGCTGCAGCTTCAAGCCGGCTTGCCCATAGAACCGAAAATGCGGAATAGTAAACATATGATATTCACGACATAAAAAAACCAGGGCTGCATTCGCAGGCCTGGTTTTTTTCATTCGAAGCGCCATAAGTCGAGGGTGTCCACCACATGCGTCGGCTGCTCCTTATATTGCTTTAAGCGTTCTTTTGTCGTTACGCCAGTATGTACAAGCAGTGTATCGATCCCTGCATTGATGCCGGCAAGGATATCTGTATCATAGTTATCTCCAACCATGATTGTCTCTTCTTTAGGTACCCCTAATACTCTTAGAGCTTGCTCCACTATGACGGATTCAGGTTTTCCAATGAAAATCGGCTGTACCTGGGTCGAAACGGAAACTACGGAGGTCAAGGCACCATTCCCCGGTAAAAGGCCTTGCTCAGTGGGAATGGCAATATCACCATTGGTCGAAATGAAAACAGCTCCGTTTCTTACAGCAAGACAGGCTTTTGACAACTTTTCATAATTGACCCCGCGGTCGATGCCCATTACCAGAAAGTCTGGATGCTCTTCCTCAAGCTTCATTCCTTTTTCCTTAAGAGCCTCTATGATGCCTTCTTCACCTACCACATAAACCGATGCATCTTTCTTTTGTTCAGCTATGTAATTGGCAGTGGCCATGCTTGTCGTGAAAACCTGGTCATCTTCCGTCGATATGCCGATGCTTCTCAATTTATCCGCCACCTGTGCCGGAGTCCGAGATGAATTATTGGTGACGAATAAATAAGGGATATCCCTTTTCCTTAAGTCATTAATAAACCCTGCCGCTTCCGCAATTTGTTCAGTTCCGCGATACATGGTGCCATCCAAGTCAATTAAATATCCTTTATACGACTTCATTTGAATTCGCCTTCCTAACGCTGCTAGTTTTTAAAAGCTGATACAGGTCCCAATTCATTTGTTAAATAGTTCCTCACCAAATCCGGGAATTGCTTGAATGCCTCGATATTTTCCGAAAATACGGCATGCAGTTCTGTGTGATTCACTTCAATGAAGTCTTGAACCAACATTTTCCTTAGTGGCAAGACCTTTTTGAATTGTATCGCTTTTTCTTCAGAAATGACTTTTTCATCTTGAAGGATATCGATAATATCTTCATAACTTCCTGGATCACGCATAATAAAACCATCAATTACCGCATTTCCTACGTCCAACACGGAATCGATGGAAGTTTGTATGAGCCTTTCAGCGATAAGTTCCGAAAGATCTCCATCCCAATTATCATGCCCTTCAAAAAGTCCAAGCTGCTTTTCAAGAAAACCTAATATTTGTTCAATCTTTTGGCGGTCTACAAAGTACATTTTTTTCCAGATCCTTTCTGATCTAAGATGATATAGGGAATCATTGGTTGAATAAGCGGCATAGTTAAAACCCTGTGCCGAACCAACCTTATTCCTTGATAATACCATAGCTTCTCCCTTTCTCTCAATTCCTTCAACCACAACCATTGTACCATCCAATAACTAACAGAAGCGGGTGTGTTACACATTGCCATTTTCTATAGGTGCATTTCCCGACAGCAACTCCAAGAAATCCAATTCACGATCCCATTTATATTCTTACCATTTTCATTTAATCGATGAACGCTAATGATTGCCGGAGCATCATGAGGAGCGACGAGGTTCTCAGGCAGAGGCCCCGTAAAATGTCTGTTCCCCTATTGAAGTCACTTTGTTATGATGGAACTACAAATGTGAAGTTAAGAAGGGAATGATACTATGGAAGATCGTTTTTATTTATACAATGACGTCGTTGATTCAAAAACCCGGTTCATAAGCTTCATGGGAGAGGAATCAAGATTCGATTTGGCCATTACGACTACCGATCGTTTTTATGGAAAGAAGCTTGTTTTAAATATGCAGAGTAACCGTTTCGCGATTATTGGGCCTGATGATTTAGAAGAGGAAGGCTATCTTGAGCATGCCTTTCAGTTATCAGAAGCGGAAGCCGAAGAACTGCGTCACTTTTTAATGGAAATCGTCTGAGTGCTGAAGTTTTTTATCTTAAACGGGAAACCTACTGAATGTAAGATCGATTACATGAGGGGGGATTATCTTGGACAAAGAAGAATATCACGATTTTTCCAATGTCGAAAAACAGAGGGATTATTTAATTCCTGAAGAATTTCCCGAAGGACCTTTTGGATCAGCCATAGCAAAAGATGCACCAGTTCAGAATAAAAACACCCCGTGGCAGGAAGGGCAACGATATCAAAGTGCCTTTAATTATGAAAATAAATCGTTGCACGAAGATTTACCTCGACAATATCCTGGTGCTCATCCGACACATGATGATTCAGAAAAAGATGAACAGCCTCCATATAAAGGATATGGTAGCTCTTAACACGGAAGGCCAGAGTGAATTCTGGCCTTTTTATTTCTTTATTTTCTTCACGACGAAATAAGGACAGCCAAAATTGCAGTATTCATATAAATATTCACTAAGCGTGCTTATTTTCGTATCAAAGGTCGCTTTCTGATTATTATCATCAAAAAATCCACGCAGCCTCAATTGCCCGTAACCCCAATCCCCTACTATATAATCATACTTCGTTAAAATCTCACTGTATCTGGCCTTAAACGCTTCTTCGTTATAGCCTTCCCTTTCATTCTCAATTATTTCATAGGTCATGTTATTGATGTTAATCATTGTTTTCACCTCTCATATATACATTCCTTCTTTAAATTATAACTGATTCCCCATCAATTACTAAGCGAAAAATAGAGAAATATGTTCATCCTAAAGTTACGGGGGTGTTATTGATGAAAAAAACAATAATAACGATAGGTTTAAGCTCGATTATTGCACTAACCGGATGTGCTGATAAAGCAAAAGATCAGGGGATGGGTGCAAAAAACCATCCCGGTAACCCAACAAACGTAAATAATCCAACTCAATATTATGATGAGGATTATCGTAATAATGACAATAAAAGTGATGATTTCGGTTTTACCCGCACTAATAGTGCAACCATTGATGGCCGTAACATTTCCAACAAAGCTGCTTCCATTGACCGTGAACAACTTTCTGATGTCATAACTAAACTGAGTGTTCAGATTCCAAATGTCAATGATGCCGCTACCCTCGTTACTGATGAGGAAGTGCTTGTCGTATATGATACCAATGCCAAGGATCGGACGGAAACCGCAGACCAAGTCAAACGCACTGCCATGTCCGTCGTGCCTCGCTACTATCATGTCTACGTCAGTGATGATTATCAAACCCTTGCCCAAGATGTCGAGAACTTCTCTACATTGAAATCAGGCAGCAAAGGGATAGACTATACGATCGAACAAACCATCAAAAGAATGCTGAAATCGCCTCAAGGGTACAAAATGAGTGACGAAGAAAATGAAAACGGGGAAATGGTTAACGATAAAAGAGATCATCACGATAACATCCATCAAAAAATGGATAACCGTTAATAAAAAAGGACCGAATTTTTCGGTCCTTTATTTCACTCTATTTCAATAATTTTTCACCTTTGTTTTGCTTATTTTTTGCCGCAGCATTAACCTGTTCATCCGCATGGTAGGATGAACGGACAAGCGGGCCGGATTCACAATGGCTGAAGCCTTTTTCCAACGCACGTTCCTTCAGCTCGGCAAACTCCTCAGGCGTATAGTATTTCAGCACCTTTAAATGCTTTTTAGTCGGCTGCAAATACTGGCCGATCGTCATGATATCCACATTATTAGCCCGTAGGTCATCCATGGTCTCAAGGATTTCCTCCCGAGTTTCACCCAAACCTACCATTAAACTGGACTTTGTCGGGATTTCCGGATACAGTTCCTTGGCTCTTCTTAAAAGCTCCAATGAACGTTCGTACTTGGCCTGAGCCCGTACACGGTCGGATAAACTTCTGACAGTCTCTATATTATGGTTCAGGATATCTGGTTTAGCATCCATCAAAGTCTTGATATTTTCAAACACCCCGCCCATATCAGACGGTAATACTTCGATTGATGTAAATGGATTTTTGCGTCGGATGGCACGGACCGTTTCAGCAAAAACTTCAGCGCCTCCATCCTTTAAATCATCACGGGCAACAGCTGTAATGACGACATGCTTTAAATTCATCAAAACAACGGAATCGGCAACACGCTCCGGTTCAGCCCAATCCAATTCATTCGGACGTCCGGTTGTAACAGCACAAAAACGGCAAGCCCTTGTACAGATTTCACCTAAGATCATGAAAGTAGCCGTCCTTCTCACTGCCCAGCATTCATGAATATTCGGACATTTTGCCTCTTCACAGACAGTATGAAGATTTTTCTCGCGCATCATATTTTTTAAACCGAGGTAATTTTCGTTAGTATTAAGCTTTATTTTCAACCAATCTGGTTTACGAAGAATTTCTTTATTTGTAGAAGACATGAAAATGCCACTCCATTCTATAGAAATTAACACACCCTACTTTAACAATAAAAAAGCATTTATACAAGTTATAGTTGGTTTCCCATTATTTATTTTTCATGTTTATAGCTAAATCAGCAAAACTATAAAAGATGGATGGACTGATGTCTTTTAAATACGGAAAATGTCATGAAAGGAGCCTGCCCCGTTGAAAAAATTATTCCTTCTTACCATAACTTGTTTGTTTATTTTGAATGCACCAGGCCAAGCGGCTATTGCTGCCGATACCCCAGATGTATATGCCGGGAGAATGGAGCTATATAAAAATATGGAGGCCACCATCCAAATCCCCTGGTATTACCTTGCTGGAGTTGATCAATATGAGCACAGCCTCAGGGCTGCACGAAGGGATTTAGAGCCGGCAAAGGGTTTGATAGGCATCCACATCGAGCCTTCAAAGTGGAGCGGGGCCCTCAATCCTGACTTAAACGACGTGAACCCGCTCACGATCACATTTTTTGATGGGTTGGGCCAGGATGGAAATGGTGATGGCAAAGCTGATATCACTAATGATACAGATCGATTGTATGCTTTTTCGAAGCATCTCCAATCTTATGGTGCTGATGAAGATAATATCCGGATCGGCTTGTGGGATTATTATAAACGAGATAAAGCCGTCAGCATCATTATCGGCAATGCCGAGATTTATAAAAAATATGGCCGGTTGGATCTACATGAAAAGGCCTTTCCGGTTCCAGTACGAACTCATTATACGTACTTAAATACATGGGGAAGCGCTCGCGGATGGGGCGGAAGGAGAATCCATGAGGGCACTGATATTTTTGCGGATTATAGCCTTCCCGTTCGTTCCACGAGCTATGGAATCATCGAAATGAAAGGCTGGAATAAATTCGGCGGTTGGCGGATTGGGATACGGGATTTAAATAATACCTATCATTACTTTGCTCATTTAAGCGGCTTTGCCAAAGGGTTGAAAGTCGGACAAATCGTCGAGCCCGGACAAGTCATCGGAGGTGTCGGCAGTACAGGTTACGGCCCTCCAGGAACTTCCGGAAAATTCCCTCCCCATCTTCATTACGGAATGTACAAAGACAACGGAATTACAGAATGGAGCTTTGACCCTTACCCCTATTTAAGAATGTGGGAAAGGAAAGATCTGGCTAAAAAGCAAAAGTGAGCGGCGTGAATTTTACGCTGCTTTTTTTTGATTCGAACATAAACCCCTGAACTTAATGCATAGTTATTAGTAAAGGGGGCTAAAGCGTGTTCCGAAAAAGATTTCGAACGAAGAAATTCCGAAAAAAGGGGCCTCTTCCCACCCGAAAAGTATTTCTCTATTCATTTATCCTGTTTATCATATCAAGCATCATGACCCTTTGGTACGTGGACAAATCAATCGAACCCGTGATCATGAGTGTAGCCGAATATGAAATCAAACGGATTGCAACGGAAACGATTCATGAATCAGTTGATGAGAATATAGCGAAGATTGATATGAACAAAATCATCACCAATAACAAGGGTGATAAGGACTCCAGTTCTTCCTATAGCTTCAATCCGGTCATATACAGTGAATTGCGTGCTAACATTACGAATGATATTCAAAAAAAGCTTGGCATCAAACAGGGAAACCCTTTTAAAACAGGTTCAGCCAAAATAAATGATGAACAATATAAAAGTGTGGTCTATTATATACCATTTGGTGTCGTAACCGGGAATAACCTTCTTTCCAATTACGGACCTGAAATCCCAGTGAAAATGTCGGTCATCGGAAATGTTGAATCGGATTTGAGGACAAAACTGACAAACGCAGGCATCAATAATGTTTATTATGAATTGATTGTGGATTTTGATGTCAATATTCAAATCGTCATCCCCTCTTTCACAAAGGAGACCAAGGTGAGTCAGGAAGTGACAGTCGGAAGCCTGCTGATCGAAGGTGATGTTCCAAGTTATTTTAGTAACGGAAACAGTTCGGTGGCACCTCCCATCATGAAGGAAAACAAGGAATGAAAAAACCAGCTTATCCTTGAGGTTAGGCTGGTTCTTGTATATTGAGACATTTCATGATAAGCAAATGCAGGTTTGTATTCAAGTCCACTTCATACTGCTCCTTGATTTGCTCCCCATCTTCTTCAAGAATCCTTATCATGGGGCGGTCTCCTATCCCCTCGTTCTGAGCGGATACTACCCCTTTCCTTCCATCATTCAATTCAACGGATAGTTCATTAGGATAAATGGCAACCGACCGGCGGAAAGCCTCGTTGATCGTATTGTCGAACTTTTTCCCGACTCCGGCATAAAGGACTTCCAATCCCTGATGCGGCAGCATGGCCTTACGGTAAACCCGGTTGGAAGTCACGGCATCAAACACATCGGCAACGGCAATGATCTTGCCGGAATAATGGATTTCATCCCCTTTTATCCCACGGGGATATCCAGAACCATCTAACCGTTTATGGTGCTGATAGGCACAATTCGCAACTAAAAGGGAAACGGTATGAACATTTTTGATTAGATGGAATCCATAATCGGCCATTTTTTTGGATTTGTTCAAACTCACTTTCCGTCAGCTTACCGGGTTTATGGAGGATTTCCAAAGGCACGAGCATTTTGCCGACATCATGTAACATCGCTCCCGGCCCAAGAATTTCGAGATTCCTATCATTGATATTCAATTCCATCCCGATTGCCAGGGTATATAAGGACACATTGAAGGAATGAGTAAAGATATAGTCATCGTATGTATAAACGTCAGCCAATAAAGTCATTAACTCTCTATTCCTTTTCAGCTCGCCCATGATGTTCCAAACTATTTGAGTGAACTTGACGTGAATGACCCAGTAAGGTTCAATTTGTTTTTCATGTCCAGGAAAGTGGTTTCAATCGTATTAATGGGTTCTCTTCGTAGTTTCCCTGACACTGAGGGCTTGGGAATAATGTCATCCGTCCTGGAATCTTGAATGTAAACAAAGGGAATATTAAGGGACACCAGTCGATTGATCATTTTCTACGTTAATGTAAGACCCTCGCACAATAGGATATGGCCCCGCTCATTATAGATGTTTTTACGGAGCCTTGCTCCAGCTCTTAGGGACTCTGTAATAGCTAGCCTCATACTTGTACTCCATTTCCCCACTCAACATTTATAAATCAAACCGTTTCTTTCCTTTATTAGGATTATCGGAAAATATTTTGATAAAAGAATCTGTTTGAACGCATATTGAAAAAATATCAGCATTTCCTTTGATAAAAAAAATAAGGCCCCCTTCTGGAAAAAAGAAAGCCCCCCTTTTCAAATCATTTTGATTAATGCCTCTTTACCAATCATTCCTGGATGAATGCCCTTTTCCACAGCCTCCCAGGTAACTGATTCAAGCGGCGCTTCCAATAGTTCTTCAATCGATTTAACTCCTGTGGCCCTTCCTGCAAGGATTTTACGATCTCTCAATTTATCATTCAGCAGTCCAACATCTAACGCACCGCACATTATATACCCTTTTTCGGACGCGACAGCAAGTAAATTCGTTTTGGGAAGTCGGACAGAAATGGCTAGGAATGTATGATTATCAAGAATTATTGGTATCATGTTAATCAATTGGTTTCGCCCCTCTCTTCCCGATACTTTATGAAAAAAAGGGCGAAACCGTGATTTAGAGTTTGGTGTTTGTGTATATTTTTTTCAGCTTCCATAAAAGGATATCCCGTAAGAATTCCGGTAGTAAGTATTCCTTGCGATTGGAGCGCTGGATACTTGGAAAGAAGTGCCCAAACGTGAACATATCAGGTATCGCAAGTTTATAGGACTTATCCGTCTGCAGTTTCTCCCCTTTTATAAGTATCCCTTTTACGATTCCATTCTCCATTTCATTAAATTCAATTTGATCATAATGCATGACTCCCATGATATTTCCGCGGAAACCGAAACCTTTCACCTGAATATGAGGCCACTCCTCATTTCTCGATTGCATTAAGATTTCCTTTAATTCATTCCCATTAACTTCAACGACGCAAGGATTGATAGGATGTGGACAGATCCTGTGAATATCCCCTTTTGTGACAGGTCCCTTTGGCAGCCCTTCGAGCAGAAGACCGGCATTCAAAAAGGAACAATCCGCCTGAGTCCACTCCCTTAGGGCATCCCCAAGGAGTTCAGTCAAAGGACTTCCTTTGAACCAATCATTATCCAGTGCTTCGGGTAAATCCACTGCAACCTGTTTTAGCGTTTCCCCTCCGGCCTGGTATATCTCTTCAATCCATGACCGTTCATTCTCCAATTCCAAAAAGTCATTGGTATCATAAAGAATGGCACGCTTATGGCTAACTTTCTTTTCCTGATTGACGGTCATTTCCACCTGTCCAACATAGAAACCATATTTTCCTGCACCGCAAAGGAGTGTATCATTGATCAATTTACCTTGGTGGAGGATGTGGTGGGTATGCGCGCCAAGTATGATGTCAATCTCCGGAAAATCCTCTGCCATCCTCTCATCATCATGGATGCCCAGGTGGGAAAGGATAATGATTACATCCGCCTCTGTTTTGACCTTTTCGAGCTGTGCCTTTAACTCCACGAATGGTTCTGTTATTTCCCAGCCCATCGCAGAATAAAACTTTTGAAAAAAGGCTGTCAAACCTATCATGGCAATTTTGGTGCCTTTTACCGTCGTATGTATCCAATATGGCAGCGCCCATTCCGGCCTTTCATAATCACCGTAATAAATATTGGCTGCCAAGACCTTGAACTTTGCATGATCATATAAGGAGTCTAATGCATCATGAGGTAGAGTGATCCCTTCATTATTGCCGATGGTCACATATTGGTAGCCCGCTTCATTAAGCAATTCAATATTTCCTTTACCCAACGTACCTTCTGTATATGGATGCCAGCGGTCCACATGATCGCCTATATCCAGTATGATCGCTTCTTCTCCCGTTTCTTGATGAAGTTGTCTTCTTTCTTTAAGAAACTTATCAATACGAGGCCAATTCTCAAAATGACTATGGAGATCATTGGTGTGATACAAATGAATGATTTCTGACATCATTTCTCCTCCTCGTTTATCCTGTAATACCTTGATATATAAGACGTAAACCAATGATTATCAGCACTATTTTCAACATATTTTCCAGCGACGCACTCTTTAAGCGCGTATTGATGAATGCGCCCAATTTAGCACCGAACCAAGCACCCGGAATCAGGGCAAAAGCATATGGCCAATTTACATTTCCAAGGGAAATATGCGTAATCGAATTAGTGATGGAAGATAGAAATACCATGAACATCGAAGTCGCTACAGCCATATGCGGAGGGAAGAAGAATAGAAGCATCATAACGGGAACCATTAAGGCCCCACCGCCAATTCCAAATAACCCGGAGCTGAATCCCACGACAAAAGAAATCAATACAGCTAACAGGGGGTGGTAACCATAGGAAAATGAATGCCCATTTTCCGTTTTATACGTCTTCACTATTTTCCCTTTTCCAGGCTTGAAAAGCATTGGCTTCAAACGATTTTTCACTAATAACACGATAGCCATGAAAACCATGAAAATTCCAAAGTACAATGAAAAAGCTTCGGCGTTAAGGTTTTTATTCACATAAGCCCCTATTATTCCACCAGGTGCACTGCCAATAAAAAAGGTTAAGCCGGCCTTATAATCCACCACCTTATGTTTTAAATAAGATAAAGTAGAAGATAAGCCGGTAAAAATCATGATTACGGTTGAAACACCTACAGCGACCTGAGGAGTCAGCTCATCAATAATATTCGTAGATGTACCTAAATATAAAAGAGAAGGCACAATGATGATGCCGCCGCCCAGACCGACAAGAGCGCCGATTGCTCCCGCTAATAATCCAATACCAATTAATACTAACCATACCATGAAGAAATCCGCCTTTACCTGTTTGTGAGGATATTACCTCTCTAGCTTGTCACATCATCTCTTTATTAATTATATAATTCCCCTTAAAACAAACCAAGCTGCTTAGGAGCCAGCCCTTCATATTCTATACCAAGCAATTCGATCATTTGTTTGGCATTATCAGCGGCATCTCCTCCTGAGTTATTATTGAACAGGACATATAACTCTTTGGATTCTTTTTCCAATTTCCTGATTTTCTCCACCCATTCTGTCAATTCCTGATGATTATATCTATATAAGTACCTGACCTCACGCCAATTATCACCCGAAGAAGGCCTTTGCCAACCATGCAGGTTACGGCCATGAAAGCGTATCAGGGTTTTATCTTTATCGGCGGCATGCAGAACGACAGGAATGGATCCCTCTCCAGCCTGCGGCTCATCGCATACAGTATGGATCCAGCCTTCCTTTTCGATAAAGTCCAAAGTTTGCTGGAATACATTGGGCCTGTACCAGCTTTGATTCCGAAATTCAATGGCAGCTGGAATATCGCCCATTTCAGCTTTGCACCATCGCAAGTAATTCACATTTTCCCGTTTACAATCAAACCATGGCGGAAACTGAAATAAGACCATCGCGAGCTTGCCGGACTTCTGATAAGCTTCCAGAGAGTCGCAAAATGCCTTGAACATTTCCTTCTTACTTTCAAATGGGATTTCCCCACGCTGATGTCCTGTCATCCCTTGATAGGCTTTAACGACAAACTGGAATGATGCTGGCGTCTCGGATACCCACTTTTCACTGTTCCTCTTTGGCTGGACTGCATAGAATGAGGCATCCACCTCCACAACGGGAAAATGAGCACCGTACTCTTTGAGTTTATCACGCTGGGACACACCGCCATGATACAAACTATCATGATCACCCCAACCGGTCACACCAACATAAATCATCTGCATCATCACTCCTTTGGGACAGGCCCCAATTACTGGACTTCTTCTTTTATTATTTTTTACCCTTATTGAGACATATCCAATCTTTGTTATAAGGGTGTGAATATCAAAACAAAAAGCCTGCCAGTCAGACCCGGCAGGCTTTTGTATGAATGGTTATCCTAAATCGCCTCACAGGCAGGCCAGTCGGTTATTATCCGATGGAGCCTTCCATTTCGAACTTGATCAGACGGTTCATTTCAACCGCATATTCCATAGGAAGTTCTTTTGTAAATGGTTCGATGAAGCCCATTACGATCATTTCCGTTGCTTCTTGCTCAGAAATTCCGCGGCTCATCAAGTAGAACAATTGTTCTTCAGATACTTTGGAAACCTTCGCTTCGTGTTCAAGGGAAATGTTATCATTCAAGATTTCATTGTAAGGGATCGTATCAGATGTAGACTGATTATCCATGATTAATGTATCACATTCAATGTTGGACCGAGCTCCATCCGCTTTACGTCCGAAATGAACGATACCACGGTATGTTACTTTACCGCCCTGTTTAGAAATTGATTTTGATACGATAGTTGAAGATGTATTTGGCGCTAGGTGAATCATTTTTGCTCCAGCATCTTGGTGTTGGCCTTTGCCGGCAATGGCAATCGATAATGTCATACCGCGAGCACCTTCACCTTTTAAGATGACAGCAGGATATTTCATTGTCAATTTGGAACCGATGTTACCATCGATCCATTCCATTGTTGCGTTAGCGTCACAAACCGCACGTTTCGTAACCAGGTTAAACACGTTATTTGCCCAGTTTTGGATCGTCGTGTAACGGCAGTAAGCATCTTTCTTGATGACGATTTCAACAACCGCACTATGAAGGGAGTTAGTTGTATAAACAGGAGCTGTACAACCTTCTACATAGTGAACGGATGCGCCTTCATCAACAACGATTAACGTACGTTCGAATTGCCCCATGTTTTCAGAGTTAATCCGGAAATAAGCTTGAAGCGGAGTATCCACTTTAACGCCTTTTGGTACATAGATGAAAGATCCGCCTGACCAAACTGCCGAGTTCAATGCAGAGAATTTATTGTCAGTGGGCGGGATCGTTTTTCCAAAGTGCTCACGGAAGATATCCTCATTTTCACGAAGTGCCGAGTCCGTATCTTTAAACACGATACCCAAGTCTTCCAATTCTACTTTCATGCTGTGGTAAACCACTTCTGATTCGTATTGAGCAGATACGCCGGCAAGATATTTTTGTTCGGCTTCAGGAATTCCTAATTTATCAAAAGTCTGTTTGATTTCTTCAGGAACTTCGTCCCAAGACTTCTCTGATTTCTCTGATGGCTTAACATAGTATGTGATTTCATCAAAATTCAGGCTCTGCATGTCGCCGCCCCATTGAGGCATTGGCATGTTGTAAAAATGCTCCAATGATTTCAAACGGAAATCAAGCATCCATTGCGGTTCATCCTTCATTCGAGAAATTTCTTCCACGATTTCTTTTGTCAGACCACGCTTTGAACGGAAGATGGAAACATCTTTATCCGCAAAGCCATATTTATAATCGCCGATTTCAGGCATTTTCTTTGCCATAGCTCGTATTCCTCCATTTCAAATGGCTGAATTACAACAGCTCATTTTTATTTAATTATTCCTTCAATCCCTTTTCCATGGCTTTCCAAGCTAAGGTAGCACACTTGATTCGGGCTGGGAATTTAGAAACACCTTGAAGGGCTTCAATATCCCCAAGGTCCATCTCATCGTCGTATTCTTTTCCCTGAATCATTAAGGAAAAAGTCTCGGATAACGCTAGGGCAGTATCCACGTCTTTGCCCTTAATGGCTTGAGTCATCATGGAAGCCGAACTCATGGATATCGAACAACCATCACCATCGAATTTAACATCGCTGACCTTGCCATCTTCAATCTTCATCGTTAAACGAATCCGATCGCCGCAAGTTGGATTATTCATATCGATTGTCATGCTGCCATCCTCTAGCATGCCCTTATTACGCGGTTTCTTATAGTGATCCATAATGACTTGTCGGTAAAGTGTATCTAGGTTATCAAAAGACATTACTGAAATACTCCTTCGTTTTAACAAGCCCGGATACGAGCTTATCAATATCTTCTTCCGTGTTATATAGATAGAAACTTGCTCTTGCCGTCGATGATACGTCAAGCCATTTCATTAATGGCTGTGCGCAATGATGACCGGCACGGACAGCAATTCCATCTGCATCAAGAACGGTAGCGACATCATGTGGATGTACGTCATTAATATTAAAGGTTATTACACCCGCACGCTTTTCTGCATCTTTAGGTCCGAATATGGTCAGCCCTTCGACTGCTGACATTTTTTCCATTGCATAAGCGGCGAGCTTATGTTCATGCCGTTCAATATTATCCAAGCCGATTTCTTCCAAGAAATCAATTGCAGCACCAAGGCCGATGGCGCCGGCAATGATTGGGGTACCGCCTTCGAATTTCCACGGGAGTTCTTTCCATGTAGACTCATGCAAACCTACAAAATCGATCATCTCTCCGCCGAATTCAATCGGCTCCATTTTTTCCAGAAGTTCTTTTTTGCCATATAATACGCCGATACCTGTTGGACCGACCATTTTATGTCCTGAGAAGGCAAAGAAATCACAATCCAGATCACGGACATCCACTTTTAGGTGCGGCGTGCTTTGCGCCCCGTCGACTACCATTACAGCACCGTGTTCATGGGCAATTTTCGCGATTTCCTTCACAGGATTGATAACACCAAGCACATTCGAAACCTGCATGATGGAAACGATTTTCGTTGCGTCCGTAATTGTTGCCCTAACATCCTCAAGGGAAATCGTGCAATCCTCTTGAAGCGGAATATACTTCAGTACAGCGCCTTTTTCTTTGGCAAGCTGCTGCCACGGAATGATATTACTGTGATGCTCCATGTAGGAGATGACGATTTCGTCACCCTCTTTAATATTTGCACCACCGTAACTTCTTGCTACAGTATTTAAAGAAGTCGTTGTGCCTCTTGTAAAGATGATTTCTTCTGTAGAAGAAGCATTAATGAATTTACGTACCTTTTCACGTGCACCTTCATACGCATCCGTAGCTTTTGTTCCAAGTGTATGCACCCCGCGGTGAACATTCGAGTTGTATCCGCGGTAATATTGCTCAATCGCTTCAATCACTGCAGCCGGTTTTTGAGAGGTTGCAGCACTATCTAAATAAACTAATGGCTGACCATTGACTTCTTGATCTAATATCGGAAAAAGCTTACGAATTTCGTATGGGTTCATTACTGTACTTTCCTTTCAATGACCGCTACTAATTGTTTTTTAACTCCCTCAATTGGAAGCTGGTTAACAACAGGGGCCAAGAATCCGTGAATGACAAGTCTTTCTGCTTCTTTCTTAGTAATACCACGGCTCATTAAATAATACAGTTGAAGCGGGTCGACACGACCGACGGAAGCAGCATGGCCAGCCGTTACATCATCTTCATCAATCAAGAGGATTGGATTGGCGTCCCCGCGCGCTTTTTCACTTAACATCAATACGCGAGATTCTTGTTCGGCATTAGACTTTGTAGCGCCATGCTCTATTTTTCCGATTCCATTAAAAATGGAGGATGCGGATTCTTTCATGACACCGTGCTTAAGGATATAGCCCTCAGAGCGTTTGCCATAATGAATGATCGCTGTCGTAAAGTTCTGTTTTTGTTCCCCGCGTCCGACTACAACGGATTTAGTATCACCGTGAGAGCCATCGCCCATTAGATATGTTGTATTATCTGAAATCGTATTTCCATCGTTCATCAGGCCAAGTGCCCACTCAATACGAGCGTCACGTCCTGCCACTCCACGGCGGTTAACGTATGTCGTGAAGCCTTTAGAAAGGGTATCGACCGCTCCGTACTCCACTTTGGCATTCGCATTTGCAAATACTTCCGTTACGATGTTGGCAACACCTTCGTTAGACTCAACGCTTGAGAAGTAGTTCTCTACATATGTGACAGAGCTATTATCTTCCGCTACGATCAGGACATGGTTGAAAAGTGTAGCATCTGGATTATCCAATAGGAATACCGATTGGATCGGCTCTTTGATTTCTACATTTTTCGGAACATAAAGGAATGCTCCTCCATTAACTAATGCAGCATGAAGTGCCGTTAAACGATGTTCATCTATCTTAACGCCGTCTTTCATGAAATATTTTTGCACGAGCTCAGCATGGTCACGAGCCGCTGTTAAAATATCCGTAAAAATGACGCCTTGTTCTTTCACATTTGCTGACAGATTGATATGTGCCGGCGTATTATTGCGTTGAATGTATAAGTTTTCATTTTCTTCAATGATGGATTTAATTTCTTCCGGAAGCTCCTCTAAAGAGGCAAAAGCTTCACTATCAACCGTATGGGTCTGGAAAGAAGTAAAATTCCATTTATCGATTTTCGTTTTATCCGGCTTTGGCATCGGGAGCTTTTCTAATTCAGAAAACGCTTGAATCCGAAGCTCGGATAACCAAGCTGGTTCATTATTTTTAGTTGAATAGGAGCTTATATCCTCTTGTTCAAACGGTAATTTCGTTTCTGTAGTCATTGCAAATCCTCCTACTTACGCTTCTTCGCCAACAGTTTCGTCTTCAATGCCCAATTCTTGTTTAATCCAGTCATAACCTTCCGCTTCCAAGCGGGCAGCAAGTTCAGGACCGCCTGATTTAACGACACGTCCTTGCATCATAACATGTACAAAATCAGGAGTGATGTAATTTAATAGACGTTGGTAGTGAGTGATGATCAAGCATCCAAAGTCTTCTCCGCGCATTTCGTTGATTCCTTTTGAAACGACTTTAAGTGCATCGATATCTAGACCTGAATCAATTTCATCCAAGATTGCAATTTTAGGTTGGATCATCATTAATTGAAGAATCTCGTTACGTTTTTTCTCTCCGCCTGAGAATCCTTCATTCAAATAGCGTTGCGCCATATCTTCATCCATTTCAAGGAACTCCATTTTTTTGTCCATTTGACGGATGAATTTCATCAATGAAATCTCATCGCCTTCTTCACGGCGTGCATTAATGGAAGAACGCAAGAAGTCAGCATTTGTAACACCGCTGATTTCACTTGGATATTGCATAGCTAGGAATAGACCGACACGAGCGCGCTCGTCTACTTCCATTTCCAATACATCTTCGCCATCGAATGTGATGCTTCCGCTAGTCACTTCATATTTAGGGTGACCCATGATTGCTGATGATAAAGTGGATTTACCAGTTCCATTTGGTCCCATGATCGCATGGATTTCTCCACCTTTGACTTCAAGGTTTACCCCTTTTAAAATCTCTTTACCTTCAATTGATACGTGAAGATCTTTAACCGTTAATGTAGAAGCTGTCATAATAATACCTCCGTGAACTAATTCCAATTTTATTACCAGAAAGTAAAGATTACTTTCTTTACTATAATTTTACGTAAAAGCATTCTCACTTTATTCTCATTCCAATTTTATAACAAATCCAATTTGGAATCAACTAAATAGATAGAGGTTTCCACTTCTGCCATGTTTAAAACCCGTCCTATTCTTACAATACTAACAGATATAGCCTGTTTACTGCATATTCATACTTATTTTAGCTTTTGTTAAAATTATCTTATTATTCAGCAAATCTCCATCCTTATTAATATATGTTCAAAGAATTCGATTGCAAGGTATGAACGTTCCGCTTTAAAAAAAAAAAAAAAAACGGACTGTCAGGCATTATGTAAGTTTATCCAATAAGGCAACCCTTATTTATGGACCACTTTCCATTTTACCTCTACAGACCGATCTTTTAAAGAACTCTTTTATATGCTTATCCGTGAATTTTGCGTTGTAGGTCCTGGACCATTTTATTGCACTTTACATGTTCCCTATCCCGTTCTTTCTCAACCTCGATACGGAGGTCTAAGTTTCTACTGTACTCACTGTAGCCAATCCCATGTGAAGACTGCATCGCCTTTTCCATTTCGCTTGTTACATTTAAATCTAGAGTATTGATAGTGAACCATCCTTTCAAATTTGTGTATCATTTTAATGCCTTCATTATCTCTATACCCTTCACTTTCATGATTAAACATAAAAAACGGCTTGAATTAAATCAGGCCGCAGGCTGTAGACAAACTCGATGATAATTGAGTTTGTCTACATTTTTTTTTAGGTTTTTAAAATTCGAACGTTACTTTCCACTTCAGGCACTCGCTTTCCGCGGGCGGTCCGGGAGCCTCCTCGGCGCTTTAGCGCACTGCGGGGTCTCCCTTGGACCCGCTTTTGCCGCAGGAGTCTCGTACCTTCCGTTCCAATCCACTAAGACTAAACAATCAGATAGAACTTTTGCCTACAGTCTTTATTCGCTCCATGCATAAAACGATTGAAGGAGTTGGAATCAACATGATACCGTTAGTTTTTAGGTTACGGGTTCCATGATAAAGTGCCCCACTTCTCTAAGTTCGGAAAAAATTATGAGCGACGCATTATGTAAAAGATGAACGAACAAAACAGTTTGCCTATTCATTAGGTTTCGGAATGAGACCATTCCGAAACCTTTTTGTCTACAAACTGCGGCCTGAATAAAATCAGGCCGCCATTCTTGAATTATTTATCCGCTGGTACAACCGCACCTTTGTATTCCTTAAGGATGAAATCTTGAATTTTTTTAGAATGCAATACTTCTACAAGCGCTTTGATTTCTTCTTTATTTTCATCGCCTTTGTTTACTGCGATGACATTCACATAAGGTGATTCGGAATCTTCAATCGCAATTGAATCTTTCAATGGATTCAATCCAGCGTCGATTGCATAGTTAGAGTTGATCAAAACAGCATCGCCTTCGCCGCTTTCATAGATTTTCGGAAGTAATGCCGCTTCATAGTCAGCGTCGAATTTAAGGTTCTTCTTATTTTCAACGATGTCTTTAGTTGTAGCTGTCGTTTTATCGACGCCCTCTTTCAACTTGATGAGGCCATTCTTTTCTAAAAGTGATAAAGCACGCCCATGGTCAGCGACAGAGCTGCTTAAAATGATCGTTGCTCCATCAGGAAGTTTATCGATGCTTTTATATTTTTGTGAATATAAACCGATAGGCTCGATGTGGATCCCGCCCGCATTGACGAAATCATATCCATTCTCTTTAATTGCCGACTCTAAGAAAGGTATATGTTGAAAATAGTTGGCATCCAATTCCTTATCATTCAACGCCTTATTCGGTAAAACATAGTCCTGGAATGTTTCGATTTCCAATTCGATTCCTTTTTCTTTAAGAAGCGGCTTAGCTTCCTCAAGGATTTCAGCATGCGGAACATTGGATGCCCCTACAACTAATTTCTTCGGTTCTTTTTCCGTATCGCTGCCGCTTTTATCTTTTTCACTTCCACAAGCAGCCAAAGCGATAGATAACACTAAAATTAATGCAAATCCTAAAAACTTTTTCATCCTATTCATCTCCCTTTATCTTTTGTCCAATTTAGATGTAATCACATCTCCAATAATTTGAATTATGAAGACGATAATTAGAATAACGATAGTCGCTACAAGCGTAACGTCATTATGATTTCTTTGATAGCCGTCCAAAAAGGCTAGATTACCAAGTCCGCCTGCGCCGATGACCCCGGCCATTGCGGTATATCCAACCAATGCAATCGATGTTACCGTTATACCGGAAATAAGGGCAGGCATCGACTCTGGAAGAAGGACCTTCCAAATGATCGTGCTCGTTTTTGCCCCCATAGATTTAGCGGCTTCAATTACACCTTTATCGATTTCACGAAGGCCGATTTCAACCATACGCGCATAAAATGGGGCCGAACCGATAATAAGTGCCGGCAGTGCAGCGTTCTCTCCGATCATGGACCCGACAAGTGCTTTAGTGAAAGGAATGAGCAACACGATCAAAATAAGGAATGGAATGGAACGAAATATATTAACGACAGCACTCATGACCCCGTTGACTATCCGGTTTTCCCACATATTACCCTTCCCTGTCAAGAACAGGATCAATCCTAATATTATGCCTATAAAAAGGGTTGCCACTACAGAGACGCTTGTCATGTAAAGCGTTTCTTTCGTTGCTTCAATAATGTCTTCCCAATCAACATTCGGCAATAATTCTTCAAGCATGAGTAATCACCTCCACGCCTACCTGCTGTGCTTTAATGAATTCGATTGCGCGGAGCATTTCATCCTCTTTGCCATCAAGATGGATAAACAATGTTCCATATGAACCGCTTCTTGTTTGGGATATCTTACCTTGAACGATATTGACATCCAACTCGAAGTTACGTACAAGCTTGGTGATCAACGGGCTTTCAGCATGATCACCAACAAAGGTCAATTGAATCACTTTGCCTGCAGGATAACGTTCGAGCAAATGGTCCATCGTTTCTTTCGTTTCTTCTGGTTCCGTTACCTGCTGCACGAAACGCTTCGTCATTTGTTCTTTAGGATTCTTGAAAACATCCAGGACAGGACCCTGTTCAACAACTTGCCCGTTTTCCATCACGGCGACACGATGACAGATTTTACGTATTACATGCATTTCATGTGTTATCAAGACAATCGTCAATCCTAGACGCTGATTGATGTCAACAAGCAATTCGAGTATGGAGTCGGTAGTCTGCGGATCCAAGGCAGATGTCGCTTCATCACACAGCAGCACTTTAGGGTCATTTGCCAGAGCCCTGGCTATTCCCACCCTTTGCTTTTGCCCTCCGCTTAATTGTGAAGGATATGCCTTTTCCCTGCCTTCCAGTCCGACTAACTTGATCAATTCGTTCACACGCTTGGTTCGTTCAGTTTTAGAAACTCCTGCAATTTCCAATGGGAAAGAAATATTTTCCTGAACGGTCCTTGACCATAATAGATTGAAATGTTGGAAAATCATGCTGATTTCTTGACGGGCCTTACGGAGCTGAGCCCCTTTAATTTTTGAAATTTCCTTCTCAGCCACCACAACGGATCCCTCTGTGGGTGTTTCCAATCCATTGAGCATTCTGATCAAAGTACTTTTCCCCGCTCCACTGTAACCGATGATACCGAAAATCTCGCCTTTATTTATTTCAACATTCACATTATTTACAGCCTTGATCGTCTCACTGTTTCCTTTTCCTGTTCGGAACAGCTTACTGACTTTCGTCAATGTAATCATTAATCCTCACCTCTTTTATCCAATAAAACCTATGAACTTAGTTAATTTCTCTACATTATTAGTCTGTTTCTCATATCATGCACATGTTTTCCCCATTAAAACAGAAAAAACCTTTCTGCATGAGCAGAAAGGCAGGTGAAGAAACAGGCCTTTCTCTCATCTTCCAAAGTAATTAAACTTTGTGTGAATTGGCACCTTTCCAAGGAAATCTCCTTGTCGGTTGCCGGGTTTCATCGGGCACATCCCTCCACCTCTCTTGATAAGAGCTAATATATAGAATATTTGTACATCATTAAGTTCTTTAGTATGGAGAAATTCTATCATAGATAAAAAAGGAGCGCAATGTATATTATTTCTAGTTCAAGAATGAACAGGAACTTTGCTTAAAGCGTTTTGGAAGTCAAGGAGACAATATTCGTCGCTTTTTCAATTGCCTGCTCCAAATCTTCTATTAAATCGTCTACATTTTCAATCCCAATGGACAAACGGACTTGATCGGCACTTACACCCGCTTTCGCAAGACCCGCCTCATTCAATTGTTGATGGGTCGTACTGGCTGGGTGGATGATCAAGCTCTTCGCATCCCCTACATTCGCCACATGGGACCATAATTCCACCGAATTGATAAGTTTTGCCCCAGCTTCGCGATTACCTTGTATTCCAAAAGTCACGACAGATCCAGCTCCCTTAGGCAAATATTTATCCGCAAGGGCTTTATCGGGATGATCCTCATCACCAGGATGCGAAACCCAAGTCACGGCAGGATGGTTTTTTAAATATTTAATGACAGACTTGGTGTTTGATAGATGCTCTTTCATCCTTACATGCAGCGTTTCAAGTCCAAGCGTAAACTGGAATGCACTTTGGGCACTTAGCGCAGGGCCTAAATCACGAAGTAACTGGACTCGTGCTTTCGTTATGAATGCGGCAGGCCCAACTGCCTCGGCGTATACCAGACGGTCGTAGCTTGGGTCAGGCTCCGTGAAGCCAGGGTAGTTTGGCGAGTTCCAATCGAACTTCCCTCCATCCACGATGACACCGCCTAGTGTCGTTCCATTTCCCAGAAGCCATTTTGTAGCGGAATGGATGACGATGTCCGCTCCAAAATCAATTGGTCTGCAAAGATACGGTGTCGCAAAGGTATTATCAATGATTAAAGGTATGCCGGCTTCATGGGCGATTTCCGCTACCGCTTCAATATCAAGCACCCTCAAACTTGGATTACCGATCGTTTCAGCAAAAATGGCTTTAGTTCTTGGCGTAATCGCCCTTTTGAAATTTTCAGGGTCATCGGGAGAAACGAACTTCACTTTGATCCCATATTTAGGAAGAGTATTTTCAAAAAGGTTATACGTACCGCCATATAATGTAGAGGCTGAAACAATTTCATCACCTGCAGCGGCAATATTCAGGATTGAAAGTGAGATGGCGGCCATTCCGCTTGCTGTTGCCAATCCGCCGATACCGCCTTCCAATAAGGCCATTCTTTCCTCAAAAACGCTGACCGTGGGATTATGAAGTCGTGTATATATATAGCCATTCTCCTTTAGGCCAAATAAATTCGCTGCATGGTCGGTGTCTTTGAACAAGTATGCATTGCTTTGGTAGATAGGAACTGCACGTGCACCTGTTTCATCAGCTTGCAGACCGCCATGAACACTCAATGTTTCGAAACGCAACTTTTTCTCTGACATATGATTTCACCTTTTTCTATGGATTTAGTTGGAATTATATGATATCTGGCCTTTTATAAACAAAAAAACCACTTCAATAAGAAGAGGTCTCAAGAACACACCTCATCTACCAGAGCCAACACTCTGCTGGAATTAGCACCGTATATAAAATTTATACCGGTTGCCGGGCTTCGTCGGGCCAGTCCCTCCGCCACTCTTGATAAGAACTATTAAATTCTGCCATTACTTAATTCAAAATATAGCATTTTAGAATAAATCAGTCAATGAATTGTTAGAATATTCTTTTTCTAATTCCAATCTCGCATTCAAATGTCCGCAACAAAGAAACCAACCACGGATCTGATTGGTTTCTTAGCTGATTTCCTTAAGCAATCCGTACAAATATGGAACGGATTGAAAGGCATATATTTTTTTGTGCAGCCTTCCTTTTTTGAAAAGCAATAAACAAGGCACACTTTCGATTTCATATGATTCGGCAATTGCTTGGACATAGTTCATATTCATTTTGCCTGCCTTCAATTCCGGAAACAGCTCCAAGGATATCGTCAGCATCTTGGATGCAACCTGACAAGTGCCGCATAAAGGCGTATATAAATATAAGCAAAAGGTTTCCCCATTTTCAACAGCAAGCTTACACTCTTCTTCTTTCCATTCCTGCATCAATTAGTCGTTCACCCTTTGACTTAAAAATTTCATTTTCACATTCATATTGGCAGATAGCAGCACAGTTGCGATATGATGTTCGGGTGAGCTTTCCACTTCTTTGTACATTTTATTAATATACAGGTGGTTCGCTTCCGGCATTTCCCTCCGGAACTGCTTCCGCAGCTTTTCTCCTGATTCATCTGCGTCAAAAAGGAGATAAACATCACGATCCATCAATTCATCCACTAATTCATCAAGCTTAGTTAATGATATGGTCCCATTCGTACATCTTATTTCCACATCTTCATTTAAAACGGAGGCAACTTTTCTTCTATCGGAACTGCCTTCTACAATGATCACTTTATCGAATTCGCCCCACTCCATGTCATCACTCCATCTCACGAATTATGTGCGCAACTGCCACTGTACAAAATGAAAAAGAGAGCAGGCACTTTCAGTCCCCCCTCTCCTTCTATTTAACCGTTGATTAAACTCTCATACTCTTCAGCGCTCATCAAGTTTTCAATGTCACTGCTATTAGATGGTTCAAGCACGACCATCCATGCCTTTTCATAAGGAGACTCATTTACATATTCAGGGTTGTCACTTAAATCTTCGTTTACTTCAACAACCTTGCCACTGATAGGTGCATAAAGCTCAGAAACGGTCTTAACGGATTCAACACTTCCAAATGGTTCGTTCGCTTTCAATTCATCGCCGATTTCCGGAAGCTCAACGAATACGATGTCCCCAAGCTCGGACTGTGCGAAAGCTGTAATCCCAATGCGCACTGTTCCATCTTCCGTTTTGACCCATTCATGTTCTTTAGTGTAACGAAGTTCTTTTGGTGTTGTTGTCATTATAAACCCTCCATATGTACATCTTATTTTATCTATTCCATTATAAGGTAGATTGTTTGTTTAAGTAAGGAATTACCCAAATATTTTGTGAAATTTTAGTTCCAAACCTGTTCGAATTGCTCTTCTTTGAAACCTACCGTCACTTTGGTGCCATCCGTAACAATCGGCCTTTTCAGAAGCATGCCATCCGTGGACAATATATCAAGCATTTCTGCTTCAGAAGCTTCTTTCAGCTTATCCTTTAAGCCTAGCTCCCGATATTTTTGACCGCTAGTATTGAAAAACTTCTTCAATTCCAAATTGCTGATTTTATATAGTTGTTCAATTTCTGTTCGCGAAGGCGGATTTTCCGCTATATGGATCGCTTCATATTGCAGTTCATGATTATCCAGCCACTTCTTCGCGTTACGGCATGTGCCGCATTTTGGGTACCAATATAATGTTAAGCCCATCATTTCACCACCTATCAATAGAATACCCGTTTTCAGCACGCAATACAACGAAATATCTTTTGAATTTCCAATGCGATTTCATCAAAGTAAATAAAGGGAATGCCTTTACGGGCATTCCCTTTACAGATTCTGATTCATTGCTTAAAGAGCATATTTTTCCGCTTCGATTACCTTGACGGAAGCTTCCCGTTTTTTCGCAATGACATTGATCGGATTGTGTCTTGTCAGCTTGCGGAGCGACGAAAGCATGATGCGAAGAGTATCGCCTGTTTCCACCGCAATTAACGTTTCTTTTGCATGCTGTTCTATTTCATTGAAAGCTTCCTGAACGAAGATTTCAGTGTAAAGCACCTTTTGTTTGTTCTTCTCCAGGCCTGTAGCTGCAATGGCTTTCTCCGTACGCAATACCACGGATTCAGCTGCATAGGCAAGGGATGCGATATCAGCAATGTTAGAAAGGATTTCTTGTTCTTGATCAAGAGTTTTGCCGTATTTCTGTGCCGCTAGGCCAGCTGCCAAAATACCGATTTTCTTAGCGTTCCTAACAAGCATTTTTTCTTGTGCCAGTGGCTCATCGCCAGGTTCTTCCGGCATCATCATCATTAATTCCTCTTGCAGGCCTTGAGCTTTTTGAAGAAGCGGCAATTCCCCTTTAAGTGCTTTCTTCAGGAAAGTTCCCGGGACAAGCAATCGGTTGATTTCATTTGTACCTTCAAAAATCCGGTTAATACGTGAATCGCGATATGCTTTTTCAATTTCATACTCCTGCATGAAACCATAGCCGCCATGAAGCTGTACGCCTTCGTCCGTAACATAATCCAATACTTCGGAAGCGAAGAATTTATTCAATGAACACTCAATGGCATATTCAGCAACTGCGGCCGCCATTGATTTCCCATCTTTCACTTGCTCATCCGTCAATTTGCTTTGTCTTTGATCATAAAGGCCAACGGTACGATATACAGAGCTTTCTGCTGCATAAATTTTAGCAGCCATTGTTGCCAGTTTTTCTTTCGTCAAGTTAAAATCGGAAATTTTCGTTTTGAACTGTTGACGTTGATTCGTATAAGCAGCTGTAATCTCAAGGGCACGTTTAGATCCGCCGACCGCACCGACGCCTAATTTATAGCGGCCGATATTCAGGATATTGAAGGCGATGACATGCCCTTTTCCGGCTACACCCAAAAGGTTTTCGACTGGTACATGTACGTCTTCAAGTATTAATGTACGTGTGGATGAGCTTTTGATCCCCATTTTCTTCTCTTCAGCACCAGTTGATACGCCTTTATAATCACGCTCAACAATGAAAGCGGAGAATTGTTCGCCGTCGATTTTGGCGTATACACAGAAGACATCTGCAAAACCTGCATTTGTAATCCATTGTTTTTCACCGTTTAAAATATAGTGTGTTCCTTCTGGATTCAATTTCGCCGTCGTTTTTGCTCCCAAAGCATCTGAACCTGAGCTTGGTTCCGTTAAGGCATACGCAGCAATCTTCTCACCCGTTGCCAGTAAAGGGAGGTATTTTTTCTTTTGTTCTTCATTCCCGAATAATACGATCGGCAATGACCCGATACCTACATGTGCACCATGTGTAATTCCGAACCCGCCTGCAAGCGCCATTTTTTCCGTAATCAATGCCGAACTGATTTTATCAAGACCCAATCCGCTGTATTCCTCAGGAACATCAGCACCAAGTAAACCGATTTCTCCTGCATGCTTCAGTAATTTAACGGAACGGTCAAATTCATGGTTTTCTAAATGTTCAACCTGCGGCAGAATTTCATTCACTACGAAATCCTCGGCAGTTTTGGCGATCATTTTATGCTCATCAGAATAATCTTCCGGTGTAAACACTTGATCATACGTAATATCTTCCACTAAAAAGGCTCCGCCTTTAATGAGGTTACCTGTAGTTTGATTTGACATGTCATTTCCTCCTAAGTATTTAAGATGGTAAACCCGCCGGAAGCACGACAGCTTCCGGGAGGCGTGGGATTACGCCAATAATTCAAATACTCCAGCAGCACCCATTCCGCCGCCGATGCACATTGTCACGACTCCGAACTGTTGGTTTCTGCGCTTCATTTCATGAAGAAGGCTTAATGTCAATTTTGCTCCCGAACATCCTAGTGGATGTCCTAAGGCGATGGCTCCGCCATTTACATTGACAATCTCTTCATTCAATCCGAGCTCACGGATGATTTGAATGGATTGGGAAGCAAAGGCCTCATTCAATTCAAATAAACCAATATCCGATAACTCAAGACCCGCTAGCTTCAAAGCTTTAGGAATGGCTGCAATCGGACCGATGCCCATAATTTCAGGCGGTACTCCTGCTACAGCAAAGGAACGGAACTTACCCATCGGTTTCAACCCTAATGAAGAGGCCTTTTCCCTATCCATGACCATGACCGCGGCTGCACCATCACTCGTTTGTGATGAATTCCCAGCTGTTACGGATCCTGTAACAGAGAATGCAGGTCTTAGTTTTTTTAGCACTTCAGCAGTCGTGCCTGGGCGAACGCCCTCGTCCTGTGTAAAAGTAAATGATTTTTCCTTTAATTTAAGATCTGGTCCCACTGAACGGAGGGTCACTTCAACCGGTACGATCTCATCGGAAAACTTTCCTTCTGCAATGGCCTTAGCCGCCTTTTGATGACTTCTAACAGAAAATGCATCTTGATCGTCACGGGAAATGCCGTATTTTTTTGCAACGGCTTCAGCAGTGTGACCCATGCCCATATAATATTCCGGTGCCGTTTCCGCAAGTCGCGCGTTCGGACGTGTTACATGGCCCATCATTGGCAAAAGGCTCATGGATTCCGCTCCGCCTGCAATGACTGTATCGCTTTGGCCGAGCATGATTCTTTCCGCTCCATAAGCGATACTTTGCAGCCCGCTTGAACAGTAACGATTAATCGTTATGGCCGGTACTGTATAAGGCAATCCTGCCAATGCTCCAATGTTACGCGCCATGTTCAATCCTTGCTCCGCTTCAGGCATTGCACAACCGATAATCAGGTCATCTATGTTGTCTTCATAATTCCCTGCCCGCTTTAACGTTTCCTTTACTACAAGAGCCCCTAAGTCATCAGGACGTACACTAGCAAGAGAACCTTTTTTCGCTCTTCCTACCGGAGTCCTTGCTCCAGCTACTATTACCGCTTCTTTCATGAGGATCCCCCTTACTCATTTTTAAGCTATCGATCTATTAATCTTCGTTTTTTGCTCATATCTTCATCATTCATCAATTACGGAGCGGTTTACCTTTAACAAGCATGTGCTGCATCCTTGCCTGGGATTTCGGAGTCGAAATCAGTTTTAGGAATGCCTGTTTTTCCAGGTTCAAGATATACTGTTCATCTACTTCCGTGCCAAATGGGAGTTTTCCTCCTGCCAGGACGTATGCAAGCTCTTTGGCTATGACAAGGTCATGATCTGATAAGAACCCTGAAAGGCGCATGGATTCCGCCCCTAATAGAAGTGCGGCATATCCAGTTTCACCTACGACAGGGATCTTTGTGCGGACTGGAGCGGTATATCCTTGTTCATGCATGGAAAGTACCGCCTGTTTCGCATCATATAGCTGATGATCCGCATTCACGCTTATTCCATCAGCAGAATTAAGGAAATTATTCTCTCTCGCTTCCTCTGCTGAGGTCGAAACTTTTGCCATGGCGACCGTTTCAAATACTTGGTTAACCACTTTCTGTAAGTCGAAGTTGACGCCCTTCGGCATATTCTTCAACGTCTTCACATAAAGTTCTTTAGTCCCGCCGCCGCCTGGGATTAAACCTACGCCAGCTTCCACTAATCCCATATACGTTTCAGTCGTTGCCTGGATGCGGGCTGCCGGAAGTGACACTTCAGCACCCCCGCCAAGTGTCATATTAAACGGGGCAACCACTACGGGAACTGCACTGTACTTAATTTTAAGCATCGCTTTTTGGAATTGGCTTATGACCATATCGAGTTCAAAAATATTGTCATCCTGCGCTTCCATCAGCATCATTGCAATATTAGCGCCTACACAGAAATTCTTTCCTTGGTTTCCGATGACCAGGCCTTTAAAATTCGCTTCCGCTTCGTCGACCGCCGCATTGATCATTTGTATGATATCCAGACCGATTGCATTATTTGGTGAAGTGAATTCAAGAAGGGCCACTCCATCGCCGATATCCATCAAGCTTGCACCACTGTTCTTCTTGATTACGCCTTTTTGCTTCTTGATCGCTTTAAGATTGATCACTTTAGGATTTTCGACAAGTTCTTTATATTCACCATCATCATAATAGTGAACAATTCCATTTTCTTCTTTATAGAAAGAAGAGATGCCTTTAGCGAGCATATCCTTCACCCATTGCGGAATGGTGATGCCTTCCGCTTCCATTCGGGCCACCGATTTTTCTATCCCTATCGCATCCCAGGTTTCAAAAGGACCTGTGGACCATCCGAAGCCCCATTTCATCGCTTGATCGATCGCCACGATGTCATCCGCGATGTCCCCAAGCAACTGGGCAGAATACACAAGCGCCGGATTCAGAACATTCCAAAGCAATTGGCCGGCACGGTCTTCGCTATAAACAAGCGCTTTCATTTTATTTTCTAAGCCCTTGGCCTGTTTAGCCATTTCGATGGAAGGCGTTTTTAATCTTTTTCGTGCATCATATTCAAGGGTTTCGGGATTCAGTTCAAGGATTTCCTTGCCTTTTTTCAAGAAAAAACCTTGGCCTGACTTGCTTCCAAGCCACCCATTCTTAAGCATTTCATTCATGAAATCAGGTATTTTGAAAACTTCTTTTTCTTGTCCATCCACCTGGTCATATACGTTTCTGGCAACATGTGCAAAGGTATCCAATCCAACTACATCAAGTGTCCGGAAAGTAGCGCTAGTTGCCCTTCCAATCAACGGACCTGTAACCGAATCGACCTCACCAACACTGTATCCGCCTTTTTGCATTTCCCGCAAAGTGACCAATAAACCATAAGTTCCAATACGGTTTGCGATGAAGTTAGGGGTATCCTTGGCTTCGACGACACCTTTTCCCAGTACATCTTCGCCGAATCGTTTCATGAATTCGAGCACTTCTGGTGAAGTTGCTTTAGTAGGGATGATCTCCAACAATTTAAGATAACGCGGCGGATTGAAGAAGTGGGTTCCCAGGAAGTGCTTTTGAAAGTCCTCCGAACGGCCTTCTGACATCGCTTCGATTGAAATTCCCGATGTATTCGATGAAACGATGCTTCCCGGTTTACGATGCTGATCAACCTGGGCAAACACACTTTGCTTAACCTCAAGCTTCTCAACGACCACTTCGATGATCCAATCGACATCCTTTAAACGACTTATATCATCTTCCAGGTTTCCCGCCTCGATCAACGCAATGTTTCCCTTAGCCGAAAGCGGAGCTGGTTTCTGTTTTAAAAGTTTCGTAATCGCAGTTTGGCTGATGCGGTTACGCACTTGTTTATTATCTAATGTAAGTCCCTTTTTCTTTTCATCCTCAGTGAGTTCACGAGGTACAATATCCAATAATAAAGTCGGAATGCCGATGTTAGCAAGGTGTGCAGCAATCCCTGATCCCATAACTCCTGACCCTAGAACAGCAGCCTTTCGTATTTGTCGAACCAAGTTTATATCCCCCTTACGCAATTTATTGAATGAATGCTCATTCATTTTTAATTCAAAAAAATTTTGAATATTTTTTCTTATTACTAATATAGAATATATTTGGAAATTCCGCAATGATTAAACAGGAAAAAAAATATTTTTTTCTCCGGGTTCTTTTGGTTATTTCTCCTCCGTTCAGTAAAAAATAACCGGGCAGGAGGTGACCTATATTATGAAGCGTAAAGATAATCCTTCTAAAGCAGCCGTAAGCGCAGCAAGCGTTAAAGGCAATGCCGGGCCTGGCGCCGAACGTCAACATGGAATCAATAAAGTGAACAGCCAGAACAATCAGTTCAAAAGATAATCCTTCTTGATTTGAGCAGCCGTTCCTTTTCCGGGGCGGCTCTCGCTTCCTATTTCTTGAATAGGCCTTTTAAAACGAAAGCAATATTTGCCGGTCTCTCCGCAAGGCGGCGCATGAAATATCCATACCAATCCGTACCATATGGAACATACACCCTTACCTTATATCCTTCTTTAGCAAGTTCAAGCTGCTTTTCAGTGCGGATGCCATATAACATTTGAAATTCAAATCGATCCAGGGGAATTCCCTGATCTTTGACCAAGTCCCTCGTATAATCAATGATTTTATCATCATGTGTGGCAACTGCTGTATAATGGCCATTTAGCATATGCTTCTTGATGATTTTCTTGAAATTCTCATCCACATCTTTTTTCTCGGGAAAAGCCACTTCCCTCGGTTCTTTATAAGCTCCTTTAACAAGTCTTAGATTCGGCTGGTATGCATCCAGTTCCTCAATATCCTTCTCAGTCCGATACAGATATGCTTGGATGACAGTCCCCAATTCATTATATTCAGACTTAAGGTTTTTGAATACATCCAAAGTCGGCTGACAGCGCGGAAAATCTTCCATATCAAGTGTCACGAAAACACGATGGGCCTTAGCTACATCTAAGATCCTCCGCATGTTATTCATTACGGCTCGTTCGGACACATCCATGCCCATTGAGGTCAGCTTCAGGGATAACTGTGAATCCAGTTCATTTGTGCCGATCATGCGGATCGCTTCGATGCACTCATCTGCCATCTTCCTTGCTTCTTGTTCATCTTCAATGAATTCACCTAAATAATCAATGGTGACAGCAAGCCCTTTCCGGTTAAGATCTGCAATCACTTCACATGCCATACCCAAGGATTCCCCTGCCACGAAACGAGATGCACCAAACCGCAGCCCGTATTTTTTCGCTGCCTTTGTCATGCCTTTATTCTTTGATAAAAAAAGGAATAGATTTTTCAAAACTCTTTCCATCTGCATTCCCCTCCAAATCATTTTGGAAAATAGATGCACAAGATTATTTTACCATTTAATTCATTTTTCAGATATTTAGAATCAAGAATAAAAAATATTCATGAAGGGAAAATTAAGCTCGTTTAAAGAACACTTAAGGAGGTAGAATGATGGAACAGCAAAATGCGTTTAACAGCCTACAGCAGTCTACCGGCTTTATGAAACAGCCGCCGGAAATGGTTTCAGTGAAAGATAGCTTATACTTAACCGATATGCTTGCATGGAATCTTAATGCGGTTAAAAAAGCACATTTTTTTGCCACACAATGCAAGGACCCGCAAATCATTGATGCGTTAAATCGGTGCGGACTCATGCATCAACGCCATTACGATACCATTTTGAAACATTTGAACCCGGACCAAAACCAGGTTCAACAACAATACCAGTAAAGGAGGGTTCTTGATGCCCAATGAAAACAAAGTCCAAAATCCTGAATCTCCCGTGGCAAAGACACCGCAAATGAATGACAGGGATTTTATAAATGATATGCTCACAACTGAAAAGTACTTTTGTAACTCCCTTTCCGTTGCCCTGCATGAAATGAGTAACCAAGCATTATTCCAAGACATTTTCTCCGTTACCAAAGAAAACCAGGAGATGCAGCGAGAACTCTATAACCTTATGTTCGAAAAAGGCTGGTATAGTTTAGAGAAGGCGCAAGCAACCAGCTTAGGCCAATCGTATCAACAATTTTCCGGTTATAAAAATCAATTTCCATCTGGAACGAACATTCAATAAGCAAACATTCAGGGGGGTGTATTCTGCTCCTTTTGTTTTTGTGCTACAAGTAAAGCCGGCCCATGGGGGCCGGCTTTATTTTTAGATATCCGTTGAAAACATATACTTCTTATAGTGATACCGAATGCTGAATATTAAGCCCATGGCCATCATGTTCCCCATTAGCGAGCTTCCTCCATAACTGACAAATGGAAGCGGAATCCCCGTAATCGGCAAAAGGCCTACAGTCATGCCGATATTTTGAAAAACGTGGAACGTCAACATGCTTATAACGCCAACACAGATATATGTATAGAAGTTATTTTTCGTGTCCATTCCCGTTTTTGTTATATGGTAAATCAATAGGAAAAACAAGGAAATGATGATGCTTGATCCGATGAAGCCGAATTCTTCACCGATGATACTGAAAATGAAATCCGAATGGCTCTCAGGCAAATATACTTCCCTAGAACCGATTCCCTTGCCCGTTGTCTGACCGGAGCCGATAGCCAGTAAGGATCTGGTAAGGTGATATCCTTCGGAGCTGGCATAATTATATGGATCCAGCCAAGAATAGATACGGCCGAATTGATAGGATTTTACCCCTAGGTATTTTTCCAGGATTTCCGGCTTCCAAAGTACAAAGTACAGGACAGTGGAAGCGACGACAATTCCTCCCGAAACGATCGGCAGCAGGATCTTCCAAGTTACCCCTGATATGAAAATCATTCCGAGCATGATTGACATGATGACAAGCGAGGTACCCAAATCCGGCTGTTGCATGATTAGCAATAAGGGCGCACCGGTCACAAGACCGATTTTAATAAGCAGCCAGATATCCGTTTGCATCGTTTTCAGCGTGTTTTTGAGATGATGGTTCGATATGACATTGGCTAGAGCCAAAATCAGGAAAACCTTCATGAATTCCGATGGCTGAATCGAACCGATTCCCGGAATGACGAACCAGCTTCTTGCACCATTAATATTAGGTACGATGCTACTTGGCATAATGATCAGCAAAAATAGCAAAAACAATCCGAATCCATAGGCATACCAAGAGATTTTTTTCAGTTGGTCCGAATCCAGTGTGATGAACCCTAATACGATTCCAATTCCTACTATATACCAAAAAATTTGTTTAATTAAGAAGTTTTCAGCATACTGTCCAGTCGTTTGGGCACTATAGATTGCTAAGCAACTTCCAACGCATAATAACAGCAATATTGTGACCAAAGAAAAATCTATTCGAGATGAAAATTTATTTTGTTCTTCCATACTTAACTCTCCCTTAAAAAGGCTCCTGCGATACATCTATAAATACACTTATTCATTATACTTTAAACAAATAAAATCACAACTATATCGAAGAATTGTTTACAGGCTTCATGGAGTTTTTTCCATGAAGCCTGTAGGCAGGGGGAACTATGCATGTGATTCCTTTGATTTTCTTCGTTTCAGCAATCTGCTGACCAATCCACTGCTTGGGGAAAAGAGAAAAGCCAAGCCGAATAATATGGCGGCCGATCCCACCATGCAACCTGATATCGAGGCATCCAAAATGGTAGCTGAATAGTAGCCGATGACGGAACTTAGCACCCCGACCCCGATACTGACCAATATCATGCGGCTTAAACGATCTGACAGCAGGTAAGCCGTCGCCGCAGGTATGATGAGCATTCCAACTACTAATATGGAACCTACACTATCAAAAGAAGCTACAGTTGTCAGTGAAATGAGGCTCATCAATAAGTAATGAAAGAACAGTACAGGAATTCCCATTGCAGCTGCAAGTGATGGATCAAATGACACAAGTTTAAACTGTTTGAAGAAAAGGAAGATCAGTATGAGGTTCAGGATAAAGCAGCTGCCGACAATCCAAACAGCTTTTGGTCCAGCTTCGATTCCCGCGATTGTCATCGTGTTCCAGGGAGTATAGGCTATTTCTCCATAAAGGACATGTTCCAGGTCAAAATCTATTTGTTGCGTATACAAGCTCACGAGTACGATCCCCGTTGCAAAAAGTGAAGTGAATACAATCCCGATCGCTGCGTCAGATTGAACGCCCGACGATTGGAAAAGCTGGATCAAGAATACGGTGAGCAAACCGAGCGCAGCTGCCCCTATCAGCATTGGAACAGAGTCACGAGTCCCGGTTATTAAAAATGCCAATACGATTCCCGGCAAAACGGAATGACTGATAGCATCCCCAATCAACGTCATTTTCCTGACTATCAAAAAGCATCCTAATACACCGCAAGCACTCGCCACCAATGCTCCGACTAAAATAATCCAAAAATCATTCATGATGAGTGGCTCCCTTTCCTTCTATTCTGTTCGAGAGAATATTTCTTTTTCGTCGATACCCTTCTCCATATAGATGAAAGCACTCCGCGTTTAGGTGCAAAAAGCATGGAAAAGAAAAACCATACGGTCGCGGATAAGACAATTAACGGACCTGTTGGCAAATCATTGACCGATGTACTGATCAACGTTCCAGACACACCGCTCAACATTCCGAATATACCAGACAGGATGACCATGATATGCAGCCGCTCAGTCCAATACCTCGCAGAAACCGCAGGCGTGATCAGTAAAGATGCCATCAAAACGACGCCTACAGCCTGGATACCAATCACCACAGCTGCCACGATCAGCATCATGATGAAATAATCCAGAAAAACAACCGGCAATCCCATCCCCTTAGCAAACCCAGGGTCGAAGGACAGTAATTTGAACTCTTTAAAAAATACGGTACAAGTGAAAATGAGAATAAAGGAAACCGTCATCATCATATATACATCCGACATGACCATTGACGCCGTCTGCCCAAATAAAAAGGTATCCAATCCACTCTGGTTTCCATACTCACTCTGCTGAATCTGTGTAAGCATGACAATTCCGAAGCCAAAGAAGGAAGATAAGACGATTCCCAAAGCCGCATCCTGCTTGATCTTACTGTATCTCGTAAGCACACTGATCAAGAAGACAGCCACTAAGCCAGCCAAGGCAGCACCTATTAGAAAGTAGGAAGTGGATTTCACTCCAGTTAACATAAAGGCGACACAGATACCGGGTAACGCTGCATGTGCGAGCGTGTCGCCAAGCAAAGACTGCTTTCTGAGGTAGGCAAAGCTGCCGATGACCCCGCTGCTTAATCCGAGGAACATCGTGCCAAGCAATATCCACCTTGTATTTGGATCAGTAATAATATCCAGTATGTTCATCATGTACACCTCATTTTAATAAAAGGCCGGACTTCGTGTCTGATAGTATCGCTAGGCGGCCTCCATATGTTGCCTGTAAGTGTTCGGGAATGAATACTTCCTCCGTCGGACCTATTTTCATCACCTTTTTATTCAATAACATCGTCCAGTCGAAATATTCCTTCACAGTGGATAGATCATGGTGCACAACCAGAACGGTTTTGCCTTTTTCCTTCAATTCCATCAGCAATTGTATGATTGCTTTCTCTGTTGCGGCATCCACCCCTACGAACGGTTCATCCATAAAATAAATATCCGCTTCCTGTGCCAATGCACGGGCCAGGAATATCCGTTGCTGCTGTCCACCCGATAGCTGGCTGATCTGACGGTTAGCGTATTCAGCCATCCCCACCTTTTCCAGGCACTCCATCCCCTTCTGCCTTTCGGACTTACCTGGTCGCTTCAGCCACCCGAGATGACCATATCTGCCCATCATCACGACATCGAGTGCGTTGGTCGGGAAATCCCAATCCACTGACTCCCGTTGTGGTACATAGCCGATACTCTTCCTCATCGATTTATAAGTAGAACCCTTTATTGTGATTTGCCCCGATATTTTGGGGATCAATTCGAGTATCCCCTTTATCAATGTGGACTTCCCTGCTCCATTGGGACCAATGATACCGATTAAATTCCCTTCCGGCACCTCAAATGAGACATCTTCGACAACCGGCTTCTTATGATAAGCAATCGTTAAATTCTCGACCTTCAAAGCTGCTAGATTCATGTTTCTCCCCCTTATTTCAAAGCACGGACGATTGTGTCGGTATTATGACGGACCATTCCGATATACGTTCCCTCTTCCGTCCCTTTTTCACCCATGGCATCCGAGAACAATTCACCGCCGATTTCCACCTTGTGCCCCTGCTTACCTGCTCCTTGAATGACGGCCTCGATGGCCTTCCTTGGTACGCTTGACTCAATGAAAATCGCTTTAATTTTGTTCTCCACAAGATAATTCCGCATATCCGTCACATCTTTTGATCCATATTCCGATAATGTATTGATTCCTTGGAGCCCTCTTACGTCCAGGCCGTATGACTGACCGTAGTACCCAAAAGCATCATGTGCTGTAACGAGCACCCGTTGATCTTTTGGTATTTTATTAATTTCGTCTTGAACATATTTATCAAGTTCCTCCAATTGCAGGACGTACTCTTCATAATTTTCACGAAACTCTGCTTCATGGTCCGGATCATTGGCAATCAATTCTTTCTTAACTGCCTCCGCCGCAGCGATCCAAAGCTTTACATCAAACCATACGTGTGGATCATGTTCCGTTGCACTCACTTTGCGAAGTTGGTTCTCCTTGAAGTCCTCCGTTACGGCAATCGTCGGTTTATCCTTGCTCATCATTTCAAATATATCCGTCATTTTCCCTTCAAGGTGCACACCGTTATAAAAAATCATATCAGCTGAATCCAGTGTCTTAACATCACCCTGTGTCGCTTTATATAGATGGGGGTCGACTCCCGGACCCATTAAACTGGTGACCTCGACATGTTTACCGCCGATATTCTCAACCAAATCTCCAATCATTCCTGTTGTTGTAACGACATAAAGCTTACCATTGCCTTTATCACTTTCGACCGTATCATTTCCGCACCCCGTTAAAATCAGCAATGCAGCAAGCACGCTCCCAAAAGATTTCAGAAAACCCATCCATATTCCCTCCTTTTTCCCTCTTTCTAAAATAGTTTGCCATGCACAAAATTAAGTATAAATTTTTTTACATTGTCGCAAACGCTAAAAAGTTTCCCGTACACAACATATTTTATACTATACACAAATATACAAAAAAAGTGCAACCATTTTTTCAAACACTTCAAAAAAGGACAATGACTTTTACACAGCAAAAAAACTGTCAGGAAGCTCCACTAGGGAGCTTCCTGACAGTCAGTCATTCCGTACATGAAACTAACGCTGAAGTTATATTATATTGTGGGGTCTTAATGGTGAATATAAACTATGGGGGCTATTTCGGGATGGTGTGAAATTCACGTGTAAATGCGCGGATTCTCGAGTAAAGTGGCAAAATTCACGAGTAATGTGTGAATTTCACGAGTAAACGTTGATTTCACGCATTCCATGTGCATTGCCACTCATTTTTTCAAGGAAATTGCTAAGTAAGCAAATCCCAATTCGATTCCGCAAAGCACAAAAAGGGTGATTAAAGTTTGGAACATCATGATCTCCTCCTCCTCTAAGACTTAAAACAATCTTAAAGGATGAAACCCATACCAGAACAAGACCTTATTTGAAGAAATCTTCAGCAGCCCCACACTGTTCTCTTGCCCTGAAATGGGTTTCATACTGTACAATATAAAAAAAGAAAAAACGGTGATACCATGACGAATATTAAAGAAATAGCTCAATGTGCCGGTGTATCTGTCTCAACAGTGTCCCGTGTATTGAATGATCATCCATATGTAAGCCCCGATAAAAGAAAGAGCGTCTTAGAAGCCATCGATCGTTTGAATTATACGAGAAACATAAATGCCATTCATCTTTCAAAAGGTAAAACAAATCTTATCGGCATCATCATCCCCTTCAACAATCACCCATATTACGGGGCAATCGTTCACGGAATCACTAAACAGGCAAATGCAATTGGCTGTCATATCGTCATCTTTCAAACAAACTATGACAGAGAGAAAGAAATCGAGGCTTTTAATATGCTGCAAATGAAGCAGCTCGATGGCATTATCGTTTGTTCAAGGATTTCGGAAATGAAAATCCTTTTGGATTATCAAAAATACGGACCGATTATTTTATGTGAAGATACAGCCCAGGCTGAATTCTCATCCATCAGCATTGATCATTATGCAGCTTTCTCCTGTGCCCTTGAGTACGTGATTGCTAAAGGATATAAGAAAATCGGATACAGCCTCGGCCGTAAAAAGAGCAGAAATAGCTCCCATCGTACAAAGGCCTTTAACGATATCATGAGTAAACATCAACTGATAAACAATAAAGAATGGCTGTTTGAAGGCAGTTATCATATCAAAGACGGTGAACAATTGTTTCAGGAATGGAATTCGATGATAGATAAACCTGAAGCCATCATCATCACGAATGATGACACGGCGGCAGGCTTCATTCTTACCGCTAAGAAATCGGGTATAAGGGTCCCGGAGGATGTGGCCATTCTCGGTTTCAATAATGATAGCCTAAGTGAAATGCTCGACATCACGACCATTTCCTTACCGCTGGAATGGATTGGGAAAATGGCAGTGGACCTATTTGAGAATCCTGAAGTGGTCAAACATGTAAAACTGGACTACGCCCTTATAAAAAGGAGGACCGTTTAGTTATCACATGGCTTTATTTTGGTATATCCTCATTTAAACTCCTTGCCCCATCATTCATTAACTAGGAAAAAATAACCACATAAAATAATCATTGCGATATTCATGAGATTATTTTATAATTTTGATATAGTAAAGTTTACTCAATTACTAGCAATCTATTTGCGATTGCATGAATTTCATGAGCACTATCGTCCGACGTCACTTACAAGCTGGCGCAACGATTTTAGAAAATTGAATACTTCCTCATTTACCGATGAGTTAGAGGCTGCAGCTTATAAAAGTAAAACGGACGAGATTCTGGAAAATTCAAGACTCCGTTTGAAAGGATAAGTTGCCGAAGTTAGGGTATATTCCATGTATATTCTCGCTGGCGGTGTTACCGAACAGGAACACCACTGTCACGTTTTTTCAAAAAAGCGTGGGGAGCTATCTTCGGAAGGATAAACGGGTTTATTATAAACAGCCGTCGATCTTTTTCGACTGCTGTTTTTTTATTTTTCGTTCCCTTCCAATAAAAAGGAGTGTAACATCAATTGTCAAATTCACAATCAGCATCAAGCCCTACTGAACTGAAAAGGAGCCTGAAAGCGCGTCATTTAATGATGATTTCATTAGGTGGAACGATTGGAACAGGTTTATTTTTAGCAAGTGGCGGGGCCATTCATTCAGCCGGACCCGGCGGTGCCTTGGTGGCATACGCGGTCATCGGCATCATGGTTTATTACTTAATGACAAGTCTTGCAGAAATGGCAGCGTTCATGCCAGTGGCCGGTTCGTTCCGTGTCTATGCATCCAAATTCGTCGATCCGTCTTTCGGTTTTGCGATTGGTTGGAACTACTGGTATAACTGGGCAATCACCATTGCCGCTGAATTGGCTGCCGTTGTCTTAATTATGAAGTTCTGGTTCCCGGATAGCCCTTCATTTATCTGGAGTGCCATTGCGTTAATCATTATGTTTCTTATCAATTACATGTCAGTTAAAGGTTTCGGGGAAACAGAGTTCTGGTTTGCCATGATCAAAGTCGTGACAGTCATCATTTTCTTGATCACGGGTGTTCTGATCATTCTCGGAATCATGGGTGGGAAAGACCCAATTGGTTTTTCCAATTTCACAATGGGCGAAGGTCCCTTTAACGGAGGGTTCTTCACGATCCTGGGCGTATTCATGGCTGCCGGCTTTTCATTCCAAGGAACGGAATTGCTTGGAGTGACTGCTGGTGAAAGTGAGAATCCAGAAAAAAATATCCCAAAAGCGATCAGATCCGTTTTCTGGCGCATCATCTTATTCTATATCCTTGCCATTTTTGTAATTGGAATGATCATTCCGTTTACCGATTCACGTTTATTGAGTGAAGATGTTGCCGTAAGTCCATTCACGCTTGTATTTGAACGGGCCGGCCTTGCATTTGCTGCATCCATCATGAACGCGATCATTCTATCATCCGTACTCTCTGCCGGTAACTCTGGCATGTACGCTTCAACCCGTATGCTATGGGACTTGGCACGTGATGGGAAAGCACCGAAATTCCTAGGCAAGTTAGATAAAAGAGGAGTACCCGTGAATGCACTTATCGTGACTTCTTTAGTAGGCTGCGTTGCATTCTTAGCTTCGTTTTTCGGTGATGGCGTCGTTTATATCTGGTTATTGAACGCTTCAGGCATGGCGGGATTCGTCACCTGGGTCGGGATTGCGATTGCCCATTATCGGTTCCGCAAAGCTTACGCAGCTCAAGGCCTTGATATGAATGATTTACCATTCCGGGCAAAAGGCTTCCCATTCGGGCCTATATTCGCACTTGTCCTTTGTATTATCATTATCATCGGACAAGGCTATCAAGCTTTCAGCAGCGATGGGATCGATTGGAATTCAATGTTTGTTTCCTACATTGGCTTAATTTTATTTTTCGTCCTATGGTTCGGCTATAAAATCAAGCATAAAACGAAAATCATTCCCCTAGAGGAATGTGACCTTAAATCAAAATAATACGCAAAGGACCTGTTCTAAGGAGAACAGGTCCTTTTTTCATTTCAAATGATAAACACGGCATTCATATGGACGCAGAGGTTTGTTGGAGATTCCTTCTTCCTCCTGATCATAATTGCCGATCAGCCTTGTGGCTGAATATGCATGCAGCTCTTCAGGCAAAGTATAGGAGGCCTGCTCTTCTCTAAAGTTGCATAGAACCAAAAGCCTTTCTTCTTCAAACGATCTCGTGTAGGCAAATATTCGTTCATCATCCGGCCATAGCAGTTCAAAACGGCCATAAACGACGACTTCATGTTTCTTGCGTAATTGGATAAGCTTTTTATAAAAATGAAAAATGGAATTCGGATCATTATAGGCTTTTTCTGCATTAATCTCGGGGAAATTGGGATTAACCTTAATCCAAGGCGTCCCTTTCGTGAATCCTGCGTTCCGGGAGTCGTTCCACTGAATCGGTGTCCTTGCATTATCCCTGCTGCGGGCGTGGATGGCAGACATCATCCGCTCTTTTGACCAGCCATGTGAATTGACGAGTTCTTCATATGAATTCAATGTTTCGATATCCCGGTAATCATCGATGCTTTCAAATGAAACATTGGTCATGCCCAACTCTTCTCCTTGATATATATAGGGTGTCCCTTGAAGCATATGAAGGCAAGCTGCAAGCATCTTTGCGCTTTCAATACGATACTTTCCATCATGACCAAACCTTGAGACAACCCGGGACTGATCATGGTTGTTCCAGTATAAACTGTTCCAGCCTTCCCCCTCCAAACCAGTCTGCCACTTGGAAAGAATTCGCTTTAAATCGGTAAGCCTCCACTTTTCATTACTCCATTTCCCTGCTGGTCCGCTCCCCAAATCCATATGTTCGAATTGAAAGACCATATGTAGCTCACCACGATCTTTACCTGTGAACAATTGCGCCTCCTCCGGTGTGACGCCTGGCATCTCCCCAACCGTAATCACGTCATGTCCAGAAAGTACTCGTTGATTGATTTCCTGCAAAAACTCATGTATGCGCGGGCCATTCAGGAAAAAGGGGCTTCCATCGCCATACTGTTTCTCATGATGAACGGCTCCATCTGAATAGCTTTGATCTTTCGAAAGGAAGTTGATGACATCCATCCGGAAGCCATCGACACCCTTATCCAGCCACCAAGTCATGATGCTGTAGATCTCTTCACGGAGCTTAGGGTTCTCCCAGTTTAAATCCGGTTGTTTCCTGCTGAATAAATGTAAATAATATTCATCGGTTCCTTCATCATATTCCCATGCTGAACCTTTAAAAATGGACTCCCAATTATTCGGTTCTTTTCTATTCCTGCCAGGTTTCCAAATATAATAATCGCGTTTCGGACTATCTTTTGAAGATCGTGATTCCTTGAACCACGGATGTTCATCTGAAGAATGGTTGACTACCAGGTCCATCATGACCTTCATTCCACGTTCATGAACCGCCTTCAACAACCTATCGAAATCGGCCATGGTCCCGAATTCAGTCATGATTGATTTATAATCACTGATATCGTACCCATTGTCATCATTGGGAGATTGATAAACAGGGGATAGCCATATCACGTTCACACCCAGCTCTTGTAAATAATCGAGTTTCATCAAGATCCCGTTTATATCCCCTATCCCATCTCCATCACTATCCATAAAACTCCTTGGATACACTTGATACACAACTGCCTCTTTCCACCATGCTTTGTCCATGCCTTTCCCCCTCTTTAGCCGCATTGATATAATCATTACACCAATACCTCTATTATAAAGGGGGAAACTTCAGAATATTCTACTTTTATTCAGCTATTCCCGTTTGAATCATTTCAATATCCAGATCCACCTCGATAGGAATATAGGGATATGCCTTCTCCCAATGCTTCTGATCGAAATTTCTTGTTTTACTTTTAGCGTGATCACCGATTGCAATCGGATCGATATTGTTCTCCTGAAACATGGTCACCATCTCATTTAATTTTTTCCCAATGACATGCTCGGCTTTAGTCTCTATTTTATTCAGGTCGACCGCTTTGCCCAAGTCATAGCCTTGGACCTCCAGCAGTCTCGCTTTTAATTTCACTTCAATCCTGACCTTGGGGTCTTGATTTGCATCCGAAACATGATAATGGACACGTGACTCCACGTTATTAATATCTGTAAAGTCATTTTCCTTCCATTTAATTTCATAACTCCCCATCTTAAAGTTTTCAGTAAGGACTTTAAATAAAAATCCGTCCTCATAAGGAATATATTTACCAAAATAACGATCCTTTTTAAACAAGGCGATCCCTTTTACCCGTATTTGGTCCCCTGCCGTTTCCAATAAGGGCAAGACCGGGTCGATTCCTTTACCATGACACGCATATAAATACCTGTGAAGATCCACATCAGGCAAATTAGTCCTTATATTCTGTTCGATTAGCTCTTTCACTTGAACCCCTGGAGTTTTAATCAACTTCGGCTCCATTTTAACTACGTCCTCCGCCTTGCCATGAACGACCGCTAAATACAAATCCCTTCCCACCATTGGGTCACGCCTATATGTATCGACATAATCATTCAACCCCTTGCCTGCCAATTCTTCACCATAGAGAATGACTGTCAGTCTCCCACCGACAATCGGGAATGGTGTTTTTGCATTTTCCTGCTGGCGGGCTGCCTTTATATCATGGGAGACCGCTTCATATACTTCTTTACCTAGGTTTGCTCCCTCCCCAGGCTGAGGAACGCTGACAACGACCGTACCTTTGATTTTTTTATCTTCGGCATCATAACCTACGACTTCAGCAATTAAAATATCTTCTAATATTTGCTTTTCCACGCCGCAAGCCGTCATCAAGAAACCTGCCAATGTTATCAGGAGAAGTCGGATTTTCATGATTTATGCCCCCTGACTTTATAGACAATCGACTGCCATATGAATAAGAGAGGAAGATACAAATAAACGATATAAAAACCAATTTTCGAACTTATCGTGTTAAACTTATCGATTCTATAGCGGTTATCCAAAAAAATGCAGGAAACTAAAATGATTAGCAGAATGAAGACCAACATCTTTTTCTGCCTTAGTCCAAATACTCTTTTTGCTGTCCTGCTCGCTGCCCAAACCCCAATGCAAACATTCGGCAGCACCATGAACAGCCAAACGGAAATCCCTATGTATTCGAACCTTTCAATGAATGGAAGGTCTACAATTTTCCATAAAGTCAAAGTTGCCCATATTACATCTTTCAGTTGATCTTGATGATAGTAGGCTAATGAAACAATGATGGATACTAAATATATCACCATAGTAAACACCGACCCTAAGTGGGCCCACTTTTGAGATTTTTCACGGTTTTTAATGAAAGGGTAATAAATGAGGAGTAATTCAAAACCAAGGTAATTCAGGGTCATTTTCTTACAGGCCTTCATGATTTCCAAAAAGGAATGATCAAGAAAAGGACCCAAATTTTCAAAGTGGGCGTACTTCAATGGGAAGTAATTCAAAAGGAATAATGGCGATCCGATAATAAGCCCGATTATGCAAAAACCGGTGATGACCCTGAACCCTCCCTCCACAAAACTATACACGAGAATAAGAATGACGGTTATTAGCATCAGGACATTGACACCAGGGAACATCCAAACCTGAATGACTTCTAAATAAGTCCTGATAAGAATGATGGAGATCATTATAAAGTAGAGGATGAATAGAATATTTAAAGTATTTCCGACCCATTTACCAAACAAATCCTTGTGGATGGCGACCAAATCAAGTGTTTGGGGACCCCTGCCTAAAAGCTTGAAACACATCCAAAGCAGAACATTTATGATCAAACCTGATATGAGGACAGATAACCATGCGTCTTGACCAGCCTCTTTCGCTATGACCCGTTCAAACCCCAATATCCCTACCCCAATCTGCATGCCGGGCATGAGGAAAAAAACAAAAAATGGAGATATTAGTTTAGTTTCATTTGGTTTGACTTCCATACCTTCTCACCGCTTTCTTCACCTTATTCATCAATATCACTATGGGAGTTTCGCTTTTCCGCCTCCTTCCTTATCCTTACTGGATTTTCCGTCCGCAGAAATTGCGGGCGATTTTTCTGCTTTGAAAAAGGGAGGCGAATGAGACTATCTTTAAAGTCATGAATTCTTAACGGGTAAAGCGGGTCTAAATAAGGACTGCCAAGAGAAGTCAATTTCAATAAATGACTTAAAATGAATGCACTGCATAATGCTATTCCAAACAGACCGTATAACTGGGCTGCAATTAGAAAAGGGAAGCGGATAAGGCGGATGGTATTACTGATTTGGTAAATCGGCACCGTAAATGAAGCCAAGGCAGCCAAAGCGACAAGCATCAATAAGACATTACTGACAAATCCGGCTTCCACGGCGGCTGTACCAATGACTATACCGCCAACAATGCCAATGGTGGAGCCCACCTTAGCAGGTAGCCTGACCGCTGCTTCCCTCAGCAATTCAATCGTCCCTTCCAGCAAGATAGCTTCCAAGATCGGCGGAAAGGGAATCACTCCCCTGGATGAAATTAAGATTGGCAGCAAATCCGTTGGAATCACCTGATAATGATAAGTTAAAACGGCAACATACAGAGGTGAAGATAAAACGGAAAACAGCACTGCGAAAAGCCGAATCAAACGGAATGAGGTGCCAAGGTTCCAAATTTGAAAATAATCTTCAAATGACGAAAAGAACGAAATGATGGTATTGGGACCAACTAATGCATGTGGAGATCCATCCAGCATGATCCCTATTTTCCCTTCCGATAATACACTGGCCAGATGATCAGGCCGCTCCGTATCAATCAGTTGCGGAAACATCGAATTCCGATTATCCGTGATCATCTGGCTTACAAACGAAATATCGACGATCGTATCATACTCTATATCATCTATCCTCTGCATGACTGTATTAACGTTCTGTTGATTTACTACCCCATCTATGTAGAGTACCGCTAACCTTGTTTGCGAAATGCTACCGACCCGGAATTCCCTGGACTGCAATTCAGGAGTGGGCAACCGGTTACGGATCAGATTCAGATTCGAATCAAGCGATTCAACAAAGGCCTCCTTGGACCCAACGACCGTATACTCCGACTCAGGTGTGGAAATTTGCCTTTTCACACTGTGAACACATGGAATCAACAAACACATTTCATCATCTCGCTTGTATTGAACCATGATTGATCCTGCCAAAACCAACCTTTGAATGTCTTTTAGGTCAGCCGTCAATTTCATATCTTCCATCGGAATATCGCCTTTTAATTGCTTAAGATCCTTCTTTGGTTGATTCGACATGACAGCCAATACTTGTTCATGAAGCTGTTGTACACTAACCAGTGAATTGAAGTAGGAAATAGTATAGCCATCATCATTCGGGAATTGGAAGGTAAGAAAATCATTAGATGCTTTAAACTTTTTAAGGAGTTCCTGAAAATCCCTGGAAGTAACCTGAAAGGGTGCTGCATCCATTTCCCTCCTGCCCTTAAAAAACCTCACCATCCCACCCCCATTTCCTTTTTAAAGTTTTTAGTTCATTCGATTATTGTAACCACCCTATTTAAAGTTAGTCATAATCCACCGATATCTTCAAAATAGGAAAAGACCTATCCGGGATCCACCGGATAAGCCTTTACGTCTTAATTCTTTAATGATTACCAATTACCTTGGACTTGGGAAAATGCGTGTTACTAGTTCACGGAACTCTTTAGCGAATCCTGCAACGGGTTTTCCATTCTCAATATCATTCGCATACCCTTTCATTCTTTGAACAAAGTCCGGGTTTGTCGACACATAAACTTGGTCTACCGATGGATCGGCTCCCCTTACTGCATCTGCAATCCTTTCTTTAAGGTCATTGGAGATATCCTTATCTCCGCCGTCTTTCAATACTGCCCCTACATAGGCATTATTTTCAGTAACGATGACACTTGCGTTACTTACTTCTTTCAAGGCTTCGACTCGATTTGAGATATCCTTGGAGACCCTCATATCGTTTATGCCATTACCGTTATCATTATTGTTATTGTTATTAATATCATTAACATTTTGCCTTGTGTCGCTTACTTTCATCGGATTATCTAAATTATCTTGATGGGTACGATTCAGGCCAAGATTTTCACTGGCACCTTGTTTATCATTAGAAGAACAACCTGTAATAACTAATGCCATCATCGCACTCGATACTATCGCTTTATAATTCATTTTCTTCACTCCTCTAAAATCGTTTAACATTACTATTTACGAGGAGTGAATAGATTATTCAGAAGAAGTGACCTTCAAGCCGATAATCCCCACCAAAATTAAACCGACGAATACCAAACGCATCGCATCCTTAGGCTCGTTAAATACGATGATGCCAACCAGAACAGCCCCAAGAGCCCCTATTCCGGTCCAAATTGCATACGCTGTTCCCATAGGCAGGGTTTTTATCGCCGATGATAAAAAATAAAAACTAATGACCATACCAGCAATCGTTATGATAGAAGGCAATAATTTCGTAAAACCCTCAGTATACTTTAAACTTGTCGCCCATACCACTTCAAATAATCCGGCAATCACCAATTGAATCCAAGCCATCTTTTTCCCTCCAATTACAGAAAAAGCCCGATAGGTCATAAATCATAACCTCCCGGGCTTTTTTCCTTCCGTGTACGCAGATTCCTGCGCGTTTCTCTTGGACCATTCCGGTAAAATTCAACCGGTCAAACACTTATGCATCGCTTCTGTTTCTAAGCTTCCACTTGTCACCTTTTATTGAAAACCAAATATTTTTAAAGGGTTCAGGTATTTCTTTAGCCGCATCAACCGTAAATTGTACGGCCTCTTTTTTATATTGAACATCTTCAGTGATTTCTTGCTGTGTCATGGCGAGTTGGTCCGTCTCCGATTTAATCTGGTCCGTTTTGGCCTGGATGCGTGTAACGGTTTCAGTCACATTTTCAATTGTCGGTTTGGAATCCTTAAATGTTTTAAAAGCAACAAACGCTAAATAGATAATCGATCCGATAAAGAGGGCAAGACTAATATATACAATGATCACCTAGATTCCTCCTTTTATTTACCTCTACTATACCCGTAATAATTGGGCAGAAAACGAATCCCCATGTATTTTCTTTTATGCCTGGTCATATTATTGATAGAAAAAGGAGGAATGAAAATGAATCAAATGCCTCTGCTTAAAGCCTGTTTTAAAGCTGGAATTCACTTCATTATACATATGACCATACAGCAGGCTGCAACTATTGCAGGAATCATTTTTTTAATCATTCATCCAGAAGTTTTCAGCCCCCTTTGGCTTACATTGGCAACCTCCGTCTTGATTCTGCTCCTGCTTTGAAGATTATTAGTGACCTCCCTCACACTGGTTCACTGATACCCTCATCCAGATCAGGAAAACACCGAGGATATGCAACAACATTCTTCTTTTGATCTTAGAAGAATGTTCCTGCACGGATCAAACTGCCATGGAGACTCGAACATTAATAGGACTGCTTCTATGCTTACTATCTTATGGAGTACATACGGTGGAAATCACTATTTCCATTAACACCTTATATACACTCTTCTGAAATTACCGCATTGAATTAAAAATGTGCACACTTGGATTTCAAGCTCTTCATAATGATGAACTATTAAAGTTTAATCAATCGATTGATTAAAAAGGAATTTGGCTTGAACCCCCTTGTGACAGCAGAACTTCCCTCCCCTTCATATATTGATTACACTACATTTACCATTTTATCAAACGGTAAACTATTAGAAAATTACAAAATTTGTGTATAATTAGGCTATATACATTAACTCTTAAGGAGGAATCATAGTCATGGATACTCTCATTCAACAGTTCAGGAATTTGCCCACCACGGCGATTTCTGATGCAATGGAAGGGTTGAGCAATCTGTCATCAGCGATTAAACCCTTAAAGGAAGAATTTCATATGGCTGGACGAGCTTTGACTGTACAGATGCCAGTTGGTGATAATTCAGCTGTGTTAAAAGCAATCGGACAAGCAAGGCCTGGGGATATAATAGTCGTTGACAGCAAAGGTGATACATACCGGGCTATAGCAGGAGACTTCGTTGTCGGCATGATGCAGACCATGGAAATTGGCGGCCTCGTAGTAGATGGAGTCATTCGCGATCTTGAAGCCATTAAAGAGATGGATTTCCCTGTCTTCAGCAAAGGGACGGCGGTTGCCTCAAGCGGTAAGGCGGGTGTAGGCGAAACCAATATCCCCATTTCCTGTGGGGGTGTCACCGTATTTCCAAGGGACATTATCATAGGGGACATAGATGGAGTCGTGGTCGTGCCACAAGCCATGGGTGAAGAAATCCTTACCAAAGCAAAGGATAAAATCATGAAAGATGAACAGCGTGCTGAAAAATATGCAGGGAAGCCAGATGAAATAAGAAAGTATATTGCAATGATGACCAATAAAGCATGAGCTAACGCATAAAAAAACAGGCAGGAAGCGATGGCTTCCTGCCTGTTCTTTTCATTAGCCTTATTTATCGGTCTTATCTTCCTTAGAACCTTCTTCATCATATGTGTAATCATAATCAGTAGGGTCTATCGGTTTAAAACCATTTGGAGTATAGAAACGGAGTAAGTCACCGTTCACTACTTGGTCGGATAAATTGAGCATCGTTTCAGCTCTCTTTTTATAATTGAGGATGTCATCATTCTCCTCGACCAATTCCCCTGTTTTAGTATCGTAGTATTTACCTTTAATGGAAGTGACATCCGGTGTAACAAAATCACCATTCCTGAATGGTACCACTTCGTTATGATCTTTTGACAATAAATCTGAACCGAATTGTACATAATCTTTAGATTCGATTCCTAACAGATGCAATAAAGTCGGGAGAAGGTCGATCTGTCCTCCGTATTGGTGCATTTCCCCGCCTTCAACACCCGGAACATGAATCAATAATGGTACACGTTGCAATTGGGCATTCTCAAATGCGCCAACATCCTTGCCAAGCACTTTTGACATGGCTTCTTTATGGTTTTCGGAAATACCATAGTGATCACCATACATAACGATTACCGAGTTATCATATAGACCAGATTCCTTCAGATAAACGAAAAACTCTTTAAGCGCCTCATCGGCATAGCGTGCAGTCTGGAAGTAATTATCTACGGAAGCATCGCCTGTCGTTTGTTTACCGATTGTTGCTTTTTCCTGGTCCATCGCATATGGGAAATGATGAGATACTGTTATGAATTTTGTATAGAAAGGCTGTTTGAGCGTTTCTAACATTGGAATCGATTCTTTAAAGAAAGGCTTATCCATTAATCCATAACTTAGTACTTCCTCTTTATTTTCCATATTATAATGGCTTGCATCGAAGAACTGATTAAAACCAAGAGACTTATACATATTGTCCCGGTTCCAGAAAGATTTGTAATTACCATGGAACACAGCAGATGTGTATCCTTGTTGTCCTAAAATCGCTGGTGCTGCTTGATACGTATTTTGGGATCTGTTTGTGAATGCTGCCCCCTGTGGTAAACCGAACAGGGAATTTTCAAGCATGAATTCGGCATCCGCTGTTTTACCTTGGCCTACTTGATGGAAGAAATTATCAAAGTGCATGAAATCTGATTTATCATGTGCAAGTGAGTTCAAAAATGGAGTTACTTCTTCCCCATTCAATTTATAATCGATCAAGAAATTCTGCATGGATTCCAAATGCAGGTAGATGACATTCTTACCTTTAGCTGCACCAAAATACTTAGGGTTCGGTTCAGCGCTTGTTGCCTTCGTATAGTTAACCACTTCTGCGATATCGGTGCTATTTGCAGTTGCACGTTGAGCGTATGTTTTCGTATTCTGAACGGCATCATAAACCGTATAGTTGAACATGCCCAAATATTTGACGATATAGTTCCGGTCAAATGTTCTTGATAATAATTGCGGGCGATCCTTTTCAGCAAGTCCCAAATTGATTGCGAAAATTGCAAGTCCCGCTAGGTAAACCAAGCCAACTGTACGGCGTTTGACTTTGAAGTCTTCCACTTTAAAGTCTTTGAATCTGTACAACACGATCAAAAAGACGGTATCAAGGAAATAAAATACATCATGGCCTTTAAATAATTCTAAAATACTCGGCCCCAAATCCCCGGCATTTTGCACTTGCGTCAAGGTTGGCAATGTAATGAAATCGGTAAATGACCGATAGTATACAATATTGAAGAATAACCATAAGGACATCAATAGGTTCAACCTGATGATCCATTTAAACGATTTTTTGCCTCTAGCCAATAATGCCAAGCCAAAGAATAAAATGGCTGAACTAATCGGGTTTATGAACAGTAAGAACTGTTGCAAGCCATTTTCAATACCTAAGTTAAATTCAACTCGATATCCAATATAAGTTTTTATCGTAAACAAGACTACCGCAATAAAGAAAAAGCCTAGTATGTTATCTGCAAATAAATGCCGGCTTTTTTTTACAAAATTATTCATGCTTTCACCTCTATTAATCTAGTGGTTTATTTATATAAATTTTTACAAACTTACAAAAGACGGAAAATCAGAAACCTTATAATAGCATTCTTTCACTTGGATAGTCAAGATTGTGAAAACCACCTTTTGTCACATCCATGACTCCTCATATCCAGAACACTTCTTTAGCTTATGAACAAGCCTTTGAAAAAATAACAGAGTTTCGCCCGTCCCGAATGTTCAGCGCACCTATAACAAATATATAGGAACTCCATGTCTTAATCCAATAAATATCACCGTAACTTTTTGGTGTGACTGCGGTTGACAGTCACTAATTAGTTTCACGTCCTTCAGGCTTTTACCATTATAAACGACTCTTTATAAAAAAACCAGTGCATTACAAAATATGTAAGATATAAATCTTCAATTATTTAAAGCTATAGATATATCCAGGATTTCTTTCCCGATAATTCGACAGTTAAAAATGGATGGCCGGTTACATGGATGCATCTCTCCTCCGCACTTTTGATACAAAAGTTTGACCCGTTTATCATTGCGTTCTGCCACACTAAAATCCCATAAACTAACAAATGGATTTCGCGTAATATCGACATCATTCCCCTCCCCGATATTTATTTAGCTTTTTTAAATAATTTTTCCTGTAAGTGTTATCATATTGTGTTTATATTTTTACTTTCCAGGATAATTTTCATCTTCCATAAAAGATTCAATTTACCAAAGTTCACTTAAATTACAATTTTAAAACCACTCCTGGAACCGGAAAGGATGCAAATGACATTATAATAGGAAGAAACTGAATTTTTCCATATCGGCTGAAGGGTTATATTCTTTCGATAGAAGCCCATATGACCATAGCAGCGGTAACAGGCTTGAATATAGGTCTTGTCTTTTCCATTCCCCTTAACGGGGGTTGTGGCGCCTTATAAGCTTACCTGTGTTTTGTAAGAATTTCTTTTCGTCCCCTTTGTTAGTATATTTGTTTCTTCCAGCTTTATTATAAAAAATAAAAATCCTGCCCTCAATCGAGGACAGGATTTCCTTTAACCATATTTATATTACTTAATGCCTTCTGAAATTTCTTTAACCATAGCGTCAACAGATTCTAAACCGCCTCCTGATAAGTACCAGTAGTTAGGGTCTAGATAAATGATATTACCTTCTTTAAATGCTTTTGTATTTTTCACAATGTCATTTTCAACAGTTTCTTTCGCTCTAGCTCCATCACCGGCAACCGCATCTCTATCTACAACGAATAGGTAATCAGGATTCTTTTCAGCAATGTATTCGAAAGAAATACTTTGACCATGTGTCGATACTTCCAATTTATCATCTACTGCAGGTACTCCGAATACATCATGGATGATTCCAAATCTTGAATCCGGTCCGTAAGCACTTACTTTTCCACCGCTAGAAAGAACGATTAAACCAGTTTTGTCAGTTGGGGCTTTTTCTTTCAAAGCATTGATGTTTTCTTCAACACTTGCCAATTGTTTAGCTGCTTCGTCTTCTTTATCGAAGATTTTACCCAAAAGCGTTACGTTTTCTTCAAATGATTCCATATACTTTGTTGTATCTACACCCACAAAAACAGTAGGGGCAATTTTGCTTAATTCTTCATATGCTTCAGATTGACGGCCAGAAATAAGGATTAAGTCAGGAGCAATTTCGTTGATTTTTTCGAAGTCAGGCTCTTTTAATCCGCCGGCATTTTCAGTTGTACCTTCATATTTAGAAAGGTATTTTGGAAGGCCATCATGAGGAACAGCTGCCACTTCCACACCCAATTTATCAAGAGTATCAAGAGCACCCATATCGAATACAACGACTTTTTCAGGGTTTGTTTTTACTTTCGTTTCTCCTAGTTGGTGCTTAACAGTAATTTCTTCGCTTTTAGCACTTTCCTTTTTCGCGCTTGATTCTTCTTTTTCCTTATCTGATCCACAAGCTACAGCCACTACAGCAAGCATTGCGACCAAAAGCAGTAAAGATAATTTCTTGATCATTATGGTCACCTCGAAAAAATTTTTATTTAAAATTACATATTGAATCCTCACCCTCTCAGAGTTCACCTTCATCACTTTCCCTGCCGTATGAACAGGAGGCGGCTAAAGTCTTGGGCGCCCGCCAACTCTTAACTGCCTAAGAAGCGTACGAGGTGATTCTGGGACGGCTACGAATACTGAAGTAATTTAAAACCAAATGGAATTGTCTTACGTGAAGTACACACAGATCTTATTGTCATTGATACTTTGGATTTCAATATCCATATCATAGATTTCCTTTAATACACTGGAATTGATGACTTGTTCGGTAGGTCCATTATGAACAACCTTGCCATCCTTCAATGCGACAATATAGTCGGAATAACAGGATGCAAAATTAATGTCATGAATGACGATAATGACCGTTTTCCCTAATTCATCTGCCAATCTCCTCAATACCTTCATGATTTGGACGGAATGCTTCATGTCAAGATTGTTCAGGGGTTCATCAAGAAGTACATACTCCGTGTTCTGAGCAATAACCATGGCAATGAAGGCCCGCTGTTGCTGCCCGCCGCTAAGCTGGTCAAGGAACTTATCCTGCATGTCGGCAAGTTCCATATATTCAATCGCTTCATCGACGTATTTCCAATCCTCTTTGGTCAGCTTTCCTTGTGAATAAGGAAAACGGCCAAAGGCGACGAGTTCACGAATCGTTAAACGGATATTGATGTGGTTAGCCTGCTTTAAGATGGCAATCTTTTTCGCAAGTTCATTGCTATTGAATTTCCCCATATCCTTACCATCGATCAGGACTTCTCCCGAATCCCGGGTAATGAGACGGCTGATCATCGAAAGGACGGTACTTTTCCCCGCTCCATTGGGACCGATGAAGGATGTGATTTTCCCTTTCATTATTTCAATGGAAACATCCTCGACAACCGTTTTACTATTATATTTTTTGAATAAATTTTTCACTTCTACCATGATTTATTCTCCTTTAATAGAAGATAGATGAAATAGACACCGCCGACAAAGTTGATGATGACACTTAAGGTGGTGGAGAACGTAAAGATCCTCTCCACAATGAATTGGCCGCCGACCAGGGCAATCACACTGATCAGCATCGCACCCGGGATAATATGTTTATGCTGATAGGACTTAATGAATTGATATGCCACATTTGCAACAAGTAATCCGAGGAACGTGATTGGACCGATCAGGGCAGTCGAAATGGAGATTAAAACCGTAACGACGATTAAAACCCGCTTCGTGACAAAATCATAATCCACACCCAAGTTTATGGCTTGGTCCCTCCCCAGTGACATGACATCTAAATATTTCAAAAATCTCATGAAATATATCATTGCCGCTATCATGAGGATAATAGCTAACGTCAACAGATCCGTGTTGACATTATTGAAGCTGGCGAACATTTTATTTTGAATGATTTGAAACTCATTCGGGTCAATCAATACCTGCATGAATGAAGACATGCTTCCGAATAAGGTTCCGAAGATGATACCGATCAGCAATAGGAAGTAAATATTGCGGTTTTTCTTGAACATGAACTTGAACAGCAGGCTGGAAAAAATAAGCATGGCCGCAAGTGTGATCAGGAAATTGAGATTTTTATTCATGATCATGATATGCGTTGAACCGAAGAGGAAAATCAATCCCGTTTGGATCAGCATATACATGGAGTCCAACCCTAAAATGCTCGGTGTCAGGATTTTATTATTCGTGACCGTCTGGAAAATCACTGTTGAAAAAGCTATTGCACAACCAACCACGATGATGGCGATGATTTTTATAACCCTTCTCGGCAGTGCATAATCCCAATTCGGGCCAAGATCCCAAAAGATATAACCTGCCGTTAAAGCTGCTGCAAGAACAGCCAATATAATGATCCTACTTTTATTATTCATATGCCTTTCTCCTCAGTATCAGATAGATAAATACGGCGCTTCCTATCACACCAACCACGAGTCCGATCGGGATTTCAAATGGATATATGAGGATCCTGCCCAGAATATCGCAGATCAATAGGAATACTGCCCCTAGCAATGCTGTATGAGAAAGACTCTTTTTCAAATTGTCACCAAGGTAAAGGGATACAATATTTGGTACGATCAATCCTATGAAAGGAATCGTTCCCACCGTTAACAAAACGACAGTGGAGGATAATGCCACGATGATCAACCCAAAATTGACTATAAGCTTATAATTGAGTCCTAGATTGATAGCAAACTCCTCACCCATCCCTGCCACAGTGAATTTATTGGCAAAGAAGTATGCGAGAATGACTAGAGGGATACTTACATATATAAGTTCGTACCTTCCCGACATGATCATCGAGAAATCTCCATTCATCCATGTGTTGAGGCTTTGAATCAAATCATATTTATAGGCAAAGAAAGTCGAGATGGATCCGACGATATTACCAAACATCAAACCGACCAATGGAATGAAAATCGTATCCTTATATTTCACTTGATCAAGAATTTTCATGAACAAGAATGTACCTGCCAAAGCGAATATGAAAGCGAATGCCATTTTCTCAATAAGTGCTGCCGATGGAAAAATGATAATGGCAAGAAGAAGTCCAAGCCTTGCAGAATCCATGGTTCCGGCAGTCGTCGGGGATACAAATTTATTGCGGCTCAATTGCTGCATGATCAGACCGCTTATACTCATCACAATACCTGCAATGACTATGGTCACCATTCTGGGGAAACGGCTTTGCAGCATGATTTGCACTTTATCATCACTTAGATCCAATAAATCCAGGGGGGTAATATCTTTTACGCCAATGAATAATGACGTAAATGATAAAACAATTAACGCCATGACTAAATATCTTATCTTCATCTACATTTCCTACTCTTCCTATCTCAGTTAATACAGCGATAATATTTTTAATTAAATATATTTGAATAAAGACTATCGCAAAGTCACCTAATGAAATGGAAATTATGAAGTCGCAATAGTTACAAGGTTTTCCCATTCGTGATAATGAGATTCATTATCATTAACTCTTATTCTATCATTTCTCAGACATGTGTCAATATATACAAGGGAATTACTTTGATATTCTCCGAATAGTCATATTGTAATGAATTTTGGGGAACAATCATGCATTTCGTTACAGGAAGTGATAAAATCGAAATAACAAATATTTACTCTTCCAATGAAAGAAGCGATATAATGAAAAACTTGCTATCCAAAGTGTTCTCAAAAAAGGCGAAAATTCAGATTGAATTTTGCCAAAATAATCTTGACCGCTTCCTTAATGAACAAACAGTTGCTGATTATGGTAAGTTCTTAGCGAATCCAAGGATTCAATATAAAGAATATGAATGTTTGAGTGAGTGTAAACTTTGTAAGAAAACCCCCTATGCGAAAGTGAACGGCCAGATATTGAGTGGCGAAGATTCACAGGACCTTTTAAATATGTTACATGATGAATTGAAATGATATGGGCCAAGCAAATTGCTTGATCCGTATCATTTTGACTTTCCACCTGTAATTATACAGAATACAGGTGATGAAGATCTATTTAAAGGATTGGGAATTATGCTATGGAATCATTAATCTAGTCGTTACTTCCTGTTTTTCACTATTTCCTACGTTTTCACTGTATAAATAGCTTAATATATGATAATTTATGGAAAAAGATAGACAGGAGGACGTCCATGAAAAAAATCATTCCTACCATCGTATCAGCCGTAACACTAAGTCTTGTCACTGGATTGCCTGGCCCCATAGCCGAAGCAGAAGAATTCACCCCTTATTATGGAAATGGTCCAAGCTACATTCAACCAGATACCCTCTCCCACCTTTTCCCTGACCCTAATGTATCTTTCAACACTCCTGCCTTTAAACAAAACAAGATCGCCTTTACGAGCCAGGAAGAAATGTTGGATCATATCAAGTCCCTCTCCCATAAATACAAGAACATCCAGTTCAAGACGATAGGCAAATCCACAGAAGGACGCGACATCCCGATGCTTCTTTTCAGCAAGGATTCAAAAAGACCGAATAAGAGTTCACATAAACCATTGATTTGGATTCAAGGTCAGATCCATGGCAATGAACCCGCTTCAGGTGAATCAACATTAGTCCTTGCACAATGGCTGGCTGAAGGCAAGCTTGGTGATGTCCTAGATAAAGTGAATGTTGCCATCGTTCCACGCGTCAATCCTGATGGCTCTTATTATTTCAAACGATATACCGCAAATGACATGGATGCGAATAGGGACTACTTAAAAGTGGAGTATCCTGAAGTACAGACGATTCATCAGTCAATCGATGATTATGAACCGGAAGTCATTCTGGATGTACATGAATATACAGTGAATCCCGCCCCCTTGAAAAAAGTGGGAGCAAATGGATCGATCGCTTTTTATGATTTACTCATCTCCTCAGCCAAGAATTTAAATATTCCCAAACAGCTTAGAAAAGCTTCCGATGAACTGCTTTTACCGAATGTTTTTAAAGCATTGGAAAAAGAAAAGCTTTCCTACCACGATTACTATACACTGGCTACTTCAGATGATGGAGTCCTTACTGCCACAGAAGGAAGTACAGAAGCCCGGATTGGCCGAAACGCCCTCGGTTTGAAAAATACAATGACCTATTTAATTGAAACGAGGGGAATCAATATCGGCCGTACGGATTTTAAACGACGTGTTTTTGCACAAGCTACAGCTCAAGCAGCCTTCATCAAAACGGCAGCTGAACAGGCCACTAAAGTTAAAAAGGCCGTTAAACAGGCAGAAACTGAAGTCGTGCAAAAAGGGCGAAAAGCAAATGATAACGATAAAATTGTCATCACCAGTGAAAATAAAATGGTTAAGGATCAAAAATTGACAGTAGTCGATTTAGCGAAAGCTAAAATGGCCGAAGCCTCCATCGATTGGCTGGATTCTACCGATGCCTACCCTACCCTTGTTAGAGATCGTCCGACAGCCTATATCCTTCCACCGGAATATGAAAATATCGCCAAGAAACTTCAGCTATTGGGAGTAGAAGTTAAAAAATTAAAAAAACCTATGAAAATAGCTGTTGAAAGCTATAGGGTCAAGGATTTAAAAATTTCCGCTGAACTGGAAAGCGGACATTCCACAAGGGAAGTCACGACAACCGTTACTTCAACAACTCGGGATTTCCCAAAAGGAAGCTATGTTTTCGACATGGCCCAGCCTGATGCCAACTTCATCCCCCTTGCCCTCGAACCTGAAGGCATTGACAGCTATGTGACATTCAATTTCATCCCGGCTGATAAAGGAAAAGAACTGCCGATTTACCGCTATATGCAGCCATCTTCCTTACCAGTTAAATGATGCATAGTATCTAAATGACGCTTCGGCAGCTTTCATTGCCAAAGCGTTTTTAGTTTCACCTCCTTTATTCATGTGGGACGATGCGCCTGACATGATTTCTTGAATGCGACAACAAGTTTTGAATATACATATAAACGGAAAATGTGTTTTTAGAGGAGGAAAGTCATTGAACCAACATGTACAATTGGAAATCAATCGCCTTGTTCATCGCTTGAAACAAGACCAATCCGCTGATGGTTCGTGGAATTATCCCTTTGACACCGGGATAACGGCAGATGCCTATATGATCATATTATTGAAAATTTTAGATATGGAAGATGCTCCTCTTATAGAGGCTTTAGTAAAAAGAATCGAAAGCAAGCAAACGGAAAACGGTTCATGGAAACTTTTCCAAGACGAGAAGGACGGCAATGTTACGGTTACGATCGAGGCTTATTATGGCCTTCTTTTTAGCGGACTCCGCAATAAGAACGATCCCCATATGAGGAAAGCCAAACAATTCATTCTTTCCAAGGGTGGCATCAAACAGGCTAAAATGTTAACGAAAATGATGCTTACTGTTACCGGACAATATCAATGGCCGCGCCTATTCCCCATTCCTCTCGAAGTGGTCTTACTTCCTCCGACCTTTTTCGTCAGCATTTATGATCTTTCCGTATATGGGCGGGTCAACATGATACCATTGCTATTGCTTGGCCATAAAAAGTTTCAGATCAAAACCCCGGACACGCCAAGTTTAAAAGAATTATTTCAAACAAGGGAGGACCTTTCCGAAGAGCATGTATGGGAAGAGTATCGTACCGAAGAATATCGTTCCTTCTTTTCCAAACTTCAAACAGGCGTCAAAACTCTGATTGGTTATCCCGATTATTTACATTCCTTAGCCTTGGATTCAACGAAAAGGTTCATGCTCGACAGGCTGGAACCAGACGGGACACTGTACAATTATTTCGGTTCTACCTTTTTCATGATCTTTGCCCTCCTTTCAATTGGATACTCGAAAAAGGATCCAGTGATTCTAAAGGCCATTGCCGGTCTGAAGGGGATGGCCTGCTCCATTAAGGGACACACACATATCCAGTTAACGACGCCACATGTTTGGAATACCTCCTTAATAAGCTACGCCCTTCAAGAAGCGGGCATACCTTCCAAAGACCCAACGGTCAAGGCCGCCAATCAGTACTTACTGTCACGCCAGCATTATATGTATGGAGATTGGCAAATCCATAATCCTAACGTGATTCCAGGCGGCTGGGGGTTCTCGGATTTCAATACCATGAATCCGGATGTCGATGATACGACCGCCTCACTGCGGGCGCTGGCTAAGCAACTGCAAGCAAAACCGGATAATCGGGACAGCTGGCAGCGCGGTGTCTCCTTCACGATATCCATGCAAAATGATGATGGCGGATTTCCAGCCTTCGAACGGAATAACGACCATAAATGGCTGCACCTTCTTCCTATAGAGGGGTCGAAGTACCTCCTGACTGACCCTTCTACCGCTGATTTGACAGGAAGAACGCTGGAATTCCTCGGGAACTATACAAATATGAAGAAGCCGGAAGAAGTCAGTAAAAGAGCGGTGGATTGGCTATTGGAAGACCAGAAGCGTGACGGCTCCTGGTATGGGCGCTGGGGCATCTGCTATCTATATGGCACATGGTCTGCACTGACTGGCATGAAGGCAGCAGGGCAAGCCACTGGTCATCCATCCATCCAAAGAGCCTTAACTTGGTTGAAGAAAATTCAAAATGAAGATGGGGGCTGGGGTGAATCTTGTTACAGTGATATCAAACAACGATATATCCCACTCGGAGAAAGTACACTGACACATACAGCTTGGGCTGTGGATGCGTTGATATCGGCATCCGAAAAGCCGACAGCCGAAATCGAAAAAGGCATTGCCTATCTCATACGTGCAGGTCAACAAGACAGCTGGACCAATGATTATCCTGCAGGCCAGGGAATGGCAGATTTTTTGTATATGCATTATCATAGCTATCGCTATATTTATCCCCTTTTAGCCTTAAGTCATTACAATAAAAAATTCCTGAAGACTTAATCGCCAGTGTTTTTTATCATATAAAGGTGAATATGTGGATTACCTGTGGAAAAGTAGTGAATAACACCGGAAAGTTATCCACAATTCGGGGTTATCCACATTCATTTATCCGTAAATGTGCTAAACACAAGAAATTTCCCATCATATTTGTTGATTAATTCATTTCGGACATGTAAGAATGACTTGTTTTATCCAGGCTTTGTGGATAGTTTGGGGATGATCACTATTATGTGAACTTTATCCAGTTTATCACTATAAAATTCTATCGCCTTAGCATAAGATTGTATGTCTCGATCCTTAGAGGTTTCGGCAATTATCTTCAATAAAGACTCCATTGCAAGATCGTGTTGGTCCAAATTATAAAAAGCCATGGCCCTGAATACCAATAAAGCTTTATCCTCAGGAAACTTCGCCAGCCCTGATTCCAATGTCTGTCTTGATTTTTCATATTCCCCTATGGTGCGATATGTGCTCCCCAATCCTATGTAGGCCCCTTTTGCCTCCTCCTCCGGCAAACCTAATTTGAGTGCCGCTTCATAATAGGGCACCGCCTTTACCTCAAGTCCGAGAATATCCAAACTCCAGGCACACTGATACTGTATGACTGCATCGCCGGGATTTTGCTTTGCCAGATCCATTAATAATCGATTGGATTTTTTGAATTCTTTCTTTCCTCGTAATGACAGTGCCATTTTCAAATTTTCCATTTACATTCCTCCATTGTATAAGATTCCTTATTGCCCCTATTCGCGATTCCTTTTTTTAATTCCTTTATAACCTCAAATATTTCATCAGCTATACGGTGGTTTCTCCCCATCCACCTCTTCATCTAAGGGTAGTTTTTTCTTTTTCCCTAATTTCGCTTGAGACTCATAATGGCAATAAAAAAAGGATCTGCCACTCGGCAAATCCTTTCATGCACTTCAGTTCAAAATCTTTTATAAATCACAGATTACCATCGATTAATCATCCAACTGGTTTTTCAATACTTTTCCCGTGGTGGCATCTATAACTACATCATATTCCTTTTGTCCTTGTTTTATTTCCAGCTCGTACACAAGGGTGCCATTCTCCGAATCAAGCTCCATGTCCGTTACTTGACCATCCACCGCTTTCAAGGCAATCTTTTCGGCTTGATCACTGCTGATTTTTGCAGTTTCCGCCGCTTGTTGTGTGCTCAGATCGTCATCGTCACCGTCTTCCATTTCCTGAGAAAGAATCTCTCCTTTTTCAGCATCAACGTCAACGTCTTGATAGCCTTCTTTCGTTTTAACGGTCATCTCATAGGTCATCGGCTGGTCCCAATCCTTTTCAAATTGGGTAACTTCCCCGCCTAGTTTTTCTGAAATCATTTTGACAGCCTCATCCTCGGATAGGTTACCCTTATTGACTGCATATACCGCCGTTCCAGCAGCACCGCCAAAAAGTAAAACGGAGGCCATGGACACCGTCATGATTACCTTTTTCCTTTGAATGATACCTTCTTTAATCGTACTCCACTGTTTTTTCATGAATGAATTCCTCCTTTAAGTTGTTACCTTAATAATAAGCATCCTTCATGAAACGAACATGAGCGTTAGATTAGAATTTGATGAGAAAGAGTAATCGTCACCAACGTTCCCTCTCCCACTTCGCTTTGAATCTCCAATTTACCTTCGAATGACTCGACCAGCGTCCGGGCGATGGAAAGCCCGAGTCCATTGCCTCCCGTTTTCCTTGCCCTCGATGAATCCACGCGATAAAAACGTTCAAATACATGTGGGAGATGTTCCGGTGATATCCCTGCGCCGTGATCTTTCACACCGATGAAAATTTCATCCGCCTGCCGCTTTATCATGATCTGAATACTTGATTCACTGTATTTCATAGCATTGTCCAATAGGATAACAATCACCTGTTCAAGCTTACTGGAAATGGTCATTGCATATATTTCCTTAAACTCTGATTCTATCGTTATTGCACGATTTCCCGTCCTTCTGAATGTTTGGGCAATCCCTTCACAAAACGAAATAAGTTCTATTTTCCCTTCCACATCTGCTGAAGGTTCCGTTTGGGAAGCAGACTGCAGAAGATGTTCCGTCAGCTTTTTCATCCGGACGGCTTCATGATGGATTGCCCCCACTGCCTCTTCCTGAATCGCCTCATCCTTCATTCCCCAGCGTTTCAATAAGGAAGAGTAGCTTTCTATGACCGTAATCGGTGTTTTCAATTCATGTGAAGCATCTGAAAGGAATTGCTGCTGTTGGTTATAATTCCGCTCCAGCCTTTCTATCATCCTGTTGAATGCCACTCCCATCACCTGCAGCTCGTCCTTTGATTGATCCGCTAGCGGTATCCGTTTGAATTCCCCGCTTTTCTCAATATCGTTCATCGTTCCACTCATGATCGATATCGGTCTGAGGATCAGGTTGGCCAGCCACTTACCGGCAAGAATGGATAAAAGAATGACAAAAAGCGATGCACCGCCTAAAACGAGGGCAAGCGTCGATAAATTATCAAGGAGGGTATCCTGTGGCTGTGTGACCTCTATCATCCCTAGCTTCTTCCCTTCATCGGGATAAGGATAACGGTAGGTCATTACATATTCCCCGTCAGCTTTGGTAAAATCATATCCTTTCTCGTTAATCGCTTTAACCGCAAGCCCCTCAAGGTCCTCTTCATCGGTAAATGATTTTACCAACCTTCCATCTGTGCCGAATATCCGCACCATTCCATCGTCAGGGATATATGGCTCCATTAAATCGGGATCACTGGAAATCAAATCTTTCGTCAGGATATTTTCTTCAATTAATGAGGCTTGATCTTCAAGCAGATCCCGTTCCCTCTCTACCGATATCCAAAGGAAGGCGATTAAAACGATGATACTCAACAATATCAGCATGACGCTTAAAAAAAGACTGGAATACGTTTGGATTTTCGTCCGGATCTTCATACTGGCTCCTTCAAGCTGTAACCTACACCGCGGTATGTATGTATGAGCTGCAGCTCAAAGGGATAATCTATTTTTTTGCGCAAATAACGGATATACACATCGACCACATTCGTATCCCCTGCAAAATCATATCCCCATACATGTGTCAGGATTTGCTCCCTCGAAAGTACTTGATTTTTATTTTGCAAAAGATAAACCAGCAAATCGAACTCGCGGGAAGTCAGCTCAATCCTTTTGCCTTGCCTGTGAATGTCCCTTGTACCAAGGTTCAACTTCAGATCATGAATCTTTAGTTCATCCACTTCCCCTTCTGATTGGCGCTCCCTTACATTGGTACGGAAACAAGCACGGATCCGTGCAAGCAGCTCTTCAATTTCAAACGGTTTCGTTACATAATCATTTGCACCATGGTCAAGGCCATTCACCTTGTCTGGCACAGCATCCCTTGCGGTTAGAAGGATGACCGGTGTCGATCCATTCTTTTTCCTGTAACGCCTAAGTACTTCTATGCCATTCAGCTCGGGCAGCATCACATCCAATAAGATTAAATCCCACTCTTCGGCTTCTGCCCTTTCCAGCCCTGCCTTTCCGGTAAATGCCGATTCTGTTTGATAACCCTCATGATTAAGTTCAAGCTGAAGAACCCTCGCAATTTTTTCTTCATCTTCTATAATTAAAATTCTTTTATTCATGATCATCACCACCTACCCCTTAGTGTACTGAAGAAATATGAAAATATCATGAGAAATTGAACCGTCCGCATGAAAATCCCATGAAATAATGAATTTTTGTGCCTTTAAAAAAGGTCAAAAAAAGAACCGGATGTGAAAGTCCAAGAGGGTCTTTACAGACACCATACACAGATTCCTCACAATCATTAAGAATTTCCCCATAGCTAAATAATAAAAGCCTAAGTATCAATGGCTAACCATAATAAAAAGACTATGGAATATTTCCATAGTCACAGTTTGTCGACAAAATGGGGATCGGAACTGCCTCATCCCGAAAAACTGGCATGGCAGACAGTCGGCGGAAAGAGAGCGGATTTCTGATAACAGCTAGAGCATTGATTTTTAAAGAAAAAACTGTAGTCTGGTCTCATCCCTGAATTTGATTAAGAAATGGTTGCACTTTGGGTTTTTAGAATGAAATGGATCGTTTAATAATGATCCATTTCATTCACCGTTCCAATGCTGGTCAATGAATTCATCGCGTCCCGATTTCGCACGGTCCGCTTTATAATCAACTTTGTTTTTTTTATGATAGCCTTGATGGTATTCTTCGGCAGGATAGAAGGTTTGGGCCGGAAGGATTTCCGTTACGATGGGTTTCTGGAACTTCCCGCTGGCTGCTACCTTTTCTTTCGCTTCAAGAGCCAGTTTTTCTTGAGCTTCATCATGATAGAAGATCGCCGTCCGATATTGGCTTCCCCTGTCATGGAATTGACCGCCATCATCGGTTGGATCAATTTGCTGCCAATATAGTTCCAGCAATCTTTCATAAGGAAATAACTGAGGATCGAAAGTGATTTCCACGACTTCATAATGCCCCGTAGCTCCCGTCTTCACTTCCTCGTAAGTCGGGTTTTCAACATGTCCTCCCGAATAACCGGATACGATCCCCCCAATCCCCGGTAGTTCTTCAAATGGTGTCACCATACACCAAAAACAGCCTCCAGCAAATGTAGCCTTTTGCATAATGGTCATCCCCTTTCCTGTATGTAATAAAAATTAATATACCATATTCCAATCCTGACACTGTGCTTTTTCGATTTGAGAAGCCGCCATTAAATGCGCCAAAAATGATTTACCTTTGATCAATCTTTTGACCAACCCTTTTCCTTGAATCTTACAATCGCTTCAACGCGGTTGCTTACATCCAATTTATCAAGGATGACCGATATATAATTACGAACCGTTCCATTAGTCAGATAAAGCTGGCTTGCGATTTCTTTTGTTGTCTTACCATCCGCGATCAATTTAAGCACTTGGCACTCTCGTTCAGTCAAAGGGTTTTCTTCTTCGAAAGCCATATCCACCAGTTCAGGAGCATAAACGCGCCGCCCATCCATGATGACACGGATCGAGTTCGCCAGTTCATCACTTGGGCTATCCTTCAGCAGATATCCACCTACTTCTGCCTTTCTGGCTCTTTCAAAATACCCAGGACGTGCAAAAGTGGTCAAAATGATGACTTTGCATTGGTGGCCCTGAGCCTTAATCTCCTCCGCTACATCGAGCCCGGTTTTAACTGGCATTTCAATATCGGTTATGCAGATATCCGGCTTTAATTGATTGACGAGATTCATTGCTTCTTCCCCATTGCTCGCTTTTCCTACAACTTCCATGTCACTTTCCAAATCAAGGATGGAGCCTAGCGCGCCAAGCAGCAACCGCTGATCTTCGGCAATTACGATTCGAATCAATGTCAATCCCTCCTATCCATTATTTTTTATAGCATTCGGAACCCTTATATAAAGTGTCGTTCCATCTGTTGATTGAATATCCAGGCTGCCATTAACGAATTCGAGCCTTTCTTTCATTCCTTGAAGCCCATTGCCTTTAAAAAACTCTGATCTATGTGAAAGCCCCACTCCATTATCCTGCACTGTGATCGTCACTCCTGTTTGTAATTCTTCAATGACGATATGACAGCAGTTGGCTCCGCTATGTTTGACGATATTGGTCACAGCTTCTTTCAAGCACATGCTTAAAACCGTTTCAACAAGCAATGGGGTATTTTTCAATTCCGTGGTGCCTTCCAAATTGAATTCTATCCCTGCCGCTTTCAATATTTGCTTGACCCGGATGATTTCATCGCTAAGCTTGGCCCCACGCATTTCCGACACCATTTCACGGACTTCCTTGAGTGCCGTCCTCGCCGTTTGACGGATATCCTTAATTTCCTTCTTGGCCGACTCCGGATTCAATTCGATCAATTTCCCTGCAAGGTCACTTTTCAAGCCAATCAAAGACAGCTTTTGTCCAAGTGTATCATGTAAGTCACGGGCAATCCTCTGACGTTCTTCCATTTTGCCAAGCTCTGATATTCTTTTATGCGCGTCCTCCAATTGTTCCTCCAGCCTGCCCCGTTTATTTCGATTATATGTGTTGAATGGGAGCAGGATCACGCCTACCACACAAATGAGCATAAAGGGAAATTGCGAAAAGAATGTAGGGTCTTTCATGATGAATCCAATATTGACAGACACGATGGTAGCCAATAGCTGGATTGAATATAATACGAAAAAGCCAACCTTATTTTGAACATTCCCAATAAAGAATGCTAAAAAAAGCGAAAAGTAAATATAGCTGAAAAATATGGTCATGGATATGGATATGACTATTTGTATCGCCGTCCATACGTACACGGGCCATCCCTTCGAAACGAATGATAGACCATATGATATGAAAAACAAAATGATCATGACGATTCCAAAAACTATCTCCAACATCGAAGAAGATTTGAAGATGAAATAAAAAGGAAGGATACAAAAAATGATCCAGACATAAGGGCTCAGCCCTGTGTTTTTCGGAAAGATATGATACCAACTTTGCATGGCGCCGCCTCCATTTCTTTTTACCCTAGTATATACTAAGGAGTTTCATCAAAAAACCACCCAATGGAAATTGAATGGTTTTTGATGAACTATTTATTTTTCTTGAAGACTTGGACGTTTATTATTGATCTCCACCTTAGACTTTGTTTCATTTAGACGTTCCTTAATCTCTTTAAAACTTACAAACGTCTTGTTTTCTCCATCATATAGGCGGAAGCGAAGTGATTTTAAACTTGAACTAATCGTGATTGTCGTTGCCTGCTGCAATGGCAGGGTGGAATCATGGACTTTTTCCAGATTATAGTTTGGCACTCTTGGACTAAGATGATGCACGTGGTGAAAACCGATATTACCGGTTACCCATTGCAAAACCTTTGGAAGTTTATAATAAGAACTTCCATCAATGGCAGCCTTCACGTAATCCCATTCCGATTCCTCTTCGAAATAAGAATCTTCGAACTGATGCTGTACATAAAACAGCCAGATGCCCAGTGATCCCGTTACAAAAAGCATCGGTACCTGAATCATCAGGAATGCCTGCCATCCGATAGCCAAGCATAAAAGACCATAAATTGCCACGATTGCGGCATTTGTCAAATACGTATTCATCCGTTCTTTCTTTTTAGCGCCCTTTTTATTCAGACGGTTCGATACAAGAAATAGATAAAATGGACCTAATCCAAACATGACAATCGGATTTCTATATAAACGGTAAGCCAGACGCCCCCAGAATGAAGCGGCGATATATTCATCAACGGTCATGATCCAAATATCTCCTGTACCGCGTTTGTTTAAATTACTGCTCGTTGCATGATGTATGGAGTGGCTATGCTTCCATTGTTCATACGGAAATAATGTAACGATTCCACTGATTGTACCCAGGATGCTATTCGCTTTCCTGCTTTTGAAAAACGATTGATGACAGCAATCATGGAAAATGATGAAAATCCTGACTACGAATCCTGAAGCCAGGACGGCAAATGCAAGGGTCAGCCAGTATGAAATGGTTAAGCTTTGATAAGCTAAAAACCATAACAGGAAAAATGGCGGAAATGTATTTATAAGCTGTTTCACGCTTGATTTAGTATTGGATTTTTCAAAAGGGGCAATATCTTTTCTCAATTGTTTTTGATTATGAATATGATTACTCATGATTTCCTCCTCATAATATATAGGAATGGATTGGTTATGCTTACATCTCTTCCTTTATTATAGGAATAATAACCGATTTTCTATAGTCATAAACGTCAATTCCCTGCCATGACACTTGTCATATACTTGTCTGCTTCAACACATTTCACACGTACTTTTTCCTCTTTCATCATTTTTACACTTCAAAAAAAACGATGAATTCCAATCAATCTGATTCCAAGAAAATGCCTGACATTTATTCGATCCAATAAAAAAAGATCCGCCGCTTGGCGAACCCATTTATAACTTGATGGCATACACCCGTTCAGGACGTCCTACCGTGCCATATGTTAAATCGGCATCAATTTTTTCCTCTGACATCAAGTGCTCCAGATAACGCCTTGCCGTTGTCCTGCTCACCCCGATCTCCTTTGCCACTATTTCGGCAGTTAACCCAGGGGAGGATTTCCCCAACACAACCATCACCTTCTCCAAAGTCATCCGATCGATCCCTTTTGGCAGTGAAGCTTGTTCCCTCTCTTTTTCTTTCATATCCTTTCGCAAAAGCTTATCAACCTGTTGCTGCGTTACGGGAAAATTGCCCTTTTCCAATTCAGACAGCTTAATGTGATACTCTTGATATCGGAGTAGGGACTGCTTGAAACGTTCAAATGCGACAGGCTTGATAATATAATCGAATATGCCGATTTTGATAGCTTCCTGGACTTTTTCGATTTCTTTAGCAGCCGTTATCATAATGACGTCCATTTGTTTGCTTTGCTGCTTGATTTCTTTCAGGATATCAAGCCCATTCATATCCGGAAAATACATGTCGAGCAGCAATAGATCCGGCTGCATGATTTCAATGAAGCTTTTAGCTTCGTCATAGCTTGAGGCGATCCCGATCGTTTGAAAACCCTCAAGCTTTTCGATGAATAGCTTTTGGATTTCGGCAATCCGCAGGTCATCTTCTACGATTAAAACTTCTATATCGCGATTGGCCATCATGTAATCACCCCTCTGTTTTTTGGCAGTGCTACAGTAAATATCGTATATTCCCCTTCTTTCGTCGAAAAAGTGATATACCCCCCTAATCCATCTATCGCTTCCTGAACAAGGCTCAAACCTATACCTGAATTGGTTTGATGGCTTTTCGTGGTAAAGCCGTTCTGGAAAATCAGTTCGGTTACATCTGAATTCATCCCTTTTCCATTATCTTCAATCTCTATGATCAACTCTTTACCCAAGTCCGTGACGAACAACGATACCCTTTTTTCCTCCCTATCGTTTTCCCGTACAGCTTCGAAGGCATTATTTATGAGGTTGCCGATGATCGTCACTAATAAATCCCGATCTATTTCGGACGGAATATCTTTAAAACTGCTCTCTCTATCAATTGTAAAATCAATTTTCAGCTCGCTCGCTAAACTCACCTTCCCTAAGATGAACCCAGCAATAATCGGATCAGGTATTTCCTTCATTAGAAAGTGAATGTAGCCTTGGGTGACATCGACTTCCTTCGATATGAAATCCATCGCTTCTTTATATGAACCGAGTTGAATCAGGCCTAGCAGTGTATAGAGCCGATTCGAATATTCATGTGTCTGGGCCCTCAGCCCTTCTGCATATGCCTTTACATGTGACAGTTCCTGAAGGAGATTGGATAGTTCCGATTTATTTCTTAAACTTGCAACAGCACCGATGATTTCACCCTGTCCATTCAAAATGGGGATCCGGCTTGCCAAAAAAACTTCACCGTCTATCATGAATTCCTTATCATACTCGGCCCGTGCCGTGCTGACTACATCTAGCAAATGTGTTTGCGTTATGACTTCTTCAATTTTTTGCCCGCGAAGCATGACGTCTTTAGGGATATGAAGGATTTTATGCGCCGTTTCATTGACGACCGTAATTTTCCCATGAACATCAATGGCAATGATGCCTTCGTGAATGGATTCCAAAATGGCATGCTTCTCTTGAAACATCCAGGCGATCTCTTTCGGCTCCAGACCCAATATCGCCTTTTTTATATTGTATGAAATGAAAAAGGCTATCAATAAACCGCCGATTAATATAAAAGAGATGATCCAGACGATCTTTCTTTGTATACTGGACACTTCTTTTTCAATATCATCCTGAAGGTAGCCAACAGAGACGACTCCAATGACTTTTCCATTTGCGATTATCGGGGATTTCCCCCTTATGGAAGGACCCAATGTCCCAGTGGACTCCGTGATGATGGATTTCCCATCCCACACTTCGGCGTTATCTCCCCCTACCATTTTCCTCCCGATCATGTCGGGATTTGGATGGGACAGCCGTGTTTCATTCTTATCGCCTATTACTATGAATTCCGCATCGATCTGCCTGCGAATCCTTTCCGCGATGGGCTGGATGATTACAGAGGGATTATCCGTTCGAAAAGCTTGTTTAATTTCAGGCAGCAAAGAAATGGTCTGGGCAACCGACAATGCTTTTTCCCCTGTTTCCTGCTTTAGGTTATTTTCCAGGATATTTATAAAAATAACTTCAAAGATTCCACCCATTAAGATGATTAACGTACAGATGCCCAGCATCAACTTGGTGTGTAAACGCATTCAATCACCTCTACTTACATCATATAAAAAAAAACCCCTTTAAAAAAGGGGTTTTTTCACAACATTCAGAAAATATAGGTTAACCTTCAATATTGATGACAACATCCTTCCCTCTCTTCTTAAGCAAAACCGGAATGAGCAGCCATAATGCCGTTATGATCAGGAATGTCAGGGAAAGCGGCCGAGTGAAAAACAAACTGTAATCCCCATCGGATATCGTCAGGGCCCTGCGCATATTATTTTCTATCATCGGTCCTAAAACCAGTCCTAATACCAATGGGGCGATTGGATAATCATTTTTACTTAAGAAATATCCCAAGACCCCGCATCCTAATAATAGCAATAAATCATAAGTCGATACTTGTACAGCATAAACGCCAAAAATGGAAATCGCGATAATGATCGGAATCAAATATTTCTTTGGCGTTTCTATGATTTTCGCAAAAACCTTAACGAGTGGGAGATTAAGGATGAGGAGCATCAGATTTCCGATGAACATACTGGCGATAAGCCCCCAAGCCACCTGAGGATGGTCCTCGAATAATAATGGACCTGGCTGAACATTGTACATCATGAGCGCACCCATTAAAATCGCCGTTGTACCGGAACCCGGAATTCCCAGCGTCAATAATGGAATCATCGCTCCGCCAGATGCCGCATTATTGGCCGTTTCAGGTCCAGCCACCCCAGCGATCGCCCCTGTACCAAATCTCCAGGGTTTTTTTGAAATCCGTTTTTCCAAAAGATATGAGAAGAAAGAAGCAAGAGTAGCCCCTGCGCCCGGCAGGATCCCTACAAAGAAACCTAAGAGTGACCCCCTCGCAATGGGACCCGCAGATTCCTTGAATTCCTCTTTGGAAGGAATCAAATTTTTGATCTTTGCAATTTCCCCGTCATCCTCTTCTTTTTCCAAGATTGTCTTGAATACTTCTCCAAGTGCGAATAGACCGACTGCGATCGTCAGGAATTCGACCCCTTGATACAGCCAAGGAATGTCGAATGTAAAACGGGCGATCCCGGATACATTATCGATGCCTATCGTCCCGATCAACAAACCGCAAACCGTCATGATCAGTGCCTTGGTTACGGATTTTCCCGCGAGGCCGCTGACGGCCGCCAACCCTAGAAGCATGAGCGAAAAATACTCCGCCGGACCGAATTTAATGGCAATCGTCGATAATGGCTGTGCCAAGGCAATCATGGCAATAAGGGTGACTATCCCTCCGACGAAGGAGCCGATTGCCGAAATGGATAAAGCACTACCGGCCCTTCCCTTTTTCGCCATTTGGTAACCATCCAATGTGGTGACGACAGAAGAAGATTCGCCAGGTGTATTCAATAGGATTGAAGTTGTCGACCCTCCATACATCGCTCCATAATAAACACCTGCAAGTAAAATGATGGCGCTTGTTGCCGCTTGTTCTGGTGGAAGTCCCCCTGTAATCGAAGCGGTTACCGGAATCAAAAGAGCCACCCCGCTCATCGGCCCGATCCCCGGCAAAACGCCGACAGCCGTACCGATCAATACTCCGACAAATGCAAAAAGGATGTTATACCAAGTTAGTGCTGTTTCAAATCCATGCATTAAATAATCAAAAGTGCCCACTTCACATCCCCCTTCCTTTTATGAAAACCAGATTGGCCAACCCGGCAGTGTTCCCTTTAATACATTCACGAATAAATAATAGATGATTCCGGAAAATCCTGCGGAAATGATGAGCGATGTCACCCACTTATTCCGTTCCATCGTTTGAAAGCAAACAAACAAAAAGAGAAAGGTCGTAATGACATATCCTATCGTTTCCAATGTCAAAATATAAATCAAGGTGGAGAGCAGAATGATGATAAAGGGTTTATATTCCAGCTTTTCCTTACCCGATTCCTGCACCTTGCTCCGAAATGCCTCATAGAACAGGCGAATACTTAAAACTGCAAGAACGAGCCCCAATACAAAGGGGAAAATGTCCGGTCCTACCGAACTTCCATAAGAAGAACTGGCCAGTTTCCTGCTTCCTATCATGAACAGCACCCCGACAGCCAGAAAGGCTACAGAAGCAAAGCGATCAAATTTCACTTCCATCCTAATCCCTCCATTTCAGAAAATAAGAAGAAGGTGAAAGCACCTCCTTCTCCCCGATTATTTTTCCATGCCTAAAGCTTCTAATAATTGCTGCACCTGTTTTTCCTGTTCTTTTAAAAACTTGCTGAATTCTTCACTATCTTTATATTCCTGTTCCCATCCTTGAACTTCCACTTCCTTTTTCCATTCAGAAGTTTCAACTAGCTTTGCAATGGTTCCGTCCCAAAAGGTTTTCGCTTCACCAGACATATTCTGAGGTCCAAAAATCCCTCTCCAAATCGTGAATTCAGCATCAACACCCTGTTCCTTTGCCGTCGGTATGTCTTTAAGATCGCCACCCAAACGTTCAGTCGAGGTTACGGCCAACACTCTAATCTTCCCTGCTTTTAAAAATTCCCTGACACTGGATGCATCCGTTCCTATCACATCTGCATTACCGCCAAGCAATGCCGTAATCGCTTCCCCGCCCCCGTCGTACGAAACGTATTTAAGTTCAGTTGGATTCAAGCCATATTCATAGGCTGGTAGAATGGAAATCAAATGATCCATTGATCCAGGAGCCGATCCTCCTGCAAAGGTCAGCTTACGCGGATCTTTCTTCACCGCTTCCAGCACTGATTTCAAATCCTTGAATTCAGAATCCGCCTTGACCACTATCGCCCCATAATCCTTTGTCAGCTGCGCCAAAGGGGTCGTATTTTTATACCCATAAGGACTGTTGCCTTCTTTTTTAAGGTTATTGATGATGACAGGCGGTGAATTCACGAACAGCATGTCATTATTATCCGCTTGCTGTGTTGCATAATCCGCCATGAAGACTGCGCCCCCGCCACCGGGTTTGTTTTCGACGGTCAATGGCTGGTTCACCAGTTTTGTCTCACTCAAGACCTTTGTAAATGAACGGGCGGTTAAATCCCATCCACCGCCTGCGCCCGATGGAGCAACGACCGTTATGGCTTTTTTCGGATAGCCTGTGCTTTCTTTCTTTTCTCCTGATGTATCCGAACTGCTGCATGCACCTAAACTTAAAGCTAACGAACCCGCCAATATGACCGCTGAAATCTTTTTACGAGAAAACATAATAATCCTCCTTTTGAAAGCGTTTTCTTAATTCTACAAAAATATCTTCCTTTTCTTTGATTATTAACCTAAGATGCATAACTTCCATAACCTCTATAATGTTCATAAAGTTTTATCGGGAGACATGGGAAAAAGGCCCGCCCATTAAGGGCAGCCCTGCTAGAATAGTATTTTTGATAGATATACGACCACCGTTACCGTTATACTGCTGAATAAAGTCGACATCAAGACTGCCTGTGCCGCATACTCCGGATGATTGTCATATTCCAAAGCGAATAATGCGCTGTTTCTCGATGTTGGAAATGAGCTTGCGATAAATAATCCCTGAGCGACAGTCCCTTCCAGGCCCAGCAGGAGGATGATCAGGAATGCGATGGATGGCGAGAGTATTAACCGGCCAATCAAGCTAAGGATAAGCGGAAGCGGAAATTGCGTCATTTTCAAATAGGCACTCTGTGCACCCAATGTAATCAAGGCAATGGCTATGAAAGCACTCGCGATATTTTCAATCGGGGTCCATAAGAACAGCGGAATGTCGAAAGAAGCGGAATGTAATAGAAAACCGAGTAATAAAGCATAAATGACGGGGTTCTTCAAGAACTCGCGAATGGCGCCCTTCGCACTTTTTGTATGGACGGAAACGGAATTCATCAATCCATAGGTATATGTCAACAGGTTTTGAAAAATGATCACGATGACTTGGATCGACAGGCCAAGAGGATTACCATTAAAAACCATCTGGCTGACGGGTAACCCGAAATTGGCTGAGTTATTCAGGACTACACTATTTTTAAACGTGGCAGAAAGACTTTGATCAAACCTGGCAAGTTTAGCAATCACTGTACTCACGATGATGAGGCTTACTGCTTGAAGAGCAAGGAAGCTGAATATCTGAACGATCATTCCCCCGCCCATTTTACTTTGATATATATTGACAAAGCTAATGGCCGGCATGAGCAGGAAGTGATTCAATTTAGACAGCGTATTCATATCCAACTTGAATTTACGATGCAGGATGGCCCCAGCCCCTATTAGGAAAAAGACCGGCACAATGACATTCAATACGATCAGAAACAGGACACTCACTTGACTTCCTCTCCATTCCTTAGGCAAATTCCTGATGTTTTACATCTCCCATCTATCATAATCCCGGGATAACCATAGTTAAAATACCAATAAATTATCGTTATCCATTCAAAAAAGGAATGACAAAAAAAGCACAGAGATTTCTGCGCTTCCAGTTAAATATCACTCATGAAATCGACGCCTTTGACAAATTCGACAAACGCTTTGACCAGTTTTAATTCCAGCGACTTTTCATGATATAACATCCACGTATTCCTGATAAGGGGATTACCTTGCTTATCCTTAAGGTCCATTTGACGGAGATTTTGGTCTTTCTCCAATAAAACACTGGGGAGGATGCCATATCCCAGGCCATTCCTGACCATTTCTTTGCATGTATCACCTTTGTCCACTTCCATCCCAACCAAAGGCGGTCCTGAAAAATTGTCTCTCCACCAATTATCAATCATTGTTTTCAAAAAAGCATCCGTCCCATAATCGATCCTCGGCAGGAAAGGCAGGTCCCGGACTTCGATTTCTTCCTTGGAAGCAATACAAATCGTTTCCTCAAAAAGATGGTGCCTTGCTCCAGCCCATTGATAGTCCCCCCGAACGATTCCTACATGCACTTCTTCCTTGTAAATGAGGTTCAGCACTTCTTTACTCCAACCAGTGGTCACATGGAAATCCACTTTAGGATATCGCTCACGAAATAATCTCAACAGGCCTGGCAATTTATGCAGCGTGATATAATTGGAAACACCCAGCCGTAATGTCCCACTGATCTCCTGACCCATATTGAACGCTGTCTCTTTTATCTGCCGGAGCCTGATCAGCATCTCATCTGCACAGTTGGCCAAATATTCTCCTTGAGGGGTGAACTGCACTCCCCTTGTTCCCCGCTCCACAATCTTTAGATTGAACTCCTTCTCTATTTGTTGAATTCGTTTCGTTAAAGAAGGTTGCGATATATATAAACTTTGCGCCGTTTTAGTAATATTTTTGTGCTCATGCAGCTCCTTTAAAATATGCCAATCTCTTTCATTCATAACCCTTCCCCCGATACCGCTTTTTCCTTGAATGTCTTATCAAAACTGTACCATAAAAGGCTTGTTGATATATCCAGCCATGCCGGCAAGGACTTTCCCAAAGCTCATTCTCCAGCCCGCCTTAGGAGCGGCATCTTTCAAGCTCAGTCATTCAATTGAATTCTTTCAGGGCATGTATAGATATTCAGTGAATCATTACGAATGAACCCGACCGTGGTGATTCCCAATCCTTCAGCCAACTCCAAAGCCAATTCGGTTGGAGCTGATTTCGAAAGTATCAGTTCACAGCCGATTTTCGCCACTTTCAAGAGAATTTCCGATGAAATCCGGCCGCTGAACACGATAGCTTTCCCTTCTATCGAAATACCATTTTTCAAGCAATGGCCGTATATCTTGTCCAAGGCATTATGCCGTCCGATGTCCATCCTGCTTAATACGAGGCCATCGACATCGCATAAAGCGGCATTGTGGACCCCGCCTGTGTTCTGGAAGGTGACAGCGGAATTTTGTAAATCCTTCATCAAGCGGAAGCAGTCATCGGGAGTCAGTCTCACCGAAACATTATCCATTTTCTTGGCAGTCAATGCATCATTCACAAAGACGAACCCTTGTCTGCTCATTCCGCAGCATGATGTAATATACCGCTTATTTTGAAAGTCCTGGAAGTAGGGATTCACTTTATCTGTCTTCACATGAACAAAGCCTTCTTTTTCCTGGACCCAGATTTCTTTTATCTCATCATATTTTTTGATGATGCCTTCCGAAGCCAAATAACCAATCACCATATCCTCGATGTATTCAGGTGTACAAACCATCGTGACGAATTCCTGGCCATTTATTTTGACAGTGACGGGATACTCCGTTACGATCGTATCTTCCGTCCGCTCGATGTTGCCTTTGGTTATCCGGATGATGTCCCTCTTGCTTTCAATCGCTTTCATGTTCCCACTCCTTTTACTATCCAGGAGCCAATTGACCAATATGCAAGGAACATGGTCAATGCCCGTTGAGTTTGTCCGCTATTTCCTTATCAAATACGAATACGGAAATCGCTATGTTCTCTTTAATTTTGATATCTGAAAACAAATGGACCAGTTTAGCTCCAACCAGTTCTTCCATTCCATCAGGAGGACTCTCCGAATACACATCCTGAACCATTTTGGTACGTGCAGAATGGACCATGTCCCTTCCTTCCTCCGATCTTGATATGAACATTTCCGTAGGAGTCAAATTCCCATATAACGTAGAAACGGCCATATTTTCCACGAAAACCGTGTGTATGCGCTCTGGTCCTTTACCGAATAGTTCTTTGCGCAGCTTACGAATCATATCATTGAATTCATGGATAACTTTCGACACCGTTACATCACTCCAATTCAAGAAAATTAAGTTCTCAATTTTCTTATCATAAATCAACGCGAAGAAAAACGAAAGGAATTTGGGAATGATACCCTCTTTCCAGGATTGTTTCTTGTTAAAATTAAAGGTATAATATCAAAGAGGAAAGTTGGGAGCATAATAGTGTACTGTTGTGTCCTATCTTTTTTAAAAATTATCCATTATGGTATGGATTGGTATATTGGCAAGCTTTGCTATTAAACTATTCCACCATGACCTACATTTCCGTTCAGAGCCGGAGGTGTGATCATGGTGGTTTTTTTCGTGTTTTTGGCTATAAAAGGGGGAAATATAATGAGCGATTCAAACATCATCATCAAAATCAATGGGAAGGATTATACCGCTAATGAAGGAGCGACAATACTGGAGGTCATCAACCAAAATGAGATAGCTCATCCACAAATTTGTTATGTTCCTGAAGTGGATCCGATCCAAACATGCGACACATGCATCGTCGAAGTTAATGGGGAACTCGTCCGATCATGTTCGACAAAAGCAGCAGGCGGCATGGATATTGCCTTGGACTCAAGCAAGGCAAAAGAAGCCCAAACCGAAGCCATGGACCGGATTCTGGAAAACCATTCTTTATACTGTACTGTATGTGATAATAATAACGGAAATTGCAAACTGCATAACACAGCGGAATTAATGGAAATTGAACACCAAAAATTTCCTTACACACCGAAAGTGGAATTGGGTGCCGTTGATATGTCCCATCCATTTTATCGCTATGATGCCAATCAATGCATCGCATGCGGTCAATGTGTCGAAGTCTGCCAAAACCTTCAGGTCAACGAGACGCTGTCCATCGACTGGAAAGCGGAACGCCCACGGGTAATCTGGGATGAAGGAACGGAAATCAATAACTCATCTTGTGTAGGCTGCGGACAGTGTGTAACCATTTGTCCATGTAATGCATTAATGGAAAAATCGATGCTGGGTGAGGCAGGCTTCATGTCAGGTTTGAAAAACGATATGCTTGAACCAATGATTGACCTTGTCAAAGAAGTGGAACCTGGATACAGCGGGATTTTTGCCATTTCGGAGATTGAAGCGGCAATGCGTGATACACGGACGAAGAAGACAAAAACGGTCTGCACGTTCTGTGGGGTAGGATGCACATTCGAAGTTTGGACAAAAGGCCGTAAAATCCTTAAAGTCCAACCTACTCATGAAGCACCCGTCAATGCGATATCCACATGTGTCAAAGGGAAATTCGGTTGGGACTTCGTAAACTCGGAAAAACGTTTGACCAAGCCCCTGATTCGGAAAAATGGTAAATTCGTTGAATCAAGCTGGGATGAGGCACTTGATTTGGTTGCATCCAGACTTGGTTCGATCAAACAGCAATACGGCGGGAATTCAGTAGGCTTCATTTCCTCATCAAAAATCACAAATGAAGAAAACTATGTGATTCAAAAACTGGCACGGCAGATGTTCGAAACGAATAACGTCGACAATTGCTCGCGTTACTGTCAATCCCCGGCAACAGACGGACTGTTCCGTACAGTCGGCATGGGCGGAGATGCTGGTACGATTAAAGATATCGCCGCAGCAGGTCTTGTCATCATCGTTGGGGCTAACCCTGCAGAAGGCCATCCCGTACTGGCGACACGCGTAAAACGGGCACACAAGCTTCACGGACAAAAACTGATCGTAGCTGACATCCGCAAAAACGAAATGGCCGAGCGCTCCGACATCCATATCAGTCCAAAACAAGGAACAGACCAAGTTTGGTTGATGGCGGTTACAAAATATATGATCGATCAAGGCTGGCATGATCAAGAATTCATCAATGAAAATGTAAACTTCTTCGACGATTATAAAGAAGTTCTTGAAAAATATACCTTGGAATATGCAGAAGCACACACAGGCATTTCAAAAGAGACATTGATACGAATAGCTGAGACCATTCGCGATGCAGACGGAACATGCATTCTTTGGGGAATGGGCGTTACACAAAACACCGGTGCTTCCGATACTTCAGCGGCAATTTCCAACTTGCTATTGGCTACGGGTAACTACCGTCGTCCAGGAGCGGGAGCTTATCCGCTTCGCGGCCATAACAATGTACAGGGCGCTTGCGATATGGGTACCCTGCCAACATGGCTTCCAGGATATCAGCATGTTACCGATGACGTGGCACGTGCTAAATTCGAAAAAGCATATGGAGTGAAAATCGATGGCAAACCAGGCTTGAACAATATTGAAATGCTTAAAGCGATAGAAAAAGGCGACATGAAGGCCATGTATCTTGTCGGAGAAGATATGGCACTTGTTGACGCGGATGCAAACCATGTTGATAAAGTATTATCCGGATTGGATTTCTTCGTTGTCCAGGATATTTTCCTTTCAAGGACAGCCCAATATGCCGACGTGGTATTGCCCGGAGCTCCATCTCTTGAAAAAGACGGAACGTTCACCAATACCGAGCGCCGTGTACAGCGTTTATATAAAGCCCTTCCCACTATGGGAGATTCTAAAGCGGACTGGGAAATCACTCAAGAGATCGCCAATCGCTTAGGTGCAAATTGGAACTACACTCACCCTAGTGAAATCTATGATGAAATGGCAAGCCTGTCACCGATATTCAGCCAAGCGAATTACGGGGTGCTGGAAGGATGGAACAGCTTCCTCTGGGGAAGCCATGATGGCTCAAACACGCCGCTTCTTTATGTGGATGGCTTCAACTTCCCTGATAAGAAAGCGCGCTTTGCACTGGCTGACTGGGTGGAACCTCATAAATTCCCGGAAGAATATGACCTTCATATCAATAATGGACGCATGCTGGAGCATTTCCATGAAGGCAATATGACGAACAAATCCAATGGAATCCAATCGAAAGTACCTGATATTTTCGTTGAGGTATCACCAGAACTTGCCAAAGAACGTAAAGTCGGTGATGGCGGACTCGTTCGCTTAGTGTCCCCATTCGGGGCCGTTAAATTAAAAGCCCTGATCACAGACCGTGTGAAAAATAATGAGCTATTTTTACCGATGAACTCAGTCGATAAAGACTCTGCCATCAACTTCCTGACTGGTCCTATCTATGATCAACGCACAAGCACGCCTGCTTACAAACAGACGATGGTCCGCATGGAAGTATTAAGCGCAAGCGGAGACATCCCATTACCAGGTACCAATCCAAGGAACAAAAAACGTCATCCTCAAAATGGTGTCGAGGTTGAACGGAAGTGGGCCCGTCCAGGGTATGTTCACTTAACGGATAAATAAAACAAGGAGGGTGAAGATCATGGCAGCGCCTATTACGGAAATCCATAATCCCATTACTGAGGAAGAAATAAAGCTACAAAAACTCGAAGAACTGAAAACACTGATCACCGATAATGAAGATGCATTAAACAATATGTTTAAAATCGTCAATGAACTGAATGACTCGGGAGTATTCGAAGCCGCGACCTCCATGCTTCAAGGAAAAGAACAAATTGCAAAAATCGCTCTTCAACAAATCACAAGGCAACCTGTTACAAACCTGATCAATACCCTTATGGGGGCAACAGGAGCCTTGATGAACGCCGATGCCGCACAATCCACGAAACTGCTAAACAGTGCACTTGCAGGAATCGACGAAGGAAACAAATTCCTTCAGGCCGACAAGAAGATCGGCGTTTTGGATTTAATGAAAACATTGAATGATCCAGACATAAACCGGGCGATCGGTTTTGGCGTCCACTTCCTAAAGGGAATGGGCAAGGAATTAAAAGAATAGAATCGGAACAAAGACTCAAGAGAAGCTTCTTTTGAGTCTTTGTTATATATTGGATGAAATGCTAGCATATGAAACACGTTGAAAATCCCCGAATTGCATTAAGATTGATGGGACGATAAAGCTCACCTACGCTAAAAATATGAATCATTTGCTTGTTTCGTGGCTTATTAAATATAGAGAAATAATTTTAAGGAATAGTGTAGAAACTATTCCTTTTTTTAGAGTAGTCTGCGTAATGATGAGGGCCAAATCACTCATCAAAATAAAGGCTGTACACTCACCCTTATTCGTACCACTGCTTGTCAAATTCAATGATTGCAAGATCCTCGTTGCACTGGATGAAGAGGAAATGTTTAAAAATCCCTCAACTGCCGATTCGTTATGGTCGAGCCTAATAGATAAAAATAATCTCGTAAAGCCGGGGTATGTGCTTTTTTACTGGATAGTTGGCATTGAGGGCAAATCCATGTGCCATGCCTTCTACATAACTGATTCCCCTTGCAATTCTCACATATCACTCCTTTTATTAGGTCCTCTTCGGTAAGGTTGTATCGTTCCAGAATGGAAAAGTCCGCATCGATGTGGTGTTTATTCATTACGCGAACGGCTTTTTTCAAATCTTTTTCACTAAAAATGGAGTCTGTTATGGAATCTTCTATTTGACTAATTTTATAAGGAAGTGCATCGCGATGGATAACTTTATAGTGGAGTTTATGGTTACCAGGAGCTGTACGTATGATTGTTTGGGGATTACTGATGACAATTAAAGAGTGGATTGGAAGTGAGGGAAAACCATTTTTCAAGAACCAATTGGTTAACTGTGATTCTTGGCGGCTGACTTGTATGATGGGATCTGGAAATGCCGTCTCTTTTCCTTCTATCGTTCGAATGAGCTGGTTGAAATGCGGATCAAAATAGATTGCCACTAAAATGTTCTTCACTTCAATATTAAGCGCATATTTCTTGGAGATTAATAAGGTATCCAGTTGAAAAAATCGTGATTGATCCTGCAGCCTTAAATCGTGGAAGATGTAATAGCTTTTCGGTTCAAGAAAGCTTAATGGAAAATCAATGGAACATTCCCCTTTATGGCCCGCTTCCCTTTTTTTGAGATCGTTCATGATTAAGGGGAGTTTGGGGTGATTCGGAGGAAGCCAGTACGCTAATGCACGTAATTTGCGGATGGCAAGAGGAACTTTTCGCTTTTTTACAATCAATTTAATCGCTCCAATCTTGGTTTCTCCCAAATGATTCTACAGCAGAAGGGAATATTCCTTTAAATGATGACGATTGTACAATTTATCTGTGAATTTGGGAATATATCTTCGAAAATGGAGATATATCTGCGAAAACTCCTGATTTATCTGCGAATTACACGATTTATCGATTTTTCGACAAAAACAACTTATAAAAACAAATTGCTATATTTTCATCATAAATGTCGTAATCGATACCATAACGGATTTTGAAGATATATCATCTGTACCTAATGCTTATAGGGGTACCGCCTTCCGCGTTTATCTGACGGTACCCCAAATGCCAGTCAGTATTTTCTACGAACAGCTGATTTAGGACACAGCGTGCTATTCAACGCAGGGAGGGCCTGCCGTACTGTCATGACTAAAGCTTAATAATAAGTAAGTTTCCTTCTTCATACCGGCGCAATGTATCTTTAACCTAGAATATCAGAAAGTGCACTTTGTACGTATGGAAATTGAAAGGAGTAATTGTGGTAAAGTGCTTTTTGAGGGAGTACCCGCTGCCCTTTTAATACCAACTGACTCATTTCACCAAGTACTATTTTTACTACAACCCCAGGAACATGAAGCCAATATGGGCGGTGAAGGACGTCTGCAATGGACTGTCCGTATGATGACATGCGTATTGGATGAGGTGAGGTCACATTCAACGGTCCATCTACTTCAGAATTAATTATGGAGAAGTAAACCATCTCAACCGCATCTTGAATGTGCACCCAGGAAATCCATTGCATCCCACTGCCGATTGTCCCCCCAAAACCTAATTTATACGGTAGCACTATTCGCGGAAAGGCACCCTCTTGACCCAGAATGATGCCGAAACGCGCGAAGACCGTTCGAACGCCTAATTCTTTCGCCATTGCCCCTTCTTTCTCCCAACGCTTTACAACACTCGCCAAAAAATCGTTTGCATCACTTTCGGAGGACTCATTAAACGTTTTGAAGTCTGACATCCCGTAGTAACTTACACCTGAAGCGTTAACAAGAACTTTTGGCCTTGGATGAAGATGTCTCAAAATTCGAATGACTTCTTTTGTGACTGTAAGACGGCTATTCAAAATAGCCTCCTTTTTACTTTGGATCCACCGTCCGCTATTAATTGATTCCCCTGCTAAATTGACCATCGCATCGACATCCTTAAGTTCGTTTTCAGGTTGATGATCTGTAGAAAGCCAATCAACATAATGAACGAAATCACTTGTTCTTTTACGATCAGGAAGACGCGTTAATATGGTTACTCGATGGCCCTTTTGAGTCAACAGGTGAGTCAAGGCTTGACCTACAAACCCGCTTCCTCCCGTTATAACAACATGCAATTTCCTCACCTCCTTCTTCAACTGCTTACTTATAAGTTACTGAATAAAATAACGGCCTAAAAGATTGCCAACAAGAAAAATCGGGATCATGAGCAGGCTGACCGGGAGACTTGCAAAAAGTAAATGCCCGTCTATCAGACCGTGTTCGAACAAACTGTCATAGGCAATAAGACAGTAAGGGATGAGAAGGAATAGCGCCGTTATGATGCCAGGTGTGTAGCCTTTGAAAAAGATGGACTGAACAACATGCATGATCGCTTGCAGAATAAATAAATTGAGAATAGCTGTATATAAAAGAAAGCCCCCTCCGTTTAATGTGAGATGGGCAGTCACCACTGTAGTGAATGAAATAATCAACAAAATCCAAGTAGCCGAAACAGAAAGCTGGGCAGCGGTCGAACCTAGTTTTTCCCTCATATTTAATATTAGTTGGACGAAAGAAGATTTTTGAAACCTATTTTTACTTGCCTTCATGGAAGATTCAATGGTTATGATCTCTTCTAAGTCATGGAAAATAAAAATGATTGGGCACAACCAAATAATTGTTTGAAGATCGAAAAATTGGCGGAAAGTTTCAAGCATCTTTTGCCTCCTGCTTGTTGTAGTTTTATTCATTGAATGGGACAAACTTTAAAAATATGCAAAAAGTCACTTGAAAGCTATTTGAATCCACAGATCCCTGTTTAGCTCCCTTCAGCTAATTTTTGATAATGGGCCAAGGCCAATAACGGAAAAACGTATTCGTAACAATGATAATTGATATAAAAGGTTCCCGCCATTCCCCTTCCTTTCGGGTAGGCCTTTGCCCAATCTTTTTCTTTTCCATCTACTAAAAAAGCTGCGCCGCGTTTAATGTCAGGTGTGACTTCAGCCGCGGCTGTGATAAGTGTATCAAGGGCCCATGCTGTATGGGTGCGGGTACTTTCGCCCAACGGCACATAACAATTTTCGATATCACTTTTACAGGATTCTCCCCACCCTCCGTCTTGATTTTGAATGGCTTTTAACCAGTTTACAGCCTTCTGAATGGCAGGATGATTCGGGGAAATCCCAACTGCAACCATTCCCGTTACAGCCGCCCATGTGCCATAAATATAGACGCCCCAGCGCCCTACCCAAGAACCATCCGACTCTTGATTCTTTAACAGCCAACGAATCCCGCGTTTCACCATAGGATGATGAAAATCCAAATGGGTATAGTTCCCGAAAAACTCTAATGTCCTTCCCGTTAAATCAACCGTCGACGGATCAATCAACAAATCTTTTCCGCCCTCGATCGGTAACAGGTTCAATATTTTCTTATTTACATTCTTTTCGAATGCCGCCCATCCACCGTCATTGTTTTGCATGGAAATGAGCCAGCTGATTCCCCGATCCCATGCCTGTCGACAATCCACCCTTTCGATGGCTAACGTTCGAATCGCTCTTAGTGCTGCCGTTGTGTCGTCAATATCCGGATGGATTGTATTCATGTCCTCAAAGCCCCAGCCTCCCGGCAACAGGTCTGGTTCATGAATGACCCAATCCCCGTATTTGACATGTTGCCGGGAGAGGATATATCGGTTTGCCTTCTGGACGGTATTCGATGAATAAGGGACTCCGGATTCTTGCAGAGCATAGCTGATTAACGTCGTGTTCCAGACCGTAGCCGTCGCATATTGGCAGTGGAGTTCTCCATCAATCCGGCAGGTCATCGCATTTAAGCCTTGCAAGGCACGGGTAATCACCGGATGTGTATTCGAATATCCCCTCGCCAATAAGGCAAAAATCATCATAGAAGTTGAACCGAAATAATTACATAAGGTGCCATCCGGTTCTATTCTATCCAGCATATATTGTTCGGCGCGATTTAAAGCTAACTCGCGAAGATTTCCGGGGTAGTCTTTCAGGCCTTTTATCCCTTTTTGAATCGAATCGATAACCGAGCGGAATTCCGGATCTTCTGTAAAAAAACGATTTTCTTTTTTGAGATACAAATCAGAGAGATCAGGAGACCGCAGCGTTCTCCTGCTAAAACCCAAATTGGCCAGAATCAGTAACGGGATGATGTTCGTTCTGCCAAACATGGAGAAGTCAAAAAGATTAATTGGAAAGGAGTCCGGTATAAGCAGCACTTCAATCTTAATGGGGAAAGGCGGCCACTCGCACTGTCCGGTTAAAGCCAACAGGACTTTAAAAAACATATGGACTTCAGTAGCCCCTCCGTTGGCAAGGATAAACCGCCTGGCTGCCTGGATATCCGGGTCATCCCGGTCCCGATAACCGGAGTAAAGAAGGGCATAATAAGCTTCCACAGTGGACGTAAGGTTCCCTTTTCCTTCATCATAAAACAAACCCCATGAACCATCTTTCTGCTGTTTCCCTGCAATACGTTCCACCAGTTCTTTTATGAACGCCTCATCATTTATCTCCAATGTCCGCAATAAGATAATCATGTGACAGTCTGTTCCGATGCCGGTCTCAAAAGGATATTGCCAGGACCCGTCATCTGATTGGTCCCTAATGAACTGATCGACGATTCGGTTCATTTCCTCATTTACCCGATGTCCCATGTTACCCCCCTCTTTTGAATACTCACGTTGTATTCATATTCCTCTAGCAATATGAATATGCATTTCTTTAATGGGAGAATCGAACGCAGTTAAAATGAAATGTTGATAAGGGATGATGTATTTTTGCTTGATTCCTATTCGGATGTAAAGAAGGATTTGAAAAAAAAATTAAAAAGTAAATCTTCCGGCCTCCTGCCCTTTTTATCCGAAAACGATAAACAACGCATTCACTATATAAGAGAACAGACAAAACAACATAATCAAAACAATGTTACAAGGACTCGGGCTTATTATAATTTTTATCTTGAGCATCCAGAAATCCATTGGGCCCTCCTTGGACATATGGTATCCAGGAACGTTGGCTGGAACATGACCGATTTAAAAGGGGATTTGCTGACAAAACTTCTGCCAGAAAGAGATCAGAAGGCGATTTATTCTTTTTTGGAGCGCGGCAGCTGGTTGATTTTTCAGGATGTGTATCCCCAATGTTTGATTTATGACCTAAGCGTGAAAGCCAACCAGGAAATGTTCCACCTTTTACACTTTTTTCACATTTCCACCTTTATGGAAACGATGTGGCGTTATTTTTGGAACAGCGGGGATTCCTACACTCTTGCGATTGCGACTGTGATAAATGAACAAAGTTATTTGGAAAAAAGAGTGATCCAAAATCATCATTTTAAAAAAAACGTAACCGGTACGGCCAGCTTCAAGTTGTATGATTTTTTGCGTTTCAATCACATTCTTTTTCCATACTGTGCAGAGGGAAATAGGCAACGAGCCTTACTTGCCGGCGCTACCTCGCGCCATTTCACTTCGCTTCACGAACGAATTTTATTCGGAAAAAGATTGTATGCCCTTCTTTTTCAGCGTACAAATATTTCAGCGGGCATTTTGAAATGGGCCAACGATCATCCCCATACGGGTTCACGAAAAGATTATTGGCCCGATTTGTTTAACGATGTAAACGAATTTTTCCCCCGTTCCCTTTATAAACCTCGGGTCAAGAATTGTAAGTTGAGAAAAGGCGCCGCCGACCGGTTGTACAGTCCACTGTTAAAATACGCCTGGCCGAATACTTCTCATGAAGATGCGGAAAGCGGTGACTGGTTTGAGGATTGGCATGTTCTGGACTATATTCATAAGGAAGTCGATGTGAATGGAGATATATTCGGGAATTATTGCAAAACGCTTGAAATAATTGAGCTTGCGGTCATGGGAAAGGAAGCCCTTCTGTTACGGGATGAGGAATAACCATCAACGTGCGGTGATTTTGACAGCTGTTCTATATAATTGCATTGGTCGCTCTTTTCATTTTGACTTTTATTCCTCGAATTGTTGATTGTGTACTTCGATTTAAGTGATTGGTTCCGTTATACAGCAGTTCAAATTAGATAAATGAAACAACATTCTTGTAGACTTCAGAGCCCCCGACAACTCCAATAGAAGTTGTCGAGGGCTCTGTGTAATATTGGACTAGATCTACATTATAAACGAATTTATAAAGCATAAAGATGTTATGATGACAATTTTATGCTTCAAGTCACACAAATAAAAAACCACCAATATATGTATTGGTGGAGACGGTGGGAGTCGAACCCACGTCCAGACATAACGGCACTTAAGCTTCTACGAGTGTAGTCGATATATTCGCATTTCGCGAACTCATTAGCCTATCGACAGGCGGCAGAGCAGCTAGTCTGATTGGTCTCTTCCTTCATCCTCAGACGGTGGATTCCGGCGTATCCCACTTAGAGTGAGTCCCTTACCCTACCACGTGGGCCATGGAGGGAGGAACAGCTATCGACTGTTATTAAGCAGCGAAAGCTAGGTTGTTGTTTTGTTTGCCAGTTATAGGCGTTGACGTTTTAACGAGGCCGATCCCCTCGACTCGCAACTTAAGCTCGAACTATCCCTGTCGAATCCGTAACGTCCCCATGATAGAAATGGAGCGTACGAGAGAAGAATAGTCAGCAAGTCGGCTGATATTCAATTGTCATCGGTACAGGATTAATTATAACAGATTGGTTCAAAAAATCAATTGTAAGGTCTTGGCAGTTTTACATCTTCTGACGATCACGGAAAGCACGTTCAATATCACGCTTCGCTTCCTTCTTCTTCAGGTCATCACGCTTGTCATATTGTTTCTTCCCTTTTCCAAGTCCGATTAAAACTTTGGCAAAGCCATTCTTTAAATACATTTTCAACGGGACGATGGTGTAACCTGTTACCTTTGTTTCACCGATCAGTTTACTGATTTCTTTCTTATGCAAAAGAAGCTTCCGTGTCCGTAACGGATCATGGTTAAACTGATTTCCCTGCTCATAAGGGCTGACATGCATATTATGAAGATAAATTTCATTATTTTCTATTTTAGCAAAGGCATCCTTCAAATTCACTCGGGCCGCACGGATTGCTTTGATTTCGGTCCCTTTTAAAACGATTCCCGCTTCAAATGTTTGTTCAATAAAGAAATCATGATATGCTTTTTTATTTTGTGCTAGTTGTTTACCTGAGCCTTTTGGCATCTAACTCTCCCCTTTTTACATCCAATCGCGGCGAGAGGATGTAATGATCATCCCCCCGCCTCAATCTTTATCTCTTTTTTGGTTTTCTCTTGCGCTTGGCAGCTGGCGCATTTTCAAAGAATTTTTTCTTATTTTTCGATTTTCTTCCAGAAGAAGTCGAATCTCCATTACGGCCGCCGCCTTTTTCTTCCTTACGTCCCCCATTGCCGCCTCGGCCGCGTTTTCGTTCACCTGAATTGGCTTTGAATATTTTCTTCTCGCCAGATGGACGAGGACGGCTTACCTTCATGCCGATGATTTCAAAATCGATGGCGCGTTCCTCTTTATTGACGTTGGAAACACGTACGTCGATCTGATCGCCAATCCGGAAAACATTACCTGTACGTTCCCCGATCATTGCAAGCTGACGCTCATCGAAGCGGTAATAATCATCCGTCATAAAGCTGACATGGACAAGTCCTTCAATGGTGTTCGGCAACTCGACGAACATTCCGAAATTCGTAACCGAACCAATGATCCCGGTATATTCTTCGCCGATTTTATCCAGCATATATTCCGCTTTCTTCAAATCATCCGTTTCCCGTTCGGCATCGACTGAGCGACGTTCACGTTTCGATGTATGATCGGCAATTTCAGGTAAAATGGCATTCCATTTCTCCTTCGTAGCTTCATCGAGTTTACCGTCCACCAAGTAGGTCCTGATCAACCTGTGCACGATCAAATCCGGATAACGGCGAATCGGTGATGTGAAATGTGTATAAAACTCAGCTGATAAACCAAAGTGGCCTAAGCTCTCCGGGTCATATTTCGCTTGTTGCATCGAACGAAGCATGACGGTGGATATGACCGTTTCTTCCGGTTTACCGGCAACCGCCTCAATGATTTCCTGTAACGCTTTAGGATGAACGTCATTGGCCGACCCCCGTACAATATATCCGAAGTTCGTAATGAATTCAAAGAAACGCTGCAGTTTTTCCGGCTTGGGATCTTCATGAATACGGTAAATGAACGGAACGTCAAGACGGTTGAAATGTTCTGCAACGGTTTCGTTGGCCGCAAGCATGAACTCTTCAATCAGCTTTTCCGCAACCGACCTTTCACGTAAAACCACATCAGTCGGATGTCCCTCTTCATCAACGATAACTCTCGCTTCATTAAAATCAAAATCGATTGCACCGCGGTTCATCCGATTTTTTCGAAGGATGGCCGCCAACTTCTCCATGTCCTGGAACATCGGCACCAACGCTTCATAGCGTTCGAGTTGTTCTTCATCCTTATCCACAAGGATTTTGTTCACATTGCCATATGTCATACGTTCCGTCGTCTTAATGACACTTTCGAAAATCTCATGGTTGACAACTTCACCATTTGGCGTGATTTCCATTTCACAAGAAAGTGTAAAGCGGTCGACTTGTGGGTTTAAGGAACAAATGCCATTCGATAAACGATGCGGGATCATCGGAATGACCCTGTCAACCAAATAAACGCTCGTCCCTCTTTCTAAGGCTTCCTTATCGATTGGCGAACCTTCCGTTACATAATGGCTGACATCAGCAATATGCACACCCAGCTTGTAATTGCCATTTTCAAGTTTAGAAACAGTGACGGCATCATCCAGGTCCTTTGCATCCGCTCCATCAATCGTGACCAAAACATCACTCCGCAAATCCCTGCGGCTGCCAATTTCACTTTCTTGAATGGTATCCGAAACGGCATTGGCTTGCTCCATGACGTCATCCGGGAACTCCATCGGCAAACCATATTTATGGATCACTGAAAGAATATCTACACCAGGGTCATTCTTATGCCCAAGAATCTCAATGACTTCGCCTTCTGCACTTACACGTCCTTCAGGATAAGAAGTCAGCTTGACGACAACCTTATGTCCCTCTACCGCTCCATGGGAAGCATGCTGTGGAATGAAGATATCATTTGCGATCTTTTTATCATCAGGGATGACGAAACCAAAACTTTTACTTTCGGAGTATGTACCGACCACTTGTGTAATTCCGCGTTCAAGTATCCTGATGACCGTGCCTTCTTGCCTTGAGCCCGATGTTTCCGAAGACACTCGTACCATGACGACATCTCCATGCATCGCTGTGCCCGTTTCATTTGGCGGAATGAAAATATCATCCATTCCCGGGTTATCGTCAGGTGTCACAAATGCGAATCCCTTTGCATGTCCCGTTAATTTACCGCGGAACAAATTCATTTTTTGCGGCAGGCCGTAACGATTGCTTCTCGTTCTGACCACCAATCCCTTTTCTTCCATTTTTACTAAAGCCTTAACGAAATTCTTGAAATCTGCCGAGTCTTCGATTTTCAAAGCCTCTTCCAGTTCTTGTACCGTTAACGGCTTATACGCTTCATCCGTCATGTATGTCAGAAGCTTATTAATATGTTCTTGAATGTTATCTTCCATGAAAACCCTCCTATTCAGGGTATAATAAATTTGTTATTCGGACCAATCCAGACTTTCTAAAAATTCCAATACATCTTCATGCAACTGGTCTTTTTCTTTATCAAGAGTTATGACATGGCCGGATTCTTCATACCACTTGATTCGTTTGACCGGTGATTCAATGGAATCAATAATAATATCGGCACTTTTTGGATTGATAACATCATCATGCCGGCCCTGCACGACAAATGTCGGAGCGTAAATAAGGTCGACGTGCTCTCTTACATCCGTTATCAATTCCTGAAGGGCTTTCAATGTATTCATCGGTTTATCGGCAAGGAGGTCCATTTCAAGCTCTATTTGCTCTTGAGTTTTTCCTTCATACTTCTTAAATTCTCTGGCGTACTCCAATACTCCTTTAAACATCATTTCTTCACTTTTAATATGCATAGGCGCACACATTGATATGATACCCTTTATAGGTACAGTGTAACCTAATTTAAGAGAAAATACGCCTCCTAATGAGAGTCCGGCAACAGCAATTTCTTCATGGCCTTTGCTTTTCAGAAAATCATAGGCCATCATGACATCATTCCACCAATCTTCCGGACCCGTTTTCACCAGTTCCTCTGGCGGAACGCCATGCCCTTTATAGTGCGGGGCATGGCAGGTGTATCCCTGTTTCTCCAAGTAACGGCCCAGCATCCGTACATCCGCCGAATTCCCCGTAAATCCATGTAAAAGTAAGACAGCCCTTTTTCCGCCTTCAAAAGTAAAGGGCTGCTGCAGCTTGATTTTCATGACTTCAAACTCCTTTATCAGTAAATAGAATTCAAAATATCCCTATCCTATAATTAAGTACCAAAATCACTATATCTATTCATGCAACTATTGTGCAAAGAAAAAAGCCTAGCTAATTAGCTAGACTCATTTTTGATCCATTACACATCAAAGAAAGCAACAAGTAAAGTTAAAGCAAAGAATAAAATCGCCAATACTATCGTTGCACGATGTAAAACTAGGTCCAAACCGCGTGCCTTTTGCTTTCCGAATAGCTGCTCAGCACCGCCGGCAATCGCACCCGATAAACCTGCACTCTTACCTGATTGAAGCAATACCGTCACAATGAGGGCGATACTGACAATCACTAAAAGCGTTATGAGAAATGCATGCATGCAATTACACCTCCTGAAGAACCAATAAACAATTACTTTAACTTTACCACACCCAATAAATATCCACAATCTTTGTTATACTATGATGGTAAGAATTCCTAAAAACCCATAGTCATTTATTTCTTTTTGAAACAAAGTTTGAGATAATTTGCATAAATAGAGAAAGAGGTGTCAACATGTTTAAGTCCATACTTCGGATTCTTGATCTCCTGACCATCCTATTCTCGGCGGTTGCCGGCTATTCTTTATGGACAGGCGGAAGCAATCTTATCAGTATCCTATTAATCATTCTATCACCAATTTTATTGCTGCTGGCAAAGTATCACGGAAATCGATACTTATTATTTGCTGCATATATCACGACAACCGTTTATTTTACTGCTATTATTTATAATGGACTTTCCAATAGCGGTACCGATTTTTTCCAATCCAGCTTCCATGTCCTCCTGATTGGGGCAGCAGCCGCCTTGCTGAGCGTCATAGCAGCGGTCATTGGGTTTGGGACAAATACTCTTACGATTCTTTGGTTATCGCTTCACGCCCTTGTCACATTCGAGACAATCAGGATGTCATCTGGTTTCCTTTCGAACTTTTGGTCTGATCCCGTCGTGCAAACCGCAGTTCGTAATGATTATCCATTTTTATTGATGGTCGTCTGGATTGGCTTATTTCTAGATAAATATCAAAGTGAATTAACAAGGGATTACTTATCACGATAATTTTTCAAAACTACTTTTATTGGAAATCTTATATTAAAAGCAAGGGGCCTTTCAAATGTTAAAACCTATTTTTGCAGCAACCGCTCTATCATCTTTCATTCTGATGGCTGGCTGTTCATCAGACCTGACAAGCGATCATGAAAAAGAGCAAAAAGAAGAACAACCGAGCTCCCAGGATACAGAGACGGAGACAGAAACCGACAAGAATGATGATTCAAAAGAATCGACCCAACGCCAGGTGGAAGTTGATGAAGCGGCTAAACCCGCACAGGCTGGCCTTCAGACGTTATCTCATCCGGAAAGCATACCTGTACTTGTCAACAAACAATACAGCCTGCCTGAAGATTATAAACCCGCTGACCTCATCTACCCAAAAGTAGATTTCATCTTTCAAGATAAAATCGAAAAAAGAATGATGCGCGAAGAAGCGGGGAAGGCTCTTGAAAAAATGTTCCAAGCTGCCGAAAAAGACAGCATGCACTTTGCCGGCGTTTCCGCTTACCGCTCACACCAAAGACAAATCACCGTCTTTAATAACTATGTGGCTAAGGACGGGGAAGAAAAAGCGAAAACCTACAGTGCATTGCCTGGGACAAGCGAGCATGAAACGGGTCTAGCGATTGATGTTACGACCCACGACGGTGCATGTGCTGCCCAAGACTGCTTCGGTGATACGAATGAAGCGACCTGGCTTGCTGAACATGCACATGAATACGGATTTATCATCCGCTACCCTGAAGGCAAGGAAAACATCACAGGGTATAAATACGAACCATGGCACATCCGTTATGTTGGTGTCGATACCGCAACTGAAATCTTTGAAGCGAAGATTACATTAGAAGAATACTATAATGCCGTACCAGTGGAAGCTGTATCGAATAAATAAAAAAAAGGTGCCCGGATGCGGCACCTTTTTTTTATATTAATCAAACGTTTGATTAAATCCTTTTATCAGCTCGGCGGCTAACTTTATAAGCAAAAAAACCTCCCATTCACATGGAATGGGAGGTGAAAAGAAATAATTATCTCCATCCGCTTCTCGTCAGAAGAGGATTTTAGCGTTATTACTTCTTCAAGTTATAGAAAGATTTCAAGCCGCCATATACAGCCAAGTCGCCAAGCTGGTCTTCGATGCGAAGAAGTTGGTTGTATTTAGCGATACGGTCTGTACGGGACATTGAACCAGTTTTGATTTGTCCTGCGTTTGTTGCAACGGCAATATCAGCGATCGTTGCATCTTCCGTTTCACCGGAACGGTGGGAAACGACTGCCGTATAGCCTGCGCGTTTAGCCATTTCGATTGCATCAAACGTTTCTGTCAGTGTACCAATTTGGTTCACTTTGATCAGGATGGAGTTACCGATGCCTTTTTCGATGCCTTCAGCCAATTTTTTCGTGTTCGTTACGAAAAGATCGTCACCAACAAGTTGAACTTTAGTACCGATGCGTTCCGTTAAAAGTTTATGGCCTTCCCAGTCATTTTCATCCAGGCCGTCTTCGATGGAGAGAATAGGGAACTCATTCACTAGCTCTTCATAGAAAGCAACCATTTCTTCGGATGTAACACCATTACGGCCTTCGCCTGCAAGATCATATTTGCCTGTTTCTTTGTTATAGAATTCAGATGAAGCTACGTCCATGCCAAGGTAGATATCTTCGCCTGCTTTGTAGCCAGCTTTTTCAATTGCCTCGATGATGACTTGCAGTGCTTCACGGTTTGAACCAAGGTTTGGCGCAAAGCCGCCTTCATCGCCGACTGCCGTATTCAAGCCTTTGGCAGAAAGGACAGATTTCAATGCATGGAATACTTCAGCACCCATACGAACTGCTTCTTTGAAGCTAGGAGCGCCTACAGGAAGGATCATGAATTCCTGGAAGTCAACATTGTTATCGGCATGTGATCCGCCGTTAATGATGTTCATCATTGGAGTTGGAAGTTGTTTCGCATTGAACCCTCCAAGGTAACGATACAATGGTAAACCTGAAAATTCCGCAGCGGCATGGGCAGCAGCCATTGACACGCCAAGGATTGCATTAGCTCCCAGGTTTCCTTTGTTTTCAGTGCCATCCAATTCAATCATAGTAAGGTCAAGGCCTGCTTGGTTCGTTACATCCAAACCGATGACAGCTTCAGCAATGATGTCATTTACATTATCGACTGCTTTTTGTACCCCTTTACCCAGGTAACGAGATTTATCTCCGTCACGAAGCTCAACCGCTTCGTGTTCCCCTGTTGAAGCACCTGATGGTACGATTGCACGTCCAAAGTATCCGGACTCTGTTTGGATTTCTACTTCTATTGTTGGGTTACCACGGGAATCTAGCACTTCGCGTGCATATACATGTTCGATGTACGGCATTATAAATCTCTCCTTTTCCTATTCACAATTTTATTTAGATAATAGGGATTTCCCTGTCATTTCAACAGGTTTTTCGACTCCAAGCAAATCAAGCATCGTTGGAGCTAAATCGCCTAAGATACCACCTGTTCTTAATGTTACCTGATTTTTAGTGATAATGACAGGCACAGGATTCGTAGTATGGGCTGTCATGGGATCGCCTTCAAGCGTTACGACTTCATCAGCATTCCCGTGGTCAGCGGTAATGATTGCTGTACCGCCTTTTGAGACGATTAAATCGACAATCCTGCCTAGGCATTCATCCACTGTTTCAATCGCTTTAATGGTAGGCTCAAGCATCCCTGAATGACCAACCATGTCCGGGTTGGCAAAATTCAAGAGAATGGCATCAAAGCGGTCAGCCTCAATCTGTTCCAACAATGCATCCGTCACTTCATAAGCACTCATTTCCGGTTGTAAATCATATGTAGCGACTTTCGGGGAATTAATTAAAATCCTCTCTTCACCAGGAAACTTCTCTTCACGTCCGCCGCTCATGAAAAACGTCACATGCGGATATTTTTCAGTTTCAGCGATACGAAGCTGGGTTAGCTGGTTTTGGGAAAGTACTTCCCCTAATGTATTATCAAGATTTGTCGGTTTAAATGCAACATATCCGTCAACTGTTTCCGAAAAATGTGTCAAGCAGACAAAATGGAGATGCTTCGGATGTCCAGGACCGCGGTCAAATGAGCGAAAATCCTCATTCGTGAACGTATTGGAAATCTGGATCGCCCGGTCTGGACGGAAGTTATAAAAGATTACGGCATCATCATCTTTTATCGTTGCCACCGGTTTACCGTCTTCCGCCGTTATGACTGAAGGTATCACGAACTCGTCAAAAATACCATGTTCGTAGGAATCCTCGACACATTCCATTGCAGAAGAGTAAGCAGGGCCATCACCATACACCATCGAACGGTAGGATTTCTCCACACGTTCCCAGCGCTTATCACGGTCCATTGAATAATATCTTCCGGATATGGTCGCAAACTGACCAACACCGATTTCCTTCATTTTCGCTTCCGCTTCCTTAATATAACCCTGCGCCGTTTTCGGTCCGACATCACGGCCATCTAAGAATGCATGTACATATACATTTTTAACTCCTTCTTTAGCGGCCAATTTCAGCAGGGCATACATATGATCAATATGACTGTGCACGCCGCCATCTGAAAGAAGACCGAAAAGATGAAGGTCCGTGCCTTTTTCCTTGGTATAGCTCATGGCATCGACCAAAGTTGGGTTTTGTGCAAACTCGCCTTCACGGATAGCCAGGTTCACACGGGTTAGACTTTGATAAACGATCCGTCCTGCCCCGATATTCAAATGCCCCACTTCCGAGTTCCCCATTTGACCGGCAGGCAAGCCGACCGCTTCCCCGCTTGCAGTTAAATGGGAATGCGGATACTGTTCCCAAAAGCGGTCAAAGTTCGGTTTTTTCGCATGAAAAACAGCATTTCCCTTTTCTTCGTTACGGCAGCCAAAACCGTCTAAGATGATAAGTGCCACAGGCGACTTACTCATAGTGACCAGCCTCCAGCAATTGTAAAAATGAATCGGATTTCAAGCTTGCACCGCCAACCAACGCACCGTCTATATCAGGTTGTGCCATGTACTCTTTAATATTTTCAGGTTTTACACTGCCACCGTACTGAATTCGGATGGCTGCAGCTGCTTCATTTGAAAATTTGTCGACAACAACTGAGCGGATATGCGCACAAACCTCATTTGCATCTTGAGCAGATGACGATTTTCCTGTTCCAATCGCCCAAATCGGCTCATAAGCAATAACGGCTTGTTTCAATTGATCTTCAGATAATCCTGCCAGGCCTTTTTCAATCTGACTGCCTACGAAATCATTCGTTTCGCCAGCTTCCCTTTGCTCAAGTGTTTCACCGCAGCAAACGATCGGAGTCAACTGGTGGGCAAAAGCGGCATGAGCTTTTTTATTAACGGCTTCATCCGTTTCGTTGAACAGTTCCCGGCGCTCAGAATGACCAAGTATGACGTAGGATACACCAAGATCAGCCAATGCGATTGGGCTGATTTCTCCTGTGAAAGCACCGCTTTCTTCAAAGTGCATGTTCTGCGCCCCGATTTTCACATCGGTTCCTTTTGCTGCTTGAACCAGCTGATCCAAAAATAAAGCTGGAGCACATACAACCGTATCAATTACATCTTGCTTCGGAATCAAATTGCTCACTTCTTCTAAGAAGGCAGTCGCTTCAGATAGTGTTTTATTCATTTTCCAGTTTCCTGCAATAATCGGTTTACGCATTTGGTTTCTCATCCCTTCTAAAGTTGAAATATGTAACGGATTGATCTTATTTATCGTTCAAGGCCACAACGCCAGGCAATTCTTTGCCTTCCATGAACTCAAGAGATGCACCGCCGCCAGTTGAAATATGGGACATCTTTTCTGCCAAGCCAAACTTTTCTGCAGCTGCGGCTGAATCCCCTCCGCCTACAATGCTGTACGTATCTTTTGCTTCCGCCAAGGCTCTAGCAACCGTTCTCGTTCCATTCGCAAATTTATCGAACTCGAATACACCCATGGGTCCATTCCAAATCACTAGCTTAGAACTTTTGATTACATCCGCAAATAAATCACTTGTTTTTGGACCGATATCAAGAGCCATTTTATCATTTGGAATAGCATCGATATCGACATTCTCTGCCTCTGCATCAGGTGAAAATTCAGCCGTTACGACTGCATCGATAGGCAAATGAAGTTTTACGCCTTTTTCTTTTGCACTTTCGATGAAAGATTTGGCCAATTCTATTTTGTCTTCTTCCAATAAAGAATTACCGATTTCATGACCTTGCGCTTTAATGAATGTATAACCCAGGCCACCACCAATGATCAAGTGATCGACTTTTTCCAAAAGGTTTTCGATAACGCCTATCTTATCCTTTACTTTTGCTCCGCCAATTATAGCTGTAAAAGGACGTTCCGGGTTCGATAGGGCTTTTCCTAGTACAGAAAGCTCTTTTTCCATCAGCAATCCGGAAACAGCTGGGAGATGGTGTGCTATTCCTTCAGTTGAAGCATGTGCACGATGCGCAGCTCCGAATGCATCGTTAACATAAACATCAGCTAGTGCTGCAAATGACTTCGCCAATTCTTGATCGTTTTTCTCTTCTCCTGGATAGAAACGAACGTTTTCCAACAACAAGATCTCGCCATTTTGCATGTTATCAATGATTGATTGCACGGTCTCTCCGTAAGCTTCTTCTGCCTTTTGCACGTCTTTGCCACTAAGTTCGCTTAGTCTTTTTGCAACAGGTGCTAGACGCAATTCTTCAACGACTTGTCCTTTAGGACGGCCAAGGTGGCTGGCTAAGATGACTTTAGCTCCCTGTTCTGTCAGATAGGAAATCGTCGGCAGTGCTGCTTTGATTCTAGTATCGTCCGAAATCTTTCCGTCCTGCATCGGCACATTGAAATCAACACGGCAAAATACGCGTTTCCCCTTTAATTCAATATCTTTAATCGACTTTTTATTCATAATCCAAGAACCTCCTTAGATATTGTTATCATATTTTTGATTCTTTTAGTCAAAAAAGGAGAGGGTAAATTTCCCAACTCCCCTTTTCTCTTTTTCATTATAGTCGGTTTCCAGGAAATTATCCAAAAACAAGAAATGTAAACGCTTGACTGATTAATGACTTACTAATAATATCATCTTCTGCCAAGTTTTTTTAGAGGTGTGATAAAAAAAACCTCACCTTGGTGAGGTTTTTTTATTATCTAATTACAATCCTTTTTTAGCCAAATAGTCGATCAAATCAACAACACGGCTAGAATATCCTGTTTCATTGTCATACCAAGATAATACTTTAACCATGTTTCCTTCCATTACCATTGTGGAAAGGGCATCAATTGTAGATGATGATGGGTTACCGTTATAGTCAGTTGATACTAACGGAAGTTCGCTGTACTCAAGAATTCCTTTTAATTCGCCTTCAGAAGCCTTTTTGAATGCTGCATTAACTTCTTCAACTGTTGTGTCTTTTTCAAGCTCTGCAACAAGGTCGACAACAGACACGTTTGGAGTAGGTACGCGCATTGCCATACCATTCAATTTCCCTTTAAGTTCAGGAAGGACAAGTGCAACAGCTTTTGCTGCCCCAGTTGTTGTAGGAATGATATTCTCGGCAGCTGCACGTGCACGGCGGTAATCTTTATGAGGCAAATCAAGAATTTGCTGATCATTTGTATAAGAGTGAACAGTAGTCATCATACCGCGTTTGATTCCGAATTGTTCATGAAGCACTTTAGCAAATGGAGCCAAGCAGTTCGTTGTACAAGAAGCATTAGAGATTACATGGTGGTTTGCTGAATCATATTTGTCTTCATTTACACCCATGACAATCGTGATATCTTCATCAGATGCAGGAGCAGAGATGATTACTTTCTTCGCGCCAGCTTCTAAATGTTTAGCAGCATCCGCACGTTTTGTGAAACGCCCTGTAGATTCTACAACTACTTCTACTCCTAGTTCACCCCATGCTAATTGTGCAGGATCACGTTCAGCCAATACTTTTACTTTGTGGCCATCAACAACAAGGTAATCCCCATCAACTGTTACTTTTTCATTAAGAGATCCATGAATTGTATCGTATTGAAGAAGGTGCGCTAACATATTAGCATCCGTTAAGTCGTTAATAGCAACAATCTCTACCCCAGGATTACTCAATGCTGCACGAAATACATTACGTCCAATACGTCCAAAACCATTAATACCAACTTTTACTGCCATGAAAAATTCCTCCTTTTAAGTTCGCAAATATATTAAGGGGTGTAATTCCCCTGAATTAACTCTTGTGCCGCCGCTTCATCTGTGATCAAAACGGTTGATGAAGGTGCGCCTTTCATGTAGGAACGGATAGCCTTTGCTTTAGTTTTGCCACCTGCCACAGTTATCACTCGCTTTTCAGGGCTAAGATCATCTAACTGGATGCCGACTGTCAAAACCTTATGAACAACTTTGCCGTTTTCATCGTAATAATAACCGAATGCCTCTCCTACAGCATTTCCATCTAACAGCTTCTTTAACATTTCTGGCGAAGAATTTCTTCTCTCTGCCATGGCCATGGCATCACCGATTCCATGAATGATCATATCGGCAGATTTAATTTGGGAAATCACTTCTTTAATTGCAGGTTCCTTCTGAAACGAAGCATAAACCTCACCGCTTAATTGATCGGGTACATATAACACTCTGTATGAGGCCTGTGCTTTCTGTGCCATTTTTTCGACAATCGTATTGGCCTGATTCTGCACTGCTTCACCAATTCCCCCGCGGGCAGGGACAAATATCAATTTCTTCGACGCTTCATCAGGTGACAACGAATTAGCCACTTCGGCCATTGTCGATCCGCCAGTAACCGCAATGATATTCTTTGAGTTCCATTCCCGTTTCATACGGTTTGCACAAGCTTTACCCAATTCTTTTTTCACCCATGGGGTCTCATCACAATTTCCTGAGACAATAATGACCTCATCCACTTGTAACAAATCCTGCAATTGCCGTTCCATTATGTCAATACCCATTACTTCACGCATTATTCCTTCTAACTTATCCAGGATTTCAATCCCTTCATCAGTCAGCGTCATACCAGAGCTGAATATGTTAACCAGGTTCTGACTTTTCAGAAAATCAACCTCGCCTCTAAGCGTCCGTTCTGTCAAATTAAGGCTCACGGACAGACTGCGCCTTCCAACCGGCTGCATCATTTTGATATAACGCAGGATATCATACCTTTTTTGCATAACCAGAAGGAAATCTGGTAATAATTTTCTTTGTACCTCGAGTAATGTACGCATATTTAAAACTCCTAAAAAGTTAAGTTGGACATTTAATGTCCCGCGTAGTCATTTTATGTCCCACTTAAAACAAAAAAATATTCCTGCTACATATTTTATTCTAGCAGGAACGGAATGTTTCTTCAAATGATTTGAAAAATTATTTTTCCAAAAGCCTATTTAGAGCTGACTTATCAACATTTCCGAATTGAACGATATCATCTTTCCATTCTACGACAGGAATCATCAGCCCGAATTTTTCTAGCAAATCATCATCGGTATGGATATCGATTTCCTTATAGCCTATGCCCGACTCCGCCTTCACTTCTTCAAGTACCTGCTTGGCTTTATCACATAACGGGCATTTATCCCTACTATATAAAACAAACGCATTTGATTCCAAACCACTCATCCTTTTCAATCATATCTTTTTCGTTTAGATGAAGAAGGGATCCCTAATTGTTCCCGGTATTTGGCAACGGTTCGGCGTGCCAAGATAATTCCATGCTCCTCTTTCAACCGTTCTGCCAGGTCTTGATCCGAAAGCGGCTTTTGTTTATTTTCCCCATTGATGGCTGCCTGCAGGCTCTTTTTTGCTTGCATGCCCGACATATCCTCATCAAGGCCGACTGACTGTAAAGAAGTAGTGAAAAATATCCGCATCTCTATCGTGCCAAATGGTGTCTGCACGTATTTCCCTTTAACCGCCCTGCTTACTGTGGACTCATGTATACCAATTTCATCAGCTATTTCTTTCATCGTCATCGGCTTCAAAAAGTTCAGGCCATGATGAAAGCACGCCGGCTGTTTTTCGACGATGCACTGAATGACCTTCAATATAGTTTCTTTTCTTTGTTGAATCCCTCTGGAGATCCATTGGTATTCCTGCCACTTATCCTGGATAAACCGTTGAACTCCCTGATCCTTATGGCTCTTCATTCGGTTTAAATACCCTTTATCCACATTAAGATTGGGTGTGTTACCATCATAATTCCCAACAAGCAGCATGCCATCCCGAACTTCCACGACCACATCCGGCACTATATAAGAAGGCTTTTCCTGAAAAAAGAGTGAAGCCGGACGCGGGTTCAACGTCTGGATATAATCAAAGACTTCTTGAATCTCCTTCATTGTAACACCGATTTTCTTACTTAGGTCTTTCCAACGCTTTTCAGCAAAATCGAGGAAATGATTTTCTATGATCGATTCTGCAAGCAGGTTCTCCGCTTCTGCTTTCACCTGAAGCAAAAGGCACTCTTGAAGGTTTCTCGCTCCAATGCCATGCGGCTCGAGTTCCTGTAATATCGAGAGACTCTCTTCCAAAACGGCCGGAGATATGCTTGGGACGCATATATCATCCAGTTGAGTCCTCAAGTAACCGTTTTCATCAAGGTTATGAATTAATAGAAGCATTGCCTTCTGCTGCTCACCTGAAAACTGCTGGTGATTCACCTGGGACATAATATGCTGTTCAAGCGATAAAGTATCTTCACTGATCTGTTCAATCCAATAGTTGGCATCATACGTATTTTTAAGAGTCCGTTTACCCTTTTTCCGGTCAAAAGTTGGCTGAAATATAGAAGATGTTGGCTGATCTATGGACAGTAATGGATTCTCCACCATTTTATTTTCTAGAAAAGCCGATAGCTCCTGCGAGGAGTATTGCAGCAATGTAATAGCTTGCATAAGCTCCTGGGTCATTGCCATCTTTAATGTTTGCTGTTGAAAAAGTCCTGCTTTCATATTCATACTCATCGATTCATCCCTCCCCCACTCCATTTTACATTATCAGGAGAAAATTCTACACAAAAACCCATGAAAACGCTTACGATTTTTTTCTGAATAGTTTATTTGTTTTAAATACTATATGTTAGAAACGCAAATTTAACAACTACTTTTATTGAAAAATCACCATTTTTCAATAGTATTGGCGATTATTTCCAAGAAAGGAATGACATAACAGGATTCGATGGAATATTACGGAAAACGAGTAAATTCACCAAAAATCTTATGGAACCTCTTAAAAATGCCCAATAAAAAATCCCCCACTTTATTAAGCAGAAGATTGGTAATGCCCTCGGCAGGAATCGAACCTGCATTTCAAGCTTCGGAGGCTTGCGTTCTATCCGTTGCACTACGAGGGCGTAATAGAAAATATTTTTTTAACAGACTTCATTATATGATAGAATCCCCTTCTTTGCAAGGGTTATCAGGTTTAAAACTTTGTCTTTTGGGTATTATGGGTAATGTGGAAATTCATCCCTGTGCGGCATAATATATAAAGTAATCTATCAGGAAGGAGCCTTAGCCAGAAAATTGTCGAACAAATTATCCATTATAGGGTTTGTTTTGTTTGACCTAAATTGACCAAAAAGTGTATCATACATACATAAAGAATTTAAATGATTCTCTTAATCGAAGGAGGAAATGAACATGAATTTAATTCCTACAGTTATCGAACAAACAAGTCGTGGGGAGCGTGCCTACGATATTTACTCCCGTTTATTAAAAGACCGGATCATTATGCTAGGAAGTGCAATTGACGATAATGTTTCCAACTCCATTGTTGCTCAATTACTATTTTTAGAAGCGGAAAATCCTGAAAAAGATATCACTCTATACATCAACAGCCCTGGTGGAAGCATCACTTCCGGTATGGCCATTTATGATACTATGCAATATATCAAACCTAATGTATCCACAGTTTGCATCGGTATGGCCGCTTCCATGGGCGCTTTCCTATTGGCTGCTGGCGAAAAAGGCAAACGTTATGCATTGCCAAACAGTGAAGTCATGATTCACCAACCGCTTGGAGGAGCTCAAGGTCAAGCTACGGAAATTGAAATTGCTGCCCGCCGTATCCTTCACTTGAAAGATAAACTGAACCAAATCCTGGCAGAACGTACTGGTCAACCTATTGAAGTCCTTCAAAGAGATACGGAACGTGATAACTTCATGACTTCCGAAAGAGCTCTTGAATATGGCTTGATTGACAAAGTCATCACGCGCAGCATCCTTGATGACAAAAAAGACTCTAAATAATTATGCAACAAAAGGCTCCGGAGATCGCCTTAAGCGACTTCCGGAGCCTTTTTTACATTATAAAAGAAAAGGATGCACTTTTAGGCATCCTTTTCTTTTAACCCTCTTGCTGAACGAACTCTTCCAATGCCTCTAACGCTTCTTTTTCATCGCGTCCTTCGACGATTAACTTCACGGACACGCCAGAACTGATGGCAAGGCTCATTAACCCCATTATACTTTTTGCATTCACTTTCTTTCCTTCTTTTTCAAGAAAAACATCTGAATGAAAGCGGTTAGCTTCTTGTACAAAAAGAGCCGCCGGCCGCGCTTGCAAACCCGTCTTCAATTTTACCTCAACTTGTTTTTCCACCATCTTGATCTCCCCTGTTAGCTTTATTTTTTCGCAGCAATAGCCTCTCCCCCACGGAGCCTGTCAGCTATTTCATCAATCTTTCGTAATCGGTGATTAATCCCGGACTTACTGATGGTTCCTCCGGATACCATTTCCCCAAGTTCCTTTAAGGTTATATCCTGAAACGCTATCCTAAGCTCCGCAATTTCCCGAAGCTTATCCGGTAAAATGCTTAGTCCTACCGTATCCCCGATATAATGGATATTTTCAACCTGGCGCAATGAGGCCCCGATCGTCTTGTTCAAATTGGCTGTTTCACAATTCACAAGCCGATTCACTGAATTACGCATATCACGGACAATCCGTACATCCTCAAACCTTAATAAAGCTGAATGGGCGCCAACTATACTTAAAAACTCGGCAATTTTTTCGGCTTCTTTCAAATAAATGATGTACCCTTTCTTGCGTTCAAGCGTCTTGGCCTTCAAGCCAAACTTATTCATTAGCTCACACAGGGCATCATTGTGCTCTTTATAAAGTGAGAAAATCTCGAGGTGATAGGAAGACGTTTCCGGATTATTTACCGAACCACCTGCAAGAAATGCACCTCTCAGGTAAGAACGCTTACAGCATTTCTTCCCAACAATAGTATCGGATATATCATGGAGAATTTCAAAGCCATCGCCTAAAATTTCCAAATCGGTTAAAACCCGCTGCCCTCCGGATGACATCCTGACAATATATACATTATTCTTTTTTAGCTTCATCTTTTTTCGGACCAACAGCTCGACCTGGACCTCATAACTTTTTTTCAGCAGCGTATAAATCCTTCTGGCAATCGCAGCATTCTCAGTTTGAATATCCACAACAAGCTTCCGATTAGAAAATGAAAGGGATCCGTTCATCCGGATAAGCGCACATAATTCCGCCCTACCGCAGCAATCCTTTCCCTCTAATGTAGTAAGCTCTTTTTTCGTTTCTGAAGCAAAAGACATCCATTTCACCCCCAATCGAACGCAAGTAATCTATTTTTATCAATCAAAAAAACGTCCCCGCTTATATCTACGGTATTATGGGGCTTTTAGTTTCATTTACAAGCATATTATAAAGCAAATCTGCCACCTTTTTCGTGTCATGGCGTATTACATTCCCCTCATAGCTGAAAATGCGTTCTTGTATGATTTCAAGACCCATCCGTTTTAAACTTTCCACATCATACATGACCGGTTTGGCATATTCAGCTTGATAGCGTTGCTGAATCTCGGTTGGTATTTCCTCATTATTAACAAGTATCCTGTCAATATATGCATTTCCCATATGGTCATATATCGCTTTTATATGATCGCTCGCACTATAATCCAGCGTCTCGCCGGCTTGTGTCATCAAATTGCAAATGTACACCTTCTTAGCCTTGGAACGGGCAACCTCTTCTCCTAGGCCAGGGACAAGTAAGTTAGGCAGAATGCTAGTATATAGACTTCCTGGACCTATGACAATAAGATCTGCCTGCTTGATTTCCTGGAGAGTTTCACTGAGCGGCTTTATATGATGAGGAGACAGAAAAACTTTTTTTATTTTCTTTCCTGAGAAGGGGATCTTGGATTCTCCTGTAACAATCGTTCCGTCATCCATCTCCGCATGGAGAACCACACTTTGGTTCGCAGCCGGAAGCACTTTACCGCGGACATTAAGAAATTTACTCATTTCCTGGATCGCATGGACGAAATCGCCTGTCAACGAAGTCATTGCCGCCAATATCAAATTCCCCAGCGAATGCCCGGACAACTCATTTTTACTCTGAAAGCGATGTTGAAACATTTGTTCAACAAGAGGCTCTACATCCGATAACGCAGCCAGCACGTTACGAATATCACCCGGAGCGGGGATATCCATATCCTCGCGAAGGCGGCCAGAACTGCCACCATCATCAGCTACCGTAACGATTGCCGTAATATCCACTGGATGCTTCTTTAACCCTCTCAACAAAACGGGAAGGCCGGTTCCCCCTCCAATGATCACAACCTTAGGTTGTTTCTTATTATTTAACATCTGCTTTCCCCTTACTTTTTTCGATATCGCGATGTGATACTTGAACCCTGTAATCCTTTTTGAAGTGGTTTGAAATATACTCCGTCAACGCTACTGAACGGTGCTGACCGCCTGTACATCCAATCGCAACAACAAGCTGTGCCTTCCCTTCACGTTTATAATATGGAAGCATGAATGCAAGCAGATCGGTCACTTTTTCCAAGAATTTTTGCGTCTCACTCCATTTTAAAACGTAACTCGACACTTCCTGTTCCAAGCCAGTCCTTGGCCTCATATGGTCAATATAATATGGATTTGGCAGGAAACGTACATCAAACACAAGGTCGGCATCTATGGGCAGGCCATGTTTGAACCCGAACGACATGACATTGACTGTAAAGCCGACACTTTTATCGGCAGAAAATTCCGAAGCGATTTTCTCCCTTAATTCGCGCGGTTTCAGTTGGGAAGTATTAAAGATCAATTGAGCCCTTCCCTTCAATTCGTCCAAAAGTTCCCGCTCCATTTTAATGCCTTCCAATGGCCGGCCTAATGGAGCAAGGGGGTGGGTCCTTCTCGTTTCCTTATATCTGCGTACCAAGGAATCATCATCAGCTTCAAGAAAAAGGATTCTTGGTGATACTGCAGCTGTATCCGTTAAATTATCCAGTGCAAGAAATAAGGAATCAAAAAACTCCCTCCCCCTTAAATCCATGACAAGGGCCACTTTATTCATCTTATTCCCGGAGTCCTTCATTAACTCCAAAAACTTTGGCAATAGCGTGGGCGGCAAATTATCGACGCAAAAAAAGCCGAGGTCTTCAAAACTTTGAACCGCCACTGTCTTACCTGCTCCGGACATTCCGGTAATGATGACCAATTGCGTTTCACTCATCTGCCCTGTACTCATAGTTTCTCCGCCCCCATTTATATCTTTTTTATATTTAAAAATTAACCTGGATCCAATCGGTAAGAAAGCAGCTTAAATTCAGGCGTATAGGTAAATGTTCCATAGATGATCCCACTTCCATGAACCATATAGTCCAGGATGTGAAAATCACCTTCAGCCATCATCAGCTTTTTAACATCTTCAACCGGATGCCAGCTAAGTTCCCCTTCTTCACAAACATCCACATTTACACCATCGGAATCCGTTGCAAAGAAAGTGAACATCATCCATTCTGACAAAACTTTATCCCCGTCCTTCATAATGAAGGTGAAAATACCTTTGATGGAGGGGTTTTTTAAATAAACGCCCGTTTCTTCGCGATATTCCCTAATGCAAGCATCGCGTACAGATTCCCCAGGTTCCATCTTGCCGCCTGGAGCTACCCACCATCCGCGTCTAGGCTTTTTCAATAAGAGGATTTGATTATCTTTTATCAATACACAGTTTGTGACACGTTGCACGTTCTTCACCTCAATTGGATCTGCTCGACTATAGAAACCTTCCCCCCATGTTGAAGAGGTTCAGTTTATATCCTTAAACCGCCGCTAGATATCCGTTTGGCGATTTCCAAATGCTAATAGTTCAAACAAGTTGTATTTTTCATCTTCTTACCATTATGAAAGATTATGTTTAGTATATCTTATCATTATACTATTTTTGAAATGAGCTAACAATAAAGTAAACTTCCTGCATTGGGGGAATATTCATTCGCAAGGAATCACATAGGTAAGCCTTTATCCTGCTTAACTCCTATTCTTCTCCGCTTTCGCTGCATAAATGCAAAGGGCTGGCTTACTTCACATTAAAAACCATTTAAAAAACACCCTAAAAATTGGAACCAAAGATATAGTCTCAAAGCCGGAAAACAAAAAAAAGACACAGAAACTCAATCTGTGTCCTTAAACGTTTATAATTAAAGGGGGTCAACTTCTACCCATACTATACCCAATTAATATTTCACGCGTGTTACAACGTCGTTAAAACGGAATTACGATTGTATATTCTTGAAATCAAGCCTTTGGCTGCAATTTTTCTTGAAGTTCCTCAACAAAATGCTGAGCGGATTGAGCGGCAATGCTTCCATCGCCTGTAGCTGTAACGATTTGGCGCAATGTTTTTTCACGAACGTCACCAGCAGCAAAAATACCAGGGACGCGTGTTTCCATCCGATCATTCGTTTCAATATAGCCTGTGGAATTCAAGATGCCCAAGTTCTCAAATGGTGTAGTTAGCGGAAGCATTCCGATATAAATGAATACACCGTCTGCGTCCATCACTGTCTCTTCTCCGTTTTCAGTGGACACTAGAGTGACACCGCCGACTTTGCCGCCTTTTTCATTGATTTCCTTCAAAGTATGATTCCAGATGAAGTTAATTTTCTCATTGGCAAATGCACGATCTTGAAGAATCTTTTGAGCACGAAGTTCGTCACGTCTGTGAACGATCGTCACTTTTGAAGCAAAACGGGTTAAGTACACACCCTCTTCAACTGCAGAGTCTCCGCCGCCGATAACGAACAGTTCTTTTTGCTTGAAGAAAGCACCATCACAAACTGCACAATACGATACACCGCGGCCGCCCAATTCTTTTTCGCCAGGAACGCCGATTTTCTTGTATTCGGCACCAGATGAAATGATGATTGAACGTGCTTTGAATTCCTTGGAACCGGCTTTGATCGTTTTATACTCTTCACCGTCAATGATTTCCTTAACATCCCCATAGGCATACTCTGCACCGAATTTCTTTGCATGGTCAAACATTTTCGTTGAAAGTTCAGGTCCGAGTATTGTATCGAATCCAGGATAATTTTCTACTTCCTCAGTATTGGCCATTTGCCCGCCCGGTACTCCGCGTTCTAACATCAATGTTGAAAGGTTCGCACGTGATGTATAGACAGCCGCCGTCATCCCTGCAGGACCAGCTCCAATAATAACAACGTCATAAATTTTTTCAGACATGTTTTCACTCCTCCATATTCCATTACAAATGGAACCTTCACTACGGTTAGTGTTCCCTACCTATTATCCTATATAACAAATAATTTTTCGTCCAAATATCTGCTCATCCCAGTAAGTTTTCAACCAACTTTACGTACTTCGATAAGGTGGACACCGATATGAAATGTTTGTCTGCGATTGCCTGTTTGCTCGCCTTCTCATTTTTAAGCTGATTCCACACGTACTCCACCGCAGATGCCCAGCCTGCTGGATTATTTAACTTCTGCTCGGATTTCACCGCTTCGATGAAGACGGAAAACCACATTAAATAGAGCCCGGCTTCATTTAATTGTATCGGTTGGAAATGCCGATATATTAACTCAGCTGTACGATCGGCAAAATCGATCGGTGTTAATTGGCGATCTTTAGCAGGAACTTGAACAAGTTCGGCATAATCACGTTCCAAATCAGTGAAATTCTGATTTAGGTTGAGGACCTGGTTTTTCAATAGCTTCTGTTTATGAACCGAATGTTTCAGAAGGAAAATGGCAAACAGCCTTTCTTCGATGAATTCACTTTCCAGTCTTTTTATAATAGAAGGAAAATGATGCTCAAAACCATCTGAAGTTGCATTCATATCTCCCCAAGGCTCCATGCCTTCCTTTTCCGGGTTCATTTCCACGACCTTTTTCCATGCCTTTTTGGCAGCCTGTTCATGGCCTAAGTGGTGAGCGGAAATGGTAAGCCAATAATAGAAGGTTCCATCTCCCTCGAACCCTTGCTTTTGGAGTCCTTTCAGCCATTTAAATGCAGAAGCATAGTTTCCGATCAAAGCAAAGGTCGCTCCAAGCTTGAAACGATGTTCAGATAGCATCGGCCGAATTTTCTCCAGCATCTGTATGAGCTCTTCAACCTTCGCTTCATCCTGTTGATAATGATGAAAAACAACAAGGTTACAAAGCGCATGCAGGTTTCCCGGACTTTTTTCCAGTACCTCATCAAGTGTTTCAAAAGCTTCATTTACTTGACCAAGATAGAAATAGGCAAGTGCCAGGTTATTATAAGCAGACCAGTAATCCTCGTACTCGGCAATCGTTTCTTTCAGGACTTCGATTGCCTTCGGGAAATTGCCTGATTCCAAGTACTCACGGGCTTGTTCCTGTTTGGTAATGAGCCCATCATGCTTAAAGGGGTTTTCTTCTGACTCATCCGACTCAAAAGTTATCAGTTCAAGCAGATCCTCTGCGTCATCGCTGAACTCCCCGTCTTCTTCTTTATCAAGATAAGCACTGGCGTGACGATAAGCCTCCTTGAACATGCCTAAGTGGGCATAATTATTCGCCAGGAAGTAATGACATTCCGACATATAGGGATCCATTACATCCAAGATGTTTTCCAATAGGTTGTTTGAATAATTATATTCACCGATTTCCGAGCAGGTGATTGCCAATTGACAGGCTATCATCGGTTCAGCCGGTTCAAGTTCCAGCGCACGTTCCAGGTATTTTTTTGATTTAGGTAATTCTCGTCTATGATAAGCTTTTAAACCCTTGGTGAAATAATACTCACCTGTTGGGTGAAAAGTTAGAATTTTTGCCTGTTGGCCAAATTTAGAGTCTTTACTCATGTAATCCTCCATCTACAAGTTGATTAACCATAGTATTATAACATATTGGAGAATATTTGCCGAACAATTCAAGAAAATGGAAAACGGTAATTACCATGCTTTCTTTAAGAAAAAATCGAATTATATCCCTAGCCAAATGGGGATTCAAGATTATTCGTAAATACAAAAAAGCCCTCCTATTGACGGAGGGCACAGTTAGTAGATAAAAGGGGGTGGAAAATATCTCTTTCATCAATGATGGTCCCGAACAAAGCAACACCTTCAAAATCTCAGGTATGGTATTCACCAAAATTTTGTAGCAGAAGTTGATTGGAGAGGAAGGTGCGAGATTCCTGCGGGAAAAGCGTCTAGGGGAGACCCCGCAGGCACAAGCCCTCCCGGATCGCCCGCGGAAAGCGAGTGCCTGGAGCGGAAATCAACGTCCAAATTGAACAAGCCATTAAAAAACTGAAGACAAACTTGATTTTCATCGAGTTTGTCTTCAGTCTGAGCACGGAGGGCGATCACCATTCATTCGGTTTCTTTCGGTTCGTCCTTATCGGCATGTCTAGCTTTCAATACATCAAGCACTGCTTGGAAAGGCAACTCCTGCTCCCGAAGAAGAACGAATAAGTGATAGAGGAGATCGGCGCTTTCCATCGACAGTTCCTCTGCATCCCGGTTCTTAGCAGCAATGATCACTTCTGCCGCTTCTTCACCGACTTTTTTCAGGATCTTATCAACGCCCTTATCGAATAGGTAGGTAGTATATGAACCTTCAGGCATTTCCGATTTTCTTTTTTCAATCAATCTTTCCAATTCCGTCAAGAAAGTCACATTCGCCTTCACATCTTGTCCGGCTTCACTGTTTCGGTAAATCGTTTCACTAAAACAGCTTGTTGCCCCTGTATGGCAAGCAGGACCTGCAGGAGCGACCCGAACGACCAATGCATCTTGATCGCAGTCATACTTCATTTCGATGATTTTCTGGGTATTGCCGCTGGTCGCCCCTTTATGCCATAATTCATTGCGCGAACGGCTGAAGAAGACCGTTTCACCTTTTTCAATCGACAATTGCAGCGATTCTTGGTTCATGTAAGCAAGTGTCAGCACTTCGCCGGTTCCTGCATCTTGAATAATTGCCGGTACCAGGCCTTTTTCGTCGTATTTAATTGTTTCAAGATTCATCGTACAACCACTCCTTGTTGTTTGAGAAACGCTTTGACTTCTTTGACGGATGTTTCTTTATAATGAAAAATCGATGCGGCTAATGCTGCGTCGGCTTTTCCTTCTTGGAAGGCTTCCTGGAAATGCTCGGCGTTACCAGCCCCACCTGAGGCGATGACCGGCACTGAAACGGCTTCAGATACCGCTTTTGTCAAAGCGATATTAAACCCTTTTTTCTCGCCGTCACAATCCATGCTTGTCAATAAAATTTCACCTGCACCGCGGATTACGGCTTCCTTCGCCCACTCGACCACTTCCCATTCAGTCGGTTTCCGACCGCCGTGGGTATAGACGCGCCATGACCCAAGCTCTTCATCATATCGGGCATCTATGGCGACAACGATACATTGGGAACCAAAATAATCAGCACCTTCATTTATTAAATCAGGGCGCAGAATGGCTGCTGTATTTAAGGATACCTTATCGGCGCCGGCTCGTAAGATCTTCTTCATATCCGCCAATGAATTTATGCCGCCGCCCACTGTGAACGGGATTGCCAAGCTGCCCGCTACCGCTTGAACGACGTCGACGATCGTTTCCCTGCCTTCATGTGATGCGGAAATATCCAGGAAAACAAGCTCATCGGCACCTTCTTGGTCGTAAAAGGATGCAAGTTCGACCGGATCTCCAGCATCCCTAAGGGAAACAAATTGTATACCTTTGACTACGCGCCCATCCTTTACATCGAGACATGGAATTATTCGTTTAGTGAGCATTTAACCACGCACCTTTTCTAGTGCTTCTTCTACAGTAAAGCGATTGGTATAAATTGCTTTGCCTATGATTGCCCCTGCAATGCCTTGGGCTTCATACTCTTTGAGGGTGACAAGGTCTTCGAGTGAACCAATGCCTCCTGAAGCGATCACGTTTTTACCAGTTGCCTCCGCCATGGCCAATATACCTTTCACATTTGGACCTGAAAGCATGCCATCCGTCGCGATATCAGTCACGATAAAGGTCTCTGCACCAGCATCGGCCAGTAATTTGCCAAGATCTATCGCAAGGGTTCCAGAAGTTTGAAGCCAACCATGAGTGGCTACCTTGCCATCTTTCGCATCTATCCCGATTGCGATATGGCTTCCATATTTCCTAATCATATCTTTAGTGAAATCAGGGTCTGAAACGGCCGTGCTGCCTAGAATGACACGTTCCACTCCATTATCCAGGTAATGGGCTATATCCCGTTCCGTACGGATGCCGCCGCCGATTTGAATGCGGGCCCCTAACTCACTTGCCGCTTTAATTACGTATGAATCATTGATGCGCACTCCCTCTTTAGCTCCGTCAAGGTCGACCATATGTATCCAATCGGCTCCTTGGTCTGCAAAGCTTTTAGCCATATCGAAGGGGGAGTCGCCATAAACGGTTTCCTGATTGTAATCCCCCTGGATTAAGCGGACGCATTTGCCTCCGCGCATATCAATCGCCGGGTAAATAGTAAAGTTGCTCATGCTTCTTCCTTCCCTTCTACTAATGACAGATAATTTCTCAAGAGTGACATGCCCATCTTCCCGCTTTTTTCCGGATGGAACTGCATGCCGAATACATTCCCTTTACCGACGATCGCCGGCACTTCCACATCATACGTCGCCGAAGCGGTAACGAATGATTCATCCGTATCGACGTAGTAAGAATGGACGAAATAAACATGTTCCTCTTCCAGTCCCTCATTCACTTGTGACGCCTGTTTAAATTCAAGGCGATTCCAGCCCATGTGCGGCACTTTATAAACCTGGTCATTCGCATCCACACCTTTAAAACGAACGACTTTACCCGGGATGAGGGATAATCCTTTTGCAGGTCCATTTTCCTCACTTTCATCAAAGAGAAGCTGCATACCAAGGCAGATGCCTAAAAGATACCCTCCATCGGCTACATATTCCTTCAGGAATTCATCCAGCTTTTGTTTTTCCAAGAGACTCATGGCATCCCTGAAAGAGCCAACGCCGGGAAGTATGATCCCATTCGACTTAGAAAGTTCTTTTGGGTCATCGGAAATGAATGAATCGGCACCAAGGCGCTCCAGCCCTTTGCTTACGGAAAATAAATTCCCCATGCCATAATCGACGATCCCGATCATTTACAACATTCCTTTCGTCGAAGGGATGCCTTTGACACGCGGATCGATGGTCGTAGCTTCATCCAATGCACGTCCAAGCGCTTTGAATATTGCTTCGATCATATGGTGTGTGTTGTGTCCATAATGTACGACTACATGCAGATTCATCCTGGCTTCAAGAGCGAATTTCCAAAGAAACTCATGCACCAGTTCAGTATCGAAGGTACCGACCTTTTGCGAAGGAAATTCAGCCCGGAACTCCAGGTGCGGACGATTGCTTAAATCGATGACAACCTGGGCGAGTGCTTCATCCATAGGTACGAAAGCATTTCCGTAACGCTTTATCCCGCGCTTGTCTCCAAGGGCCTCCAATAACGTCTGCCCCAAGCAAATGCCAATATCTTCAGTTGTATGATGATCATCCACGTCTGTATCCCCGTTTGCATCTACAGTCAAATCAAACTTCCCGTGTTTCGTGAACAAATCCAGCATATGCGTCATAAACGGAACGCCCGTCTTAATGGAGGAATTACCTTCCCCATCAACACCAAACTTCAAGCTTATTTCCGTTTCATTCGTCTTTCGCTCCACACTAGCAAAACGTTCCATTACAACTCCTCCTCAATTCCCAAGATGTAAAAGCATGTTCAAAAGTCTTTATATCAGTGGTTTCACTTATTTTTCAGGACTTTTTCCCGGATTCATTCACACCACGTGATTCAATGGCACGGGCGTGAGCCTCGAGTCCTTCCATCCGGGCAAATGCTGCGATTTTTTCTGCATTTTTGCGGAAGGCTGTTTCACTATACATGATGACGCTCGATTTCTTTTGGAAATCATCCACATTCAGCGGGCTGGAAAAACGGGCAGTTCCATTTGTAGGCAACACATGGTTGGGACCTGCAAAATAATCCCCGACGGGCTCCGAACTAAAGCGGCCAATGAAGATTGCCCCGGCATGGCGTATTTTAGCCATGATTTCAAGTGCATCTTTAGCCACAATTTCCAAATGTTCCGGTGCAAGTTCATTAATCGCTTCAACAGCTTCTGCCATATTCCCGCATACAACGATTCGTCCGTAATCCCTTATGGATGCTGCAGCAATATCATGGCGTGGAAGTAACGCCACCTGCTTGGTCACTTCTGCTGCCACTTCTTCTGCAAGTGACGTTGACGTCGTCACCAAAACACTGCATGCCCGGGCATCATGCTCCGCCTGTGATAGCAAGTCTGCCGCAACTTCTGCAGCGATGGCCGATTCGTCAGCCAATATCGCTATTTCACTTGGACCTGCTATCATATCAATGGCAACATCACCGAATACTTCGCGCTTCGCTAACGCCACATATATATTTCCCGGACCCACTATTTTATCCACTTTCTTAATTGTTTCCGTCCCATAAGCGAGAGCAGCTATGGCCTGGGCCCCGCCAACTTTATAGATTTCCTTCACCCCGGCAATTTTGGCAGCTGCCAAAACCGCTGGCGATAATTTCCCTTCTTTTCCTGGAGGGGAAACCATAACGATCCGTTCCACCCCCGCGGCCTTCGCAGGCAGCACATTCATCAATACTGACGAAGGATATGCCGCTGTGCCTCCAGGTACATAAACACCTACAGCATCAAGAGGTGTCAATTTTTGTCCTAGCATCGTTCCCGTATCATCAGTCGTAAACCATGAATTCCGAATTTGTTTCTCGTGAAACATTCGAATATTATTTGCAGCTTCTTGAATAATATCAAGTTGCTCAGCAGTTAAGGCCGCCGTCGCTTCTTCCATTTCCTGTTCCGATACAAGTAATTCCCCTGGGCTGACACCATCGAAACGTTCGGTATAGGTATGTAAAGCGGCGTTTCCGCTTTTCCTGACATCATAAATAATATCCTGAACTGCTTTTCTTTGATCGGCAGTACCTGCCTCAACCGAGCGTTTCAGTGAAATCCCTTCAGCAAACCGTTCTATTTTCATACCTTCACCTCATTAGCGATTCTTTACTATTCAATAATTTCTGCTAGCCGTTCCACGATTTCGGTAATCCTTGCTTCTTTAATTCGATAGCTGACAGGGTTTGCTACCAGCCTCGAAGTCACATTGGCGATTTTTGCATATTCCACAAGACCGTTTTCCTTCAATGTCCGCCCCGTTGAAACGATATCGACGATTCGTTCAGCTAAACCGATTAACGGTGCTAACTCAATTGACCCATTCAACTTTATAATCTCAACTTGCTCCCCCTGCTCGCGAAAATAACTGGAAGCAACGTTCGGGTATTTACTGGCAATTTTGGGGGCGATGTCACTTATTTTCGTACCAGGCAAACCAGCTACAGCCAAGTAGCAGGCACTGATTTTCAAATCAAGTAACTCATAGACATCACGTTCTTCTTCTAACATGACATCCTTCCCTGCAATTCCAATGTCAGCGACGCCGTGTTCCACATATGTTACGACATCCATCGGTTTTGCTAAAATGAACCGCAGATTCTCCTCTTCCACTTCTAGGATCAATTTCCGGGAATCATCAAACTCGGGAGGGAGACGAAAACCGGCCCTTCTTAACAGCTCTGCCGCTTCTTCAAAAATTCTCCCTTTCGGCATGGCAATCGTTAAAAAGCTATTATTCATCTTTTCCATTCCCCCCATTCCCTACGAATAAATGAACTTCAGAAAATGTCCGTGTAAAAGCATCGACATTCTGGACGACCGTAATATCTTGAATCGTTATCAATTTTCCTTCGGAGCGTCTTTTTCTTGCAAATTGTACTGCTTCCAATCTCCGTTCGGGACTGAATAAAATGCATTCTGGCGCGACAGGCTGGATCGGCTCCCCAAGAGCTTCCGCAAGACGATCCACCCGGATTGCAAAACCTGTGGCCGAAGCATTCCAGCCGAACTTCGCAAGCAGATTATCATACCGACCGCCATTGCCGATTGGCGAACCCACTTGCCCGGCATACACTTCAAATAAAGTTCCCGTGTAATAACTCATATGACTGACCAATGTTAAGTCGAAGCTCACATATTGTTCAACGTCAAATTCTTTCAGCTGCGCAGACAATTCCTTCAGTTCAGCCAAAGAATCTTGCCCTTTATTATTTTCAACCAACCCTAGCGCCTTGTTCAGGGTTCCTTCACTGCCCCTTAATGAGGTAAATTCGATAAGCCGTTGTTTATCAATGGATGAAAGCGGCAGTGATTTAACATGCTCGCGATAACCGACATAATTTTTTTCATACAAAAACTTCCTTAATATAGAGGCTCTTTCCTCCGTACCTAGAATGCTTAAGAAAAATTCTTGCAAAAATCCGATATGTCCAATGGAAATCTTAAATTCCTGAAGCCCTGCAGCCTTTAGAGCATCCGCAAGCAGGGCAATCATTTCAGCATCGGCACTTATAGACTTATTTCCGATACATTCAATGCCAATCTGTTCGAATTCTGCCGGCCTGCCTCCTTCACGCTGCTGTGCGCGGTATACATTCGCGGAATAGGCCAGACGAAGCGGAATTTGCTGTTTTAACAGTTTGGATGCTGCGACCCGTGCAATGGGAGCTGTCATCTCGGGACGGAGTACGAGCGTATGTCCCTGGGAATCAAGAAGTTTAAACAACTGTTGATCCAAGATTGCCGAAGCATCGCCAATTGTTTCATAATATTCCAAAGCAGGCGTTTCAATAAATTGATAGCCCCACTTCTTGATTTCATCACTCATTTTATTTCTGGCCGACACTTTCGTTTCATACAGCACCGGCAATGTATCTCTCATGCCTAATGGTTTTTCAAACATAAATGGCTTTGTCACGACTGCACATCCTTTTGAAATTTTGATTACTATCTATATCCAATCGGTCCGCCTATGGGCAAAAACCGATGCACCCATTCCTAATTTTGTTTATCCCTTTATCTTTCCAAGGTTTCACGCTTAAATCCAAATTTCGGACAACATATAAAAATAGTATCAAATAAACTGACATAATAATATAAATAATCGCAATAATCTATCAAAACGCTTTAGTTCGCTAATATGGTAGTAGGTTGAAGTTATTAATAGTTTACCCCTGCCCCCACCTTACGTCAAGGAAAATATGCCTAATCCCATTACTTCAATACAATGGCAATCTTGGATATTCTTCATGATCGGTTTAAGTCCAACCGGAAGGAGTTGTACCTTTTTACCCGAATATATCTTCTTATTTTTAGCCATTCATTGTTATTAATGTATACCTTTTGGTTTAGCTGTTTTATAATGTTTAGGAGTTTGGTAATATTAGAAAATTTTAGGGGTAAATGGGAGTGAAGAAATTTTTTTCATTTTTTGTGGCACTTATCGTTCTTTTTTCACTGGGTATAAGCGGAACGAAGGGTTTTGCGGCAACTAAGATCAACCAGGATGAGCTTAATGCATACCTTTCTGAAGTTTGAATGACGCAAGAAGAATTGGAAGAGTATTTATCCTATTACGGCTTATCATTAAATGAACTGAAATCGGTAGAAGAGTTGCGTGATACATTAGGACCGACCGTCACTCCTGAGACCATACAGAATCTACTTAAGCAATATGAAATGACAGAAGCTGAACTTACGGAATTATTAATAGAATACGGTGAACTGGAAGAGGGGGATTCCATCATCGATACCTTCCAGTTCATTTACGACATTGAGGATATCATCGATTTAGAAATGGATTATGATGAGGAAGAGATGGAATATGATGATGAAGAGATCATCGATTTAATGGATGGTCTCTTTACTGAGATTGGCCTTACAGACGAAGAGCTGAACATAAAACGGAAAAAGGCGGAGTGCTTCCTAAAACGGCTGGTAATTACTTATTCGGTGCTTTAATCGGTTTAGTGTTGATGGGTATCGCTTTCGGATTAATCAGAAAAGCGAGACTCACTAATTAAGATGACCAAAAATAGGCAATCCAGGCATAAGAAAAAAACGTTGCTTATCACTGCTTTTTGCATTTTAACCTTAGGTTTTTATTTTACAACGACAAATGCCTATACGCTGTTAAAAGGCTATGCCCTATATAAATGGAATAAATCTGACACAACGGAAGCGACGGCTAAGCTACCCGAACCGAAGACGAAAGCTGATATTCCCGTTGGGCTTGAACTATATGAAGAACGACCGGAGACAGGTGATTTGATGGGTGAGCTTTATGTTCCAAAAATCGAGGCAACACTTCCAATTTATCACGGAACGGACGAAGATGAACTCGAAAAGGGCGTCGGTCATTATGCGGGGTCCGTCCTCCCCGGTGAAAAGGATAATTCCGTTTTATCCGGTCACCGAGATACAATTTTCAGAGATTTAGGTGAAGTCGGCGAAGGTGACTTGCTGATTGCCAAGACAGAAGCCGGTACGTTTACATATAAAGTGAGGAAGGTTCGTATCGTCGATGCAGATGACCGTACCGTGATCGTTCCCAAGCCTAAAGCCACACTTACAGTAACAACCTGTTATCCTTTTTCATATATTGGTAGTGCACCGGAACGATACTTATTGGTTGCCGATTTATTGAAATCGGAGATAGGTAAATGAGATACGGGGCTGAAGTTGTTCTGCCCCCTCTTCATAAATCTTTAATAGATGATAGGAGGACAAGCTCAACATGGATGAACAGGCACAGCAAAGGTTTTTTCAAATTTTAAAAGAAACGTATGAAGCAACGGTGAACCAGGAAAATGTATCAATCAACGAAGTGATAGAGCATCTAAAGAATGAACTGACTCCGTTATACCCAAAATGCCATTAAAAAGGACTTGCCGCATATATGGGCAAGTCCTTTTTTTCATAAGGAAGTTTGCTGCTCTCTCTCAAGCATTTCCTCTTTAGTATATATGATTTTCATTGGATTTCCCCCGACGAAAGCTCCCTCCGGAACATCCTTATGGACAAGCGTCCCCGCAGAGACAATCGCCCCATTACCAATTGAAAGTCCTGGAAGAATGGTCGAATTGGCTCCAATCAACACTTCATCACCAATGACTACATCTCCTAAACGATATTCATGAATCAAATATTCATGAGCAAGGATTGTCGTATTATAGCCAATGACAGTATTCATTCCAACCGATATTTTTTCCGGAAACATCACATCCGGCATGACCATCAAGGCAAACGAAGTATGCTTTCCTACTTTCATATGTAAAAAAGTCTTGTATAGCCAATTCTTCATGCCCAGAAAAGGCGTATAACGCGCTAGCTGTATCACCACAAAATTCTTTACGACTTTCCAGAATGGAACGGTCTTATATACATGCCATAGTGAATTAGCCCCTTCAACTGGATAGCGGGACGTGCGTCTCATTTTCTTGCCTCCGTGAGTTTTTCAACCTCAACGATATTCAATATATCCGCCATCTGCTCAAGCATATAATCAGGGTGATAACTTTCCAAGAACTCACGGCCTTTAATGGACCATGAGACCCCTGCCGTTTTTGTACCTGTATTTTTACCGCCCATAATATCATGATAACTGTCGCCAATCATGATCGCTTCTTCAGGAACCGAACCGAGTTGATTTAAAGCTTTTACCAAAGGCTCTGGGTCCGGCTTTGCCTTTTCCACTTCATCCAGTGTGACCACCACTTCAAAGAATTGATCCAGTTTGCTTAAACGCAGGCCCTTTTCGACGACATCACGCTTCTTTGTCGTAACGACTGCCAATTTATAACCGCTCTGCTTCAACGTTTGAACAGTTTCAAACACCCCGTCAAATTGTGTGACAAGCAAATCATGGTTCCTCCAATTATGCTCCCGATAGTAAGCGATCATTTCATCCACTCGTTTTGGATCAATGGAAGAAAAAGTATCGACCAAAGTCGGTCCGATAAATGGAATGATATCTTCCCGATTGAACTTTCCAGGACAAAAGTGGTTTAAAGTTTCCGTAAAAGAGGCAATGATCAATTCATTTGTATTGATCAACGTCCCATCGAGGTCAAATAATAATGTAGTTATGTTACTGTTCATATACAGCTTCCTTTCTCTGTACCCTGTCAGTCCGATTCCATATATACGCAACGGCCATCGTTAAAACAATGGCAGTGAGTAGCCGAATAAGCAACAACGGCAAGACTGGAATCCCCAGCGGAATAAAAATCAGTGTGTCTTCTACAACAGCATGGCAGGCAACTAAAAAGATGAATGCAATCGTCATATCCTTCTTCGAAACATTATCTTCTTTAGCGGCTTGAATCATTACGCCCGCCCCATATGCCAAACCGAGAGTCAGGCCTGTAACGAAAGGCATGGAAGCATTCGGCTTCATCCCCAGGACCTTCATGAAGGGAGCAAGGGCTTTCGAGAAAGCTTCCAGCCATTTTAAATCTTTCATGATTTGAACCGCCACCATGAGCGGAATAACGATGACCGCCAGCTGACCGATTCCTGAAAGGGCCTTGATGACCCCATGTAAGAGGATGGCACCTGCTCCGTTAATCTCTGCAGCCTCCCCGATAGCCACTCCTTGGGCCATTTCAGATCCGCCCTGCCAGACAAGATTGATGACGATCGCTGATAAAAGGGCAAGCCCGATCCGTACTGTTAAGATGATCCACAGCTTGACGCCGGTTTTCATCGCCACACCTGACTCGATCAATAAATTATGTGAAAAAGATAGCATCATAGCGATAATAAAAACTTCTTTCACAGTCAAATCAAGTGTTAATATGCCAGCGATCGCCGCGTATAAATTCAGGAAATTCCCTAACACAAGCGGAATTGCCGCATCCCCTGGAAGACCGATGAGATTCATCAAAGGAGCTATCAAGTTAATGATGAATGGCAATACAGGCGTATATTGAAGCACAGTGACGATCAAAGTGACTGGAAATATCACTTTCCCCAAAGACCAAGTTGTATTCAAGCCTGAAAGAAGTCCCTTTTTAATCGAATCTACTATCACTATGCCCTCTCCCTTTACACATATTACCTATGCATCTAAATATCGTTTGTTTGCATGCCCGCGGACCCTTCTATAGACCACTAAAGCAATGGCTACAGCTACCAACACAATCGAGATCACTTGTGCGATACGCAGCGATTCCGTCAGCATCAAACTATCCGTCCGCAATCCTTCAATGTAATAACGGCCGATGGAATACCATATTACATAGGTTAAAAATAGTTCACCCCTGCGCAAGTTCACTTTCCGTAAACTTAAGAGGATAATGACACCGGCGATATTCCAAATCGATTCATACAAAAAGGTCGGGTGATAATACGCACCGTTTATGTACATTTGATTGATGATGAATTCAGGCAAATGCATATTTTCCAGGAATGACCTTGTTATTTCTCCCCCATGTGCTTCCTGATTCATGAAATTACCCCAACGGCCAATTGCCTGCCCCAACAATAAGCTCGGTGCAGCAATATCAACCAGCTTCCAGAATGAGACCTTCTTGACCTTGGCAAAGACGATCGCAGTCAGCACCGATCCAATCAACGCACCATGTATGGCAATTCCGCCATTCCATATTTTTATGATATCCCCCGGGTTTTGTGAATAGTACTCCCATTGGAAGATCACATAATAAATACGGGCACTAATGATCGCGATTGGGACAGCAAACAAAATCATATCCGTAAATATTTCCTTATCAAGACCTCTTCGCTCAGATTCTCTCAAAGCGATAATAAGACCCAATAACACACCGAAACCGATGATCAGTCCATACCAATGTACCTGGATGGGCCCTAGATCTATCGCGATTGGATTCAGCGGCTGTATTCCTTGTTCCATTTTGTCCCCTCTTTTCCTATAACCTTTTAAAATTCATCATGTTCCGGATCTGCAATGGCATGGTTCAAGCGATCTGAAAACTGTTCCGCAGCATTTACACCCATTCGTTTCAGTCGGTAATTCATGGCTGCCACTTCAATGATAACAGCTAAATTTCGCCCTGGACGGACAGGTACGGTAATTTTCGTCACTTCCGTATCGATGATTTTCATTTTTTCTTCATCAAGACCAACCCGGTCATACTGCTTGTTTTTTTCCCATAGTTCCAGATTGATGACGATTGAGATCTTTTTATTGCTCCGGACTGCACCAGCTCCAAAAAGTGTCATTACATTAATGATTCCCAATCCCCTTATTTCAAGAAGATGTTCGATTAAATCCGGGGCATTCCCTACTAGCGTATCTTGGTCTTCCTGCCTGATTTCGACGCAGTCATCGGCTACGAGACGATGCCCCCGTTTCACCAATTCCAGGGCTGTCTCACTTTTACCGACTCCGCTTTTCCCGGTGATCAACACCCCTAACCCATAGATATCCACCAATACACCATGAACAGCAGTAGTTGGTGCCAACCTGCTTTCAAGGAAATTGGTCAGACGGCTGTATAACCTTGTTGTCTTCATATTAGATCTCATCACAGGAACGGATTCCCGCTCAGAAGCTTCGATCAATTCTATCGGCACTTCCTGACCACGCGTAATGATGATGCCTGGAGTAAAGTCCCTGCACAACTCTTCCATCCTCTGTATTCTCTCCGGTTCATTCAACCGATTAAAAAAGGACATCTCCGTCATACCTAAAAGCTGTACTCGATCCGCGGGATAATAATCAAAAAAACCGGCTATTTCAAGTCCGGGACGAGATAAATCACTCGTGACTATTGGTCGGTTAATTCCTTCTTCCCCACTGATAAGTTCTAGACCGAACGCATCTACTATATCCTTTGTACGGACTTTTGCCATATATCTTTCCTCCTTTTGGAGCGTTGCTATTTTTCGAGATACTTTTTCTATTTTAGCATTTTTCTGTTAATAACCAAACAAAGCATTATCGATTTATTGTTTTTTTATTCACTGCACCCGGATGATGAAGCGCGAAGGTCTCCGTGAACAGGAAAGAGATGAGATGAAACTGCATGAATCCTGAGAAAGCCCGCAAGTTTATACTGGCGGGGTCACTTTGTACACAAAAGGGATCAGAAAACGTATCTTTCATCAAATGATATTCCTGAACCAACTCCAAAGCAACACCTTCAACTCCTTAGATATAGTTTCTACCCAAATTGTACAAGCCCTAAAAAAAATGTAGGCAAACTCGATTTTCTCCGAGTTTGCCTACATTCTGAGCCCGCCAGTTATATCAGCGGGCTTTCTTTTTCTTCAGGAAACCGTTATCGCTGCAGTCTTGGTTTCTGCAAAAACATGAAGCACAGGAACCTCTTCCTTAACCGTCTTAAATTTAAGGACCTTCTGAACCACATCACTTTTCTCTTCGATGATGGTCATCCCTTCCAAAGTTACATTAAAGCTTCCTAAATTTGATTTCAACTCTCCTTCAATCGCCTTACCTGTTGGAAGGTTCAACTGGACTTTTCCAGTGATTGACTTAGCATGGATCGAATCGCAATCCATCCCCGAATTCGTACAGATGATTTCCCCATTGAAAGTTTGGACATCCAATTTCTTGAAGTATCCATCGGCATTAATCGCTCCATTCAGGGTCTCGGCTTCCAAGTCATTAAAGTTGGTATCCGCAATGGTGATCATCCCGTTGGCTGTTTCAAGCTCACACGAATCACCCGTACCCTGCATGATATGAATGGCACCATTCGCCGTCTTCGCTTTAAGGTTCTCTGATTTCAATGATTCAGTCGTGATTGCGCCATTGAACATCCTTATATGGATATCCTCATATTCCTTCCTTGGAATGTACATGATCGTATCAACCTTTATGGATTTTTCACGAACCTTGAACCTCAATTTTCCATTTTCAATCGTGAAATCGACTTCTTCCAAAAAGTTCTTCCTGGCTTCTTCTATATCTTCCACACGATATACCTTAGCTTCGCATTCAACCCGGACATCATTATGGTCCCATGCGGCGATTTTTATTTTCCCATTTGCTATATCCACATCAACTTCATTCAGGAAATCATGATCATGCTGGAAAATATGACTGACCTCCACAGATTTCCCAAAATTGAAATCAAGGTCCGTTTCTTTGATTTTCTTAAAAGCACTTTCAACGAAATCAATAATCTTTTCTTTCGATGACTGGATATTCTTCTTAAACGTATCCTGAGTGCTTCCCTCACTTTTCTTATCCACGACTACCGTCGATAATTCATTTTGCAATTTCTGCTCTTTAGCTTCACTTTCCTGACTGGCTTTATCTAATTCTTCCAATAAGCCCATGGCTTCTTCCGCTGATAACTTTCCATCCTGAATCATTTCTAAGATTTTCTTTCTTTCCTCCTGCATGAACATTCCTCGCTTTCTTCTATCATTTTATTCATACATACGCCCAGATATCTAAAAAGTTTCATAAATACCGTTTTTCCCATCATTCGACAAAGGGAAATGACAATTTCCGAAACGGAAGATGTATGATTTCCCCGGAAATATCTTGTTTTCCTATTCATTAATCAAATGATTGATTAAATGCGCACCGTCATTTTTCTACAAAAAAACAAGCCTGATGGCTTGTTCTTTTAAGCATGTTCATGCTGAGTTTCTTTTTCTTCAATCCAATTTTCCATACGAATTTGATCACGGGTAAGTACAGGTTTTAAGTATTTTCCCGTATACGATTCGGAAACTTCACATATTTTTTCAGGTGTTCCATAAGTGACGATTGTTCCGCCCTTATCTCCGCCTTCCGGTCCCAGGTCAATAATATGGTCCGCCGTCTTGATGACATCCAGATTATGCTCGATCACCAGAACTGTATCCCCATTGTCAACCAGCCGCTGCAGAACCTGGAGCAGCCTTGCTATATCGTGGACATGAAGTCCGGTAGTTGGTTCATCCAAGATATAAAAGGAGCGCCCAGTGGAACGGCGATGCAATTCAGAAGCAAGTTTCACCCTTTGCGCTTCACCGCCTGATAAAGTGGTAGCAGGCTGCCCAAGCTTGATATAACCCAAACCAACATCATAAATCGTTTGTAGCTTCCGTTTGATTTTTGGGATATTTTCAAAGAAACTAACGCCTTCCTCAACTGTCATATCGAGGATGTCGGAAATGTTTTTCCCTTTATATTTCACTTCAAGAGTTTCCCGGTTATAACGTTTCCCATGACAGATTTCACATGGGACATAGACATCTGGAAGAAAATGCATTTCAATCTTGATAATGCCATCACCTCGGCATGCTTCACAGCGACCGCCCTTCACATTGAAACTGAACCTTCCTTTTTTATAACCGCGGATCTTCGCTTCATTAGTCGAGGCAAATACGTCACGAACATCATCGAATACACCCGTGTAGGTAGCTGGATTCGATCGTGGGGTTCTGCCGATCGGTGATTGATCAATATCAATGACTTTATCTAAATGCTCAATTCCCTTGATCTCACGGAAATCGCCTGGTCTGGCTTTTGCCCGATTCAGCTTTTGAGCCAACGATTTATGGAGGATCTCATTCACTAATGTACTTTTCCCTGATCCAGAGACTCCTGTAACGGCTGTAAAGACCCCCAGTGGGAATTTCACATTAACGTTTTTCAAATTATTTTCCTTGGCACCTTTTATTTCAATGACACGGCCATCATTTTTCCGGCGTTCCAATGGCAATGGAATGAATTTCTTCCCTGCTAAATATTGGCCCGTTAAGGATTTAGGGTTATTCATGACCTCTTCCGGAGTACCAGCGGCCACTATTTCCCCTCCATGCGCTCCTGCTCCAGGACCAACATCGATCAAATAGTCCGCAGCAATCATCGTATCTTCATCATGCTCGACAACAATCAGGGTGTTCCCGATTTCTCGCATATTCTTCAATGTTTCGATCAATCGATCGTTATCCCTCTGATGCAGCCCTATTGAAGGTTCATCCAAAATATAGAGTACTCCCGTCAATCGGGAACCGATCTGCGTAGCCAATCGTATACGCTGCGCTTCACCGCCTGATAATGTTCCCGCTGCCCTGCTCAACGTCAAATATTCCAAACCTACATTAGCCAGGAAACCGAGCCGCTCACGAATTTCACGTAAAATCAATCTCGCAATTGCAGCTTCCTTTTCAGTCAAATCAAGCTCATCGAAAAATACTAACGCATCTTCTACTGATAAAGCTGTCGTTTCACTTATATGGACCCCTTGAATGAGCACGGAAAGACTCTCTTTTTTTAATCGATGACCCTTACAGGTCGGACAGTGATGTTCTGACATATATTTCTGCATTTGCTCACGAATATAGTCTGAACTCGTCTCCTTGAAGCGCCTTTCGATGTTTCTTAAAACTCCTTCAAAAGGAATATATCCTTCTTGCACTCTTCCAAAATCATTTTTATAACGGAAATATATCTTATCTTTACCTGAACCAAGCAAGACCTTATCCATCTTTTCTTCCGGTAAATCTTTAACGGGCACATCCATATCTATCCCATAATGGTTGGCTACCGCTTCAAGGAGCTGCGGATAATATTGAGAACTCGTCGGCTCCCATGGCGCAATCGCATGTTGGCGGAGGCTTAATTCGTTATTCGGGATGACCAGATCACGGTCCACCTCAAGCCTCGCCCCCAAGCCATCACAATCCGGGCATGCCCCAAATGGGCTATTGAAGGAGAACATTCTCGGCTCTAACTCTTCAATCGAAAATCCGCAGTATGGACAAGCATGATGTTCACTGAACAGCAGCTCTTCCTCACCCATGACGTCGATGATGACTTTGCCTTCGCCAAGCTGCAAAGCACTTTCCAATGAATCTGCGAGCCTCGCCATGATACCCTCTTTAATGACGATCCGGTCTATGATGACTTCAATTGAATGCTTTTTATTTTTTTCGAGAGTGATCTCCTCGCTGAGATCATGCATTTCCCCATTCACACGAATGCGGACATATCCTTGTTTCTTAACTTCCTCCAAGACTTTTGCATGTGTCCCTTTTCTGCCCGAGACAAGCGGCGCCAATACCTGAAGCTTGGTTCGCTCAGGGTAATTAAGAATACGGTCCACCATTTGCTCAATCGTTTGTGAGGTGATTTCAATATTATGGATCGGACAGGTCGGCCTGCCGACCCGTGCAAATAACAGCCTTAAATAATCATAGATCTCCGTAACAGTCCCAACGGTTGAACGAGGATTTCGACTGGTCGTCTTCTGGTCTATGGAAATGGCTGGTGACAAACCTTCGATCGCATCGACATCCGGTTTATCCACTTGGCCTAAGAATTGACGAGCATAAGCGGACAGTGATTCTACATAACGTCTTTGCCCTTCTGCATAAATCGTATCAAAAGCCAAGGAAGACTTTCCAGATCCGGATAATCCGGTCAGCACAACAAGTTTGTCTCTCGGTATCGTGATATCAATATTCTTTAAATTGTTGGCCCTGGCGCCTTTTATCACAATTTTATCCATTGCCATGTTTCGTCACCCTTCCGCTTTCAACTCTAGTAATAAATCACGCAGCTCGGCAGCTCGCTCGAAATCCAGTGCCTTTGCCGCTTCCTTCATTTCTTTTTCCATGCTCTCCATCACTTTTAAACGCTCTTTTTTAGGGAGCTTCGCGAGGCTTGGTGCAAGGTCTTCTTTATACTCTTCGCCTTCTTCGGCAACATGAGTTGCCCTTATGGAGTCACGGATATCCTTTTGAATGGTTTGAGGCATTATTCCATGCTCTTTATTATAATCTTCCTGGATTTCACGGCGCCGCCTCGTTTCATTGATGGCAAGTTCCATCGAATTCGTGATGCGGTCTGCATACATGATGACGTGACCGTTTGCATTACGGGCTGCACGGCCCATCGTTTGAATAAGCGAACGTTCCGAGCGAAGGAACCCTTCCTTATCGGCATCCAGAATGGTCACCAACGACACTTCCGGTATATCCAGGCCTTCCCTTAAAAGGTTGATTCCAACGAGTACATCATATTTGCCCATTCGAAGTTCCCGGATGATTTCTATCCTTTCCAAGGTCTTCACTTCAGAATGAAGATATTGGACCTTGATGCCGATTTCCTTTAAATAATCAGTTAAATCCTCGGACATCTTTTTCGTCAAGGTCGTAATGAGCACACGCTCGTTCTTTTTGACGCGCTCCTGTATTTCACCGATCATGTCATCTATCTGCCCTTCAATCGGCCGCACTTCTACCGTCGGATCCAGCAATCCGGTAGGACGGATGATCTGCTGAACCATTTCTGGCGTATGTTCGAGTTCAAATGGTCCCGGAGTTGCCGAAACGAATATGGATTGATGTACCTTTTTTTCAAATTCTTCAAATCTTAGCGGGCGGTTATCTTTTGCAGACGGCAGACGGAAGCCATGATCGACGAGCACTTGCTTCCGCGCCTGATCTCCATTGAACATTCCGCGGATTTGCGAAAGGGTTACGTGTGATTCGTCCACGACCAATAGGAAGTCCTCTGGAAAATAATCCATTAAAGTGTATGGTGTCGCACCTGAGGGACGAAGGGTTAAATGGCGGGAATAGTTCTCGATCCCTGAACAAAAGCCCATTTCCCGCATCATTTCCAAATCATAACGGGTCCGCTGCTCCAAGCGCTGTGCTTCAAGGAGTTTTTCATCTTCCCTTAATTCCTTCAATCGCTCTTCCAGTTCCGTTTCGATATTTTGAATGGCTATCCGCATTTTCTCTTCGCGGGTTACGAAGTGGGAAGCCGGGAAAATAGCAATATGTTCCCGTTCACCAGTAATTTCACCAGTCAGGGCATTGACTTCACGGATGCGGTCAATCTCATCCCCAAAAAACTCGACCCGTACGCAATGTTCATCACGTGAAGCCGGGAAAATTTCGACCACGTCGCCGCGAACGCGGAAGGTCCCCCGTTGGAAAGCAATATCATTCCTCTCATATTGAATATCCACGAGTCTGTGCAGCAAGGCATTCCGGTCTATTTCCATGCCTGTTCGGAGGGAAACAACCATCTCCCGGTACTCTTCAGGGGAACCGAGTCCATATATGCACGAAACGCTGGCAATGATGATGACATCTTTCCTTTCGAACAAAGATGAGGTTGCCGAGTGACGCAGTTTATCGATTTCATCATTGATGCTTGCATCTTTTTCGATGAATGTATCCGTGGATGGAACATAAGCCTCTGGCTGGTAGTAATCATAATAGCTAACGAAGTATTCAACGGCATTATTAGGGAAGAACTCTTTGAACTCACTGTAAAGCTGCCCCGCCAACGTTTTATTGTGGGCAATGACAAGAGTCGGTTTATTGATTCTTTGAATCACATTGGAAACGGTGAACGTTTTCCCTGTCCCCGTTGCCCCCAATAACGTCTGCATTTCCTTGCCTTCCTTAATCCCTTCGACCAGCATTTCAATCGCTGCCGGTTGATCTCCTTGAGGAGAGTATTTTGAGACTAACTCAAACTTATCCTTCACCAAGCATAGCCTCCTATTGAAATATTTTTATATGAAAACGGGACATGCCAATATCCCTTATATTTATTCCGGTTTAATAAAGCATATATACACATTCTACCACATTAGCCTTAAAACAAACCAGCAATAAGCGAACATCCATTCTATTTTTGTTTTATGGACTTCATGATGTGTTGAGGGGAAATGACATGTTTGAGTACAAAAAAAGCACCTTTAGTGTCAGGCGCTCTTGGATGTACGTTTCATCATTCTTTTTGATAACCAAAATCCCACTGTCAGGGATAAGGCATCGACGATGATCAATAAGTTTGTATGCGTATAACCTTTATATGCGGAAGCTGTAATCAAGGCAACAGTTAAAACAAGGCCCACGACATTGTTATAGGTGACTCTTGAAAATAGCATGACAAGTAGGCAAGGAAGGAAAAGGGCAGAAAGAATTTTAATCATTTTTTCATCTCCTTTATAAGAGAAAAATAGAGTAGTTTCAGTTTAAATGATTATCAAGTTTTTTGCCAATCAATTTCCTACTTGATTTTCAAGGCATCATCAGAATATCATTCCACACATCCTCCAATTATGCCCATAAAAAAAAGAGGCAAACCCCTTAAAGAGAAGTTTGCTTCTTTTCATCCCACTCAATATGGATCCGCTTCATGTCCTTTTCTAACGGCGTCCTCAGGGTTATCCGTCCCGCCCAGAGGTTTTGAAGAGTCCGTATGTTCAGAAGCCGCAGCCAGTCCCTCTTTCAATCTGCGGCCATACTCTTCATCGGCCTCTTCGGCAAGAGCTATCATTTTTTCCTGAATGCGCTTGTCGGCAGGAGCCAATGCCGCCACTAAATTGGAAATTAAATCGTCTTTTTCCCAATCCTCGAATTCACGGAATGTTTCACCAGCCTGTTTCGTATTGTTTTGGCGATCGATTGTCTCACGAACAAGTTTCCCTTCCACCATAGGTGTATACTCCTTGCCCGTTTGCTTGGCTTCTTTCAAGCCGCCGACAGTTGATGGTTCGTAGTTGATGTGGGGGTTTTGGCTGCCTCTGCCAACTTCATATTGCATCTGTCCGCCAGTCTGATTCGTGGCAGTTGGTTTCTTTGGCGCATTAATCGGCAATTGCAGATAATTCGCACCAACACGGTGACGCTGTGTATCGGAATAAGAGAATGTACGTCCCTGTAACATCTTGTCATCAGAAAAGTCCAGTCCATCCACTAGGACACCGGTGCCGAAAGCAGCCTGTTCGACTTCAGTGAAATAGTCTTCAGGGTTTTTATTCAAAACCATCGTACCTACATGCAGCCATGGGAACTCATCTTTCGGCCAGATTTTCGTATCATCCAGCGGATCAAAATCCAACTCAGGATGCTCATCATCACTCATGATCTGTACGTTGAGATCCCATTCAGGATAGTCCCCGCGTTCGATCGCTTCAAATAGATCCTGTGTGGCATGATTGAAATTCGTAGCTTGAATTTCATTTGCCTCTTGCTGTGTCAGGTTCTTGATCCCTTGTTTCGGTTCCCAATGATACTTGACAAGCACCGCTTTCCCTTCCTCATTCACCCATTTATAAGTATTGACCCCTGACCCTTGCATCATGCGGTAGTTAGCTGGAATGCCCCATGGGGAAAACACAAAGGTAATCATATGGAATGTTTCAGGTGAGCTCGAGCAAAAATCGAAAATCCTCCTGCCGTCCTGAATGTTCGTGACCGGATCGGGTTTAAAGGCATGAATCAAATCCGGGAATTTCATGGCATCACGGATAAAGAAAATTTTCAGGTTATTGCCTACAAGATCCCAGTTCCCATCCTCCGTATAAAATTTAACCGCGAATCCCCTGGGATCACGTAACGTTTCCGGGGACGTCCCTCCATGAATAACAGATGAAAATCTCACGAATACCGGGGTTTTTTTACCTTCTTCCTGAAAAACCTTTGCTCTCGTATATTTTGAAATAGGCTCGTCCCCCGCTTTACCGGTCGGAACGAAATAACCATGTGCACCTGCACCACGGGCGTGCACCACCCGTTCAGGGATACGCTCCCTATCGAAGTGGCTGATCTTTTCCAGGAAATCATAGTTCTCAAGTGTACTAGGTCCTCTGTTTCCTACAGTTCTAAGACTCTGGTTATTCGTTACCGGGTGCCCTTGCCTGTTCGTTAATGTTTCTTTCGATTCATCATTTGGTTTTTTGGATTTATCAGACAAAATATCCCTCCTCTGTTAATAAAAGCCACAATACTACTATACTTTCCCCTATTCCCTATATTTCACTCTTCAATCTTCAAATTTAATTGAAATTAGTTAAATTTCCCCTATATATCGCTGATCATATGTTAATGCCATTAACAACTGGTGTAAATCATATAATGATAAGAAAGCTTTGAAGCATTTAGTAGAAGCATGGAGGAAGCATACCCATTTTTGTATATGACAACAGCGCTCCATTATAATGAACTAAGGATAAAAAATTCAAAAAGCGGGGTGCCTTCATTGGACGAATCAATATTAGGAAGACTTGGCAGGATGATGACTGGAAAATCCGGTCGTTGGGTTGTCATTGCTGTATGGATAATTGCAGCAATCGCATTAACCTTCACATTGCCTGCCGTAAATGATCGAACAGCAAATAATGCCGCAGACTTGCCCGAAGACTCACCTTCTGTCGTGGCTGATGAACTTATTAAAGAAGAGTTTCCAAAATCCTCTGGATTACCTGCCCTCCTTACATGGCATCGGGAAAGTGGACTGACAGAGGCCGACTTGGCTGAAATCCAGTACCTTTCCAAAGAACTGACAGATAACCCATTGACACAGCAATCTTTTTTACCGCCGCTTCATGAAACTCCGTTGCCTGCTCTTCAAGGATCGGTTTCAGAAGATGGAACGACTTTCGTACAGCCGATTTTCTTTAAGGAAAAGACCGAGACTGAAATTCTCGAAAAAAATCTTGAAAGCATTAATGAGCAAGTCTCGGAACGCATTGGATCGGACCCATTCAAGGTCCCGACAGATTCAAATGAATTATCCCTTCGAGTGACAGGCCCTGTAGGGATATCCGTCGATGCAACGGGTTTATTTTCAGGTGCTGATTTCAAATTGCTATTAGCGACAGTAATACTTGTACTTGTCGTCTTATTACTCATTTACCGCTCCCCGCTTTTAGCCCTCATTCCTCTAATCGGAGTAGGCTTCGCCTATATTGTCACGAGCCCTATCCTTGGATTCATGGCAGACCATGGTTGGATTACAGTCGATTCACAGGCAATTTCAATCATGACCGTATTATTATTCGGTGCCGGAACGGATTATTGTCTATTTTTAATTTCTCACTACAGAAGTGAATTAAGGAATCATAAAAGCAAACGGAAAGCCATGATCGCCGCATTTAAAGATTCATCAGGCGCCATTGCGATGAGCGGACTTACTATCGTCATCTCCCTGCTTACATTGCTTGTAGCCAAATACGGAGCCTACCACCGTTTCGCTGTCCCATTCAGCTTGTCCATTTTAATCATGATGCTGGCAGCTTTAATACTTGTACCGGCATTGCTTTCTATATTCGGAAGGGCTTCCTTCTTCCCGATCGTTCCGCGTACTCCTGAAATGGAAGAAGCACGGGCTAAGAAAAAGGGAAAAGCCGTCAAAAAGCATAAAGATGGCCGCATCGGTATATGGATTGGTCATATCGTCACGACCAAGCCATGGACTGTCATTCTTACATGCCTGATCATCTTCAGTGTTTTAGCTGGCTATTCTTCACAAATAAAATATTCATATGATATTCTCTCTTCCTTCCCTAAAGATATGAACTCCCGTGAAGGCTATTCTGTCATTTCCGACTCGTACTCACCGGGCGAACTGGCACCAGCCACAATGGTTATCGATACGAATGGTGAAGATATCGATTTAGCGCTGGCATTAGAGAGGATGAATATTGTTGAAAGTGTGGCCGATCCAGTCACAAGTAAATCCAATAAAGATCTGCAATCCTATGAGGTCACATTCAACTTGAACCCATATGCTATCGAGGCCATTGATTCCATTCCGGAAATCCGCACAATGGCGGAGAAAGAATTGAAGGCCGCCAATATATCTTCCGTTGATGAAAAGGTTTGGATTGGCGGGCAAACTGCAACGCAATTCGATAAAAGGGATACCGTAAAATCCGATGAGTTCATAATCATCCCGATCATCATCGTCCTGATTTCCCTGCTCCTCTTAGCCTACTTGCGATCTGTGACAGCCATGGTGTATTTAATGGGGACAGTCATTCTCTCATTCTTTGCAGCAATGGGCTTAGGTTGGATAATCCTGCACTATTTCATGGGTGTCGATGCCATAGAGGGGACAATTCCACTTTATTCTTTCATATTCCTGGTTGCGCTTGGAGAGGATTATAACATTTTCATGGTTTCGAGCATTTGGCGTAAGAAAGAAACGATGCCAATCAAGCAGGCCATCAGAAAGGGCGTTGCCGAAACAAGCGGTGTCATCACTTCCGCAGGAATAATCTTGGCAGCGACTTTTTCCGTTCTAGCCACACTTCCGATTCAAGTATTGGTTCAATTCGGGCTCATTACTGCTCTTGGTGTGTTAATGGACACATTCATTGTGCGCCCGTTCCTTGTTCCTGCAATCACCACCCTACTTGGCCGCCGTGCTTTTTGGCCGAGTAAAGTGACCAATCAAGAAGAGAAAGAGCATGCCAATTAATATAGGATATTCTTCATGAGAAAAAACCCTGTGCCCAATAAATGCACAGGGTTTTTCATGTTTTCAAAATTAAGGAAAACTTTCAGTTGACACTATTGCTTCCACCTCTTATAATTACATTAAGTTAAAACATCTCAAATTAAAGATATATAAATTCAAGATTAATAATTAGGAGGAATAACCATGACAAATACAAAATGGACAGTCGACCCGACTCACAGTGCTATTGAATTTTCCGTAAAACATATGATGATTGCTAAAGTAAAAGGAAGTTTCAATAAGTTCGAAGCAAGCATTCTAGCAAACCCATTGGATTTAACAACTGCAGAAATCGATTTTACCGTTGATGTGGCCAGTATTGACACACGCAATGCAGACCGGGATAATCACTTGCGTTCCGCTGATTTTTTTGATGTAGAAAACAATCCTACATTAACATTCAAATCAACAAAAATTGTGAAAACGGATGAAGATGAATACGATGTAACTGGAAATGTGACTCTTAATGGAATCACACAAGAAGAAACTTTCAGCATCACCTTCGAAGGCCAAGGGAAAGATCCATGGGGAAATGAAAAAGCTGGATTTAGCGGAAAAGGGAAAGTCAAACGCAGTGATTATGGGCTAACCTATAACGCGGCATTAGAAACAGGCGGCGTACTGATCGGCGATCAAATCACGCTTACCATCGAAATCGAAGCAGCTAAAGAAGCTTAACGAAAAGAAGCAGCAGCCATCCATAGGATGACTGCTGCTTTCTACATTTATCGGATTTACGAATTCCTCGTTTTATATAGTAAATAAATGAAGTATGGTGCCCCGATGCTCGCTGTGAAGACACCAGCCGGTATTTCCAAAGGTGAGAATAAGGTCCGTCCAATTAAATCCGCCACCATAACCAGGATGCCGCCAAGCAAAGCTGAAGTGGGCAGTAACACTCCAAAACTCGAACCAACCAGCCTTCTGGCCATATGGGGTGCCATTAATCCCACAAACCCTATTCCGCCGGCAAATGCCGTGGAACCACCAATCAAGGCCGTGCTGATCATCAATAATGCAAACCGCTGTTTTTGGACATGTCCCCCAAGCCCCGTTGCAAGGTCATCGCCTAGCTCCTGTAAATTAATATTCCTGGCATAAAGGAAGGCGATTAACAGGAATAGTATCGTCCATGGTGCCAGTACAGCGATATTATTCCAGGTGGAGTTAGACACTGACCCCGTGATCCAAAGGTTGGCCTGGCTCGCTTGATAGACTGGGCCAAGAATCATCATCATTGTAGTGAGTGCCTTCATTAAAGCCATCACCCCAATCCCGATCAACACAAGCCTTATCGGGGGAACTCCATTTTTCCAGGCTAATGAATAAACAAGAAAGGCCACGACCGTCGCACCAATGAATGCAGCTAACGGCAGCCAATTGATGCTCACCGTTAAAGAATGATTCTTATCGCTAAAAATGGCCAGGAATCCAACGACCGCCACTGTCGCTCCTCCTGTTATCCCCAAGATATCCGGGGAAGCAAGCGGATTCCGAATCATCCCTTGAAGGATCCCTCCAGCTACAGCAAGGCCCATCCCTACCAGCAGGGCAACAATTATTCTAGGCAGTCGGAAAGATTGGATAATAAGCCGATCGCTCTCCGTCCCCCCTCCGATAAAGACCTGGAGGACACTTAACGGATTTATATTCATTTCACCCACTCCAGTACTGATCACAAACACTAGTGAAGTGACTAAAAATAATATGAAAACCACGATCATAGCTTTTTTATCCATCAAGAATGATATTTTTTCATTAAACAAACGAAAGCTCTTATATGACTTCATCGACCGCTGAACCCCTTTCTAGCTATATAAATAAAGAATGGGGTCCCGATTATGGCTGTCATGACTCCAACCGGAACTTCTCGAGGCATCAGGATATACCTGGATATGACATCGGCCGCAATCAAAAGCACCGCCCCGAAAAGTCCAGAGAAGGGAATCAACCAGCGATGATCGATTCCTACTATTGAACGGGTAAGATGCGGAACGACGATTCCTATAAAGCCAATCGGACCCGCAACCGCCACTGATCCGCCAGCGAGCAGTATGATTGCCAGTCCCAGGACCAGTTTAAGGAAAACTATATTCAGTCCAAGGCCCTTCGCAACATCTTCACCCATTGATAACACATTCATTTTACCGGACATGATCAAGGCAAGGCCCCATCCTGCGACAAGATAAGGCAGGACGGCAACTAAATTATCTAGACTTCTACCGGAAACGGATCCGGCAAGCCAGAATAGGACTTGATCTAAAAGAGCCTCATTAGAAACAAGAAGACCTTGTGTAAGTGAAGCTACCATGGCCGTCATGGCTGCACCTGCCAATGTCAGCTTCATCGGTGTCAAGCCGCCGCGTCCCATGCTTCCAATCATATATATGCTTATCGCGGCTATGGCCGCCCCTATGAATGAGAGCCATGTGAATACTTGAAGATTGCTTATCCCAAACACGGTGACCCCAGTGACAACCGCCAATCCCGCCCCGGCGTTGACCCCGAAGATATCTGGAGAGGCCAGGGGGTTTTTAGTTAGCGTTTGCATCAAAACCCCCGAGATGGCTAAACTTGCACCAATTGCCGAAGCAATCAGGGCACGCGGAAGTCTTACTGATTGAATGACAATGTGTTCATTCGTCCCATTGAAATGGGTAAAAGCATCGATGGCCATTTTCCATGTTGTATCTGTATAACCGTATACAATGCTTGAGCACAGTAAAAACAGCAGCAAAAGAATGGTAATGAACAGCCCCATCCATTTCTGCCATGTATATTTTAATAACATATCCAGTTACCTTTCCAATCACGTTTGTATAGTAATATTTTACTGGTGGTAATGGGATTATGTCAACGAATTTGAGAATCATTTTCATTTATATATTGACAGAAAAGTATATTCATTTTATGATGATGCTGTTAAGTGCGAATGATTATCATTTGCTGAAAAATCGGGAGGGGTACATAGATGTTTAGATTTAAGTCATTATTAACGATTTTTACAATATTTGCAGTCTTTCTTCTAGCAGCTTGCGGGAATTCGGATGATAAAGCCGATGGAAATAAAGCTGAAGACAAGAAAGAAGATAAAAGCTACACAATTGAGCATGCCATGGGCACTACCGAGTTGAAAGAAACGCCTAAAAGAGTGGTCGTTTTAACGAATGAAGGTACTGAGGCATTGCTTGCTTTAGGAATTAAACCTGTTGGTGCCGTTCAATCATGGCTTGGTGACCCTTGGTACGACCATATTAAAGATGATATGGATGGGGTCGAAGTTGTTGGTGTTGAACATGAAGTTAACTTAGAAAAAATCGCATCACTGAAGCCTGACTTGATTATCGGAAGCAAGATACGCCAAGAGGCTGTTTATGATAAATTATCTGCGATCGCCCCTACCGTTTTCTCGGAAACGCTAAGAGGAGATTGGAAAGAAAACTTTAAACTATATGCAAAAGCCTTGAACCTTGAAGAAAAAGGTAACGATGTAATTGCAGAATTCGATAAAAAAACAGCAGATCTTAAAGCTAAATTGGGTGATAAAGTAAATCAAGAAGTTTCCATTGTTCGTTTCATGGCTGGAACTACTCGTATTTATTACACAGATTCATTCTCTGGAGTGATTTTCGATCAATTAGGATTTAAACGTGCAGAACAACAGAAGGAACTTTTCACTGCAGATAATAAATTAGGTAACCTTGCCATTGAGGTTGGGAAAGAAGTCATCCCTAAAATGGATGGAGATATTCTCTTCTACTTCACGTACGCTCCTGAAGGGGACAAACAGGCCCTAAGCACAGCAAAAGAATGGACTAATGATCCACTTTGGAAAAACCTTGATGCAGTCAAAAATGGAAATGCCCATGAGGTTAGCGACGCAACATGGAATACAGCTGGCGGAGTAATTGCAGCTAATAAAATGCTGGACGATATAGAAAAGATCATGCTTGAAAAGTAATATTTTAAAAAAGGCCTTTCTCGATACAAATCGAGAAAGGCCTTTTTATTTTATATTAATGTGTCATTAACCCACTTGTCCGCTTTCCTTTAATTGATCGTCTACGAACAAGATGCCCAATTCGTAATGCTCCCCGTCAAAAAGAGCTCTTTGCACAAAACGTATCTGTTCATTGTTATCGATGACCTCAAGCTTGCAATGTGCCCGGTTTATTTGGAGCGCCCTGTATAACTCTCCTTCTTCCCTGACGACGACCCCATTTATTTTCGAAATGACCTCGCCTTTTTGCAACCCCATTTTATCTGCCGGAGATTGAGGGATAACGCCTAAGATCTGGACACCCAGCTTACTTTTCGAAAAATAAAAAGGAAGCCTTTGATCCATTGCCTTCTGGGTATAGTGCAGGAATTCACGACCAAGGATTGCTAAAACAGCCGTTATGATTGCAAATGGGGGGTACCAGTAACCAACTGCCGCCAATATCGTAATCACAATTCCCAATGCTCCTACCTTTTTGCCTTGCGCCCTAATGGCCAGTTCCGGAAGCGTCCCATGAACTTTTTGCTTAAAGCCGATTAAAATGGGCAGTACGATCGGCGATAGGGACATGTCCCCGATTGAAAAAACTGGATACCATTCGAAAGGCACTGGAAGTTGTCCGCCAGGAATCATAACGAACATGGGAATTAGCCAGATTCGCTGTGAAACATACACACCTATCGGCTGCCCCCTCTTGGATACCTCCAACTGAGGAGAGACCTTTTCACTTCCATTGCCAGCAATCAAAAACCCTTCAGCAATCAGTAATAATCCTATCAAAATAACAAGTGTCGGATATACGGACCGATCCAGCTGATTAAAGGCATCCTGAAATAAAGTCAGCTGGATATCACTATCATATAAAAAGAAAAGGATAAAGAAGGTGAGTCCCACTGTATAAACGGGGGAAACAAACCTCTTTTTCATGGATAGCATGGACAAAACCGTAACCACTGCCATGATGAACAGAGCCGCCAAAGGAATGGCTAGTCCAGTAGCCAGCGTGACGAAGGAAAGGATCAATCCCCATATCAATCCTTGAGGTAACATGGAACGCAGCTCCATGGAAAAACTGTAAATCTTCGTATTGAAATCATGGCGTTCCCGTTTAACGCGAAGATAGCCGATGAATAAACAATAGGCAATCGAAACATAAAGCAAAGGATGAAGGAAGAGTTTTCCTAATCCCATTAAGCATGCAGTCAGCCAATCCGTTGTCAATTTCTTTCCACCATCCTCAAAAGTAATCAAAATTTTGTCAAATTTCGTTCTGGTCAGTTACCTCCTATTCTATCAAAAATGTAACCTTCATGCCTATTAAGATGCAGAAAAAGTAGCTTTATCTTAAGTTTCCCCTATACTGCCTTCATGTTCGCAGGCGGGGCTCGATCAAATGCAAAAGAGGCACCGCTCCAAGGGGAACGGTGCCATCAATTTATTTCACTAAATAATTCAAAGCCGTGCGTAACTGAATATCATTATCTTCATCCTGGATCTTATCCAGAATGGCGGACTCCAGATGTGCTGCGGTTTTAGCGTCCAGTTTACCAGTCACATCCAGGCCAAATTGTTTTTGGAATGCTTTTACTGCGATTTCTGTACTCCAATCATAATATCCATCCTCACGACCCGGTTCAAATCCAAGTCCTTTCAGAATGCTTTGGGCATACTGGATTTGTTCATCATTCATATCCCGTTGCAATACCTTCTCAACGGCCAGCTGATGTGCATCAAAATACTCCGGTTGTTTCACTTTGATTGTCGGTTCGATCCCTTTTTTATGGATCCAGTTCCCTGAAGGCGTCAGCCACTTATATAACGTAAGTTTAATCTTACTGCCATCACCCATTGGTACAGCTTGCTGTACTGTACCTTTCCCGAAGGTCTTCTCACCGACCAATGGATAGTCTCCCGCCTCATGCATCGCGCCAGCCAGGATTTCCGAGGCTGAGGCGCTGCCTTTATCCGTCAAGACGGCAATGGGATAACTTTTCGCTTTCTTTAGGCTTGTAAAAAACGATTGTGTTTCTCCTGTTCTTTCCGCAATTTGCAAATAGGGTTTGTCTTTCGTGATAAACTCGCCAAGAATCATTTCCACACTGGAAAGAAGACCTCCTGGATTGCCGCGTACATCTATGACCAAGCCCTTGATTCCCTGCTTTTCCAGCTCCTTCAACTGCCTTTTGAAATCAGTCGCAGTATTTTCCGAGAATGTGGTCAACTCGATATAACCGATTTGTTCTCCGGTGACTTCCTTAATTGATGAAAATACGGTATCCAACGGGATTTCGGCACGTACCATACTGAATTCTAGAGGATTGTCCACACCGGCCCGCTTTATTTCCATTTTGACGGGTGATCCTTTTTCGCCACGGATTTTCAGGCGTGTCTCATACAGATCCAAACCTTCTACACTCTCGCCATTCACCTTAAGGATTTGATCTTTCGGCTTTAATCCTGCTTTTTCAGCAGGTGAATCTTTGTAAGGAGAAACGATGATGACCTTACCATCTTCCATTCCGATTTCAGTCCCAATCCCTTCAAAAGAAGAGTCCAGGGTTTCATTGAATTGCTTAGCGGTCTCCTTGTCCATATATACGGAGTAAGGATCTTTCAACGCTGACAGCATGCCTTGGATGGCACCCTCGACCAGTTTGGAACCGTCGACCTGTTCTACATACTGACTTACGATCAAACCGTAGGCTTGTTCAACTTTTGCCCATTCCTTATCCTTTGATATTTCTTGGCTTTCATCCTTTGCTTCATTCTTGGCCGGAAGGCTTGTCCAATATATGCCCCCCACTGCTCCAATGGCTAGTGACATGATGATTGCTAGAGGAAGTACCCATTTTTTGACCATATTTATCCCCATTTCTGACCTGATATGTATTTCACTATATGAAGGGAATGGTAAGAATATGCTTATAGAAAATGGTGACACCACACAAAAAAACAGACAAGGAATTTATCCTTGTCTGTTTTTCCATTGATATATTGGGTATTAAATATTTATATAGTTTAATGGATTAACAGCATTTGACTTGCTATAATTCCATGGGCCTTTATGTAGCTCAAAGTGTAAATGCTGACCGAAGGAATGTCCTGTGTTACCCATGATGCCAACTTGTTGACCTTTGGCAACTACAGCACCTTCGCCTACTTGTCTAGAACTTAAGTGTGCATACACAGTAGTCCATTGCTGACCGCCGATTGAATGGGTAACGAAGACGACGTTACCGTATGTACTTGATAAGTAAGAACGGCTTACGACTCCGTCGGCTGCCGCTACAACTGGAACCGTTCCGCTAGCAGCTATATCGATACCGGCATGCTGTTTATTCCAACGTTCACCCATTGTTGAAGATATATATCCTGCACTAGGTCTAGTGAAAGTACCAGATGATACAGCCGGCGCTTGACTTACATTAGACGAAGATTGTGAAGATGATGATGAGCTGTTGCTTTTTGCACTATATCCTGAAGAAGTGGATTGTTTTTTTGTTTCGGTTGCCTGTGATGCTTGAGAAGCTGCTTGTGCTGCAGCTTGCGCAGCTTCTTGCTCTGCACGTTTTTTCGCTTCGGCTGCCGCTTTTTTACGGGCTGCTTCCAATTCAGCAAGACGTTGATGCTCTAAGCTGATGGCTGATTTGATCGCTTTTTCTTGAGCGGCAAGATTCGCTTTCTCTTCCTGTAGACCCATCTTCTCGTCTTCATGCTTTTTAGTTTGTTGCTTTAATTTCTTAACCAAAGCATCCTTTTCTTGCTTCTGCTGTTTTTGTTGCTTTTGAATTTCCAATAGTTCAGCTTTTGCCACTTCTAAACTGGCTAACTTCGTTTCAACGGCTTTTTGCTTTTCTTCCAGATCCTTTTTATCCAGCTCATGCTCTTTTAAAATATCGCGGTCGGCTTCAGCGATTGTCGCTACAGCTCCGACACGGTCAACTAAATCCCCAAAACTGGATGATCCGAATAATACTTCAAGGTAGTTCACGTCCCCGCCAGTCTCTTGGAAAGAAAGGGCCCTTTCCTTCAATACTTCATTACGTTTGGCGATCCGCTCTTTTAATACTTTAATCTCTTCTTTCAATGCCTCGATCTCTTTTTTCGTTTGAGTAATTTCAGCATTTTTAGCATCGATCTTTTTTGCAGACTCGGCAATTTTCGCTTCAATGGCAGCGATTTGATCTTCTGCTGTCATTTGCTTATCCTGCAGGTTATCGATTTTCTTTTCCGTTTCGGAAATATTCGATTCAACACCCGAACGTTTATCCTGGATGGATTCTTTCTGTTTTTCTAAATTCGAAATCGACTCAGCATAAACCGAAGGTGCCGCTAGAATGCTTCCCAACCCGATCATGATGGAGGCATTCATGGCAATGATATTTTTTTTCAACGTTTCATTTCCCCTTTCAACCCGTTACATCCATGCCTTGTAACGTCTCTCTATGTCTGGCTTCTTTTGGCTTTCGAGTAAAGATACACTTTTATACTTTCAAGAACTTCCTGACGGACATCAAGCTGCCCCATATCCCGATAACGGCACCAATTACGATGAGGATGGCCGAAACTTGATAAATAAATGGATTTGCAGGCAGGAAATCTATGAATTTGAACGTGATTTGCGGTGCTGCATATTTATATAGATTGTAGTAGAGTACTGCTATCAGACCTATCGGAACGATGGAACCGAGGATTCCCAACCAGAGTCCCTCCAAGAAGAATGGCCAACGGATGAATGTATTCGTTGCTCCTACCAATCTCATGATCTCAATTTCTTTTCTTCTGGCTACAATGGTAATTTTAATCGTATTCGAAATCAGGAACATTGCAGTAAATAGTAAGCCTACAATAAGAACGATTCCTATGTTTCTCGCAATATTTACGAAGCTGAACAGTTTCTCGACGTAGCCTTGTCCATATTTAACACTTTGGATATACTCAAGGCCTTCGATTTCCTTTGCCACCTTGATGACATCTTGCGGTGATTTCGTTTTGATGATATAAACGTCCCTTAATGGGTTGTCCTGTTCAAATGGTTTAAAAGCATCACCATTATCGCCTAAATCATCTATTAAATTCGTAAGCTCTTCATCTTTTGGAGAGAAGACCACTGATTCAATGCCGTTCATCTCCGTAATTTGCTTACCGATAGCTTTTATATCGTCATCATTCGCTGCATTATCAATATGTGCACGAACTTCGACATCTTTCTCCACATTTCCCGCGATATGATTTAAATTCATCATGAGCACTAAAAAGACGCCAACCAATGATAGAGTGACCGTTACTGCACTGACTGAAGCAAACGTCATCCATCCATTACGGCCAATATTTTTAAAACTTTCACGGAAGTGACGGAGCAATGTTCTAAATTTCATATCCGTAATCACCTCGATGTTCATCGCGAACTATTTTTCCACTTTCAATGGCAATGACACGTCGTTTGATATTGTTGACGATGTCCCTATTATGAGTGGCCATGACAAGTGTAGTTCCGCGTTTATTAATTTCTTCAAATATGTTCATGATTTCCCATGATGTTTCAGGATCAAGATTCCCTGTAGGCTCGTCGGCGATGACCACCTTGGGATCATTTACGATCGAACGGGCTATCGCAACCCTTTGCTGTTCCCCACCAGATAATTCGGAAGGCAGCATTCTAGCTTTATGTTTAATGCCAACCAGATCAAGAACTTCCATGACTCTCTTTTTGATTTCTTCTGGTTCCTTTTCGATAACTTCCATGGCAAATGCTACATTTTCATAAGCAGTGAATGTTTGAAGGAGTTTAAAATCTTGGAATACCATACCGATATTTCGGCGGAATAGAGGAACTTTCGAATTGCGGATACTTGGCAGGCTAAGGCCATTGACCAAAATATTACCGCTTGTAGGCTTTTCTTCCCTATACATCATTTTGATGAAGGTCGATTTTCCGGCACCACTGGGACCCACTACATAAACGAACTCGCCTGGCTTTATTTTCACATTGATTCCATTAATGGCAATTACGCCATTTGGATATGTCTTTTTCACATCTATCATTTCTATCATTCTAAAACCACCTAATTTGCTTGTATTATCACTATGTACCAACAGCTTTTTCGACAATTTTCACTGAAATCTGACAGGAATCTCTCTTACTTGAGCACAGAAACATTATAACATCATATTTTGTCAAATTAAGCTTAAAAAATATTACAGTTTCATTTCAGTTAGACATATATCAACATCATATGTAATATTTCAAGGGTTTAATTGCTTGATAAGGGATTGAATGTGAGTTGTTTCGAGGTTTTAAAGGAGGCTAAAAAAACGTCCTGCTAAAAGCAGAACGCTCGTTAATATTACTTATGTCCAGCAAGCCATTCTGCAACCATGCTCGCTTCCTTGCCCTGGATTATCCCTTTTGGCATTCCACCTTGGCCATTCGCTATGACTTTTTCGATGTCTTCTTTCGAAAGCTTAGAACCGACCTTCGTTAAATTCGGTCCCACACCGCCTTCAAGATTCACTGCATGACAGCTTGAACATTTGTTTTCATAAATTTTAGCGGCATCACCGGCACCTGCCGTAGTCGTTTCATTATTTTCACTTGAAGGCTTTTTATCTGCAGTATCATCGTTCCCACCGCATGCAGCCAAAGCCAAAGAAGTACCCAAAATTAAGGCTAACGATTTCAATTTCATTGTATTTACCCCCTCTGATTTATTCCATCACAAGAACATTATACCAATTTCAATCCAGTTTAAAACCCTCCCCAAGTACCTCCGATGCGTCCATTACAATTACAAACGCTTTAGAGTCAACGAGTTTCACCAATTGTTTCAATTTGGTGAATTCCGACTGGTCTATTACGCACATCAAAATTGGACGAGTATCATCCGTATAGCCGCCATACCCGGATATGCCTGTTACACCCCGGTCCAGCTCATGTATGATAGCATCCCTTACTTCCATTTCTTTATTCGTGATAATGAAAGACATCTTCGAACGGTTCAATCCAATTTGGACAAGGTCGATCGTCTTGCTTGTCACATATAGCCCTATTAATGCATAAAGCCCTTTTTCAATATCAAAAACGATGGCAGCACTTAAAACGATGATTCCATCAATGACAGCCACACAGGTTCCCAATGACAGATGGGTATACTTATGGAAAATCTGTGCCGCCAAATCGGTCCCCCCTGTGGAGCCCTTCCCGCGAAAGACGATCCCCAGCCCAAGTCCGACCATCATCCCCCCGCAAATCGAACCAAGCAATGCATCATTCGTCCATGCATCCCAATCCTTTGTCAGAAATACCACTAAAGGCAGAAACAAGGTTCCAATCAGGCTTTTGGCTCCGAAATGTCTTCCAAGGATAATAAGCCCCGCAATGAACAATGGGATATTAAAACCCCAAAGTACATAAGCCGGCTCCCAACCGAGAGTTGAATCGAGAATCGTGCTAATCCCGCTGACCCCGCCAGATGCAACCTGGTTTGGCAGTAAGAATACGTTAAAACCAATGGCAATTATGGCCGAACCCACAATCACCAATCCATACTCCTTTAACTTTTGAATTAAAGGGTGCTTCTGCTCCCGGTATCTTTTCTTCATTTTGCATAAGTCTCCTCGAACCATCATTATTAACTAGTATTGGCCGAACGAGGTAGAGCATCCCTTTTCCATCCTGTAAATGTCAGCCAGAAGATTCGTTAAAAAGGCAATCATAAAAAAAGCCGAACCGGGGATACCGGTCCGACTGGCTAATCTTATAATTTTGAACGCAAGTACGCATCAATGAACATATCGATATCCCCGTCCATGACCGCTCCCAAGTTTCCGGTCTCCGCACTGGTACGGTGATCTTTAACCATGGAATACGGGTGGAAAACATAAGAACGAATTTGGCTTCCCCAGCCAATTTCCTTTTGCTCACCACGGATTTCATCCAAATCCGCTTGTTGCTGTTCAATTTCACGTTGATACAATTTGGCTTTCAGCATATTCATGGCTTGGGCCTTGTTTTTGATTTGAGATCTCTCGTTTTGGCACGTTACCACGGTGTTCGTTGGTATATGGGTGATCCGGACTGCCGAGTCAGTTGTATTGATATGCTGACCGCCTGCACCACTTGCCCGGTACGTATCGACTTTCAAATCTTCCGTGCGGATTTCTATGTTGATCGTTTCATCGAATTCCGGCATGACTTCACATGAAACGAATGAAGTATGGCGTCTCCCTGAAGAATCGAAAGGAGAAATACGGACAAGACGGTGTACTCCTTTTTCCGCTTTCAAATAACCATAGGCGTTATGGCCTTTGAAAATTAAAGTGACACTCTTGATTCCAGCTTCATCACCTGGAAGGTAGTCAAGGGTTTCCACTTTAAAGCCTCTTTTTTCACCCCATCTTGTATACATACGAAGCAGCATGGAACCCCAATCCTGGGACTCCGTTCCGCCTGCACCAGGATGCAGTTCAAGAATGGCATTCTTCGAGTCATATTCTTCACTTAGTAAAAGTTGAAGTTCAAAGTCATTCATCTTTTGTGAAAGAATCGTGATTTCTTCTTCCAGCTCAGCCAAAAGTTCTTGATCATTCTCCTCTTTCACTAATTCATATGTCAAATCCAGATTTTCATATGATTCATTCAGATCGGACAATTGATTGACTTGTTCTTTCAAAGCATTCGTTTCATTGATGACATTTTGTGCTTTTTGCTGATCATTCCAAAAATCGGGGTGTGTCATCTCATTTTCAAGCTGTGCGATTCGTGCCTCTTTTTCATCTAAGTCAAAGAGACCCCCTAAAGTCCGTTAATCGTTGCGCTGTCCGTTCAAGTTCATTTCTTATTTCTGCTAATTCCATTTCTCTTCACCTCATTAAGTATGTTAAAAAAAATCCCTGAAGAGGGATTCCCTTCATTACAAATAAACCTCTTCAAACTATATGCAAATATATTGCTTTATGCAAACTAAACATGAAAAGAGGCGGCAAGCCTCACACTTAACCGTCCCATAATCATTATACACCTAACTTTAGCCTAAATTACCATGGCAATTCTTATATTTTTTACCGCTGCCGCATGGGCATAACGCGTTTCGGCCAACGTCTTCCTTTTTACGGGCAGGGGCTTTTTTCACTTTTCCCCCGTCTTCTTCCTTCGGATTGACCGCTTGCCCTTTTATGACTTCCTTACGCTCCAAATTGTTACGGATTTCAGCCTTCATGATATATTTGGCGACTTCATCTTCCATTGAAGCAATCATGGCTTCAAACATTGCGAAACCTTCAGATTGATATTCACGTAACGGATCGATCTGGCCATAAGCACGAAGGTGGATCCCTTGGCGCAATTGCTCCATTGCATCAATATGGTCCATCCACTTACTATCGACTGCACGAAGAACGATTACTTTTTCGAACTCACGCATTTGTTCTTCGGATAGCTCTTCTTCTTTTTGGTCATAGCTTTCTTTCACTTTTGCTAAAATGAAATCAACCAATTCCGTTTCATTTTTCCCTTCCAATTCAGCTACAGTGATTGAACCTTCATTAAATAGGTTACCATTCAGGTAATCCACAAGGCCTTGTAAATTCCAGCCTTCCTCATCACCCATTGGTGCAAAGGCGACAACATTTCGCTGGATGGATGCCGTAATCATCGTTTCGACGATTTCACGTAAGTTTTCACTTTCCATGACATCAAATCGCTGTTTATATATAATTTCCCGTTGTTGACGGAGAACATCATCATACTGCAGTAATTGCTTACGTGAATCGAAGTTATTGCCTTCGACCCGTTTCTGTGCGGATTCAACGGCTCTTGTCACCATTTTACTTTGAATTGGCTGAGAATCATCCATTCCAAGGCGTGCCATCATGTTTTTCATGTTATCCGAACCGAAGCGGCGCATCAATTCATCTTCCATTGATAAATAGAATTGAGTGACCCCTGGGTCTCCCTGACGGCCGGACCGACCACGCAGCTGGTTATCTATACGCCTGCTTTCATGACGTTCCGTGCCGATGACAGCAAGGCCTCCAAGCTCCTTGACTCCTTCTCCAAGCTTGATATCCGTACCGCGCCCTGCCATGTTCGTAGCAATCGTAACTGAGCCTTGATTACCTGCATTCGCAATGATTTCCGCTTCACGCTCATGGTTCTTGGCATTCAAAACATCGTGAGGGATTCCTTTTTTTGATAAATAGGCGGATATGACTTCAGATGTTTCGATGGCAACCGTACCGACAAGCAAAGGCTGACCCTTTTTATAACGCTCGGCGATGTCTTCCACAACAGCCTTGAATTTCCCATCAGTTGTCGCGTATATAAGATCTGCCCTGTCATCCCTAATGATATTCCTGTTTGTCGGGATCGCAATGACATTCATATTATAAATATTGCGGAATTCCTCTTCTTCCGTTTTGGCTGTACCGGTCATACCTGAAAGTTTTTCATACATCCTGAAATAGTTCTGGAATGTAATCGTCGCAAGAGTCATGCTTTCATTTTGGATTTCAAGTCCTTCTTTCGCTTCGATCGCCTGGTGGAGACCTTCACTGTAACGGCGGCCTTTCATCAAACGGCCAGTGAATTGGTCAACGATGACTATCTCGCCTTCCTGGACCACATAATCCACATCCAAATGCATGGAAACATGCGCCTTTAACGCCTGATTGATATGATGATTCAAAGTAACGTGATTAATATCGAACAAATTATCGATATTAAACGCTTTTTCAGCTCGATTCATCCCATCTTCCGTCAGCTGAACTCCTTTTGTCTTTTCATCATATGTGTAGTCCGTTTCTTTTTTTAAGGTTCTAACAAACGCATTGGCCTGGATATAAAGCTGAGCCGATTTTTGTGCGGAACCGGAAATGATCAATGGCGTTCTCGCCTCATCGATCAAAATCGAATCGACCTCATCAATGACAGCAAAGTGCAGCGGGCGCTGTACCATTTGTTCTTTATATAACACCATATTGTCACGAAGGTAATCAAAACCTAACTCATTATTCGTACTGTACGTAATATCCGCATTGTACGCCGCCTGCTTTTCTTCTTTAGAATGACTGTTCAAATTCAATCCGACGGTCAAACCAAGGAAATCATACAATACACCCATCTCGGTGGCATCACGGTGTGCCAAGTATTCATTTACAGTAACGACATGTACACCTTTACCGGTAAGCGCGTTTAAATAAACAGGCATGGTGGATGTCAAGGTTTTACCTTCCCCTGTTTTCATCTCGGAGATATTTCCATCATGAAGGGATGCCCCACCCATGATTTGAACACGGTAAGGATATAAGCCCAGAGCACGCTTTGCACCTTCACGCGCAACCGCAAAAGCCTCGACAAGCAAATCATCAACGGTTTCCCCATTTTGATAACGCTCCTTAAACTCCTCCGTTTTGGCACGCAACTGTTCATCCGATAGCGCAGCCGTCTCATCAGCCAATGCTTCGACCTGATCGGCGATTTTTTCTAATCGTTTGATTTCTCGCTTATTCGGATCAAAAACTTTATTTAATATATTAAGCATTCAATAACGCTCCTCTATTATGGTAATGATCGTTCAATGACTAAATTCATATAAGTAAGAAGAAACACAACTTCTATTATTACTAATGCACGCTTAATTTTACCACTTCTATTCTAGAGGTACAACTTCATGTCACTTACCTGGTATAGACCTGAATTCAATTCTTGCGAAAAACAATGGATAAATGAGGAGTAAAACTGTTAAAATAGAAGGAAGTATAAAAAATATGTTGCAACCCCCCCACTATTCCATATGTAAATGAGAATTATCCATAACCTTCCATTACTAGATGCTGTGTCCCCTCTAGCGATAGCATGTCAAGGTAATCCAACCTTACAGGCGTCATGTTTTGAATGATAAGGTGGGCTACTGAAACTTAATAGCGGAAGATAAATAGAACATGTTTCGAGGTGGTATTGATGATTGGTGAACGTGTAAAAAAACTGCGAGAAGAAAAGAAAATGTCGATGACTGAACTTGCCGATAAAGCGGGTGTGGCAAAGTCTTATTTAAGTTCGCTCGAGCGGAACTTACAAACGAATCCTTCTATTCAATTTCTTGAAAAAATCTCCGCCGTACTTAACATTCCTGTAGATGCCCTGCTTTATGATGCACCAAACAAGGAAACCTTGGACACTGACTGGATGAAAATCGTTGAGGAAGCCATGAATTCAGGTGTTTCAAAACAACAATTCAGGGAATTCATCGAGTTTAATAAATGGAGAAAAGATAAAGAGGAGTAGAGTGGTAGTGCACTAGTTTACCTACATAATCCTGAAGAATACAGTTTGAATAAGCTAGACTCGCTAAAATCTCAAGGAGAAATAAACCCTATAAACAGCTAATGGACCGAACCACTGTTTATAGGGATGTTCTCGATCTTGTTCGAAACCTATTTTCCATCGTTCTCCTCAAAAGATACCTCAAGGCTTTCCCTTTTTAAAAAAGCACTGATTTCCTCTTTTTTGAAACCCAAGCTCCTTGCTTCTGAAATCAATTTCACCCATTCTTGATCCATTGCCACATTAGCCACCTCTTCTACCTCCTAAAATACTCTTTGTATTTCAGGCAGACCAGCCATCATAGTCACAAGGACCTTAGACCTGTGCCTTTGCGCCCCAATCTTTCAATAAGTTTGCCTTTGTCATGGTATTTATTACCAAATACAATACCTATAATCATATTATAACGGATACATACTCCATATATTGCTATTTTATGTCGGTAATCCACATAAAAGCAAAAACTTTTATCCGACAAAATATTACAAAATTAAGAAAATTCATAGTGCAGGTAATTTATCATTGACTAATTCAATTTCGCTTTTTTGTATAATGGTAAATATTGCTTCTCTTAATATTTCGTTGGGGTATATTGATTCTCTCAATTATAAGTGCATCCATAAATAACTAGTTGTTCTTTTTAAAGAACTAAAAATTCGAGTATAGTGCAAAAGTTAGGGGTATTTAAATAGAAAAAACTGACTATTTATCTTAATAAAGAACATTTTTTGTTCTTCGAAATGAACTTTCCGATGTTTTAGAGAACAAAATTTTAAAAACAACAGCCAACGAATTCTATTAAAAAAGCACAACCCAGAGACTGGGTTGTGCTTTTGATCTTAGATTAATAGTTAACTAGGTTCAATTAATCCATAGCGCCCATCTTTTCGGCGGTACACTACGTTTGTTGTATTAGTATCCGCATTCGTGTAAACGAAGAAACTGTGACCAAGCATATTCATTTGTAAAATCGCTTCTTCACTGTCCATCGGCTTTAAATCAAAGCGCTTATTGCGGACCACTTCAATATCATTATCGTCTTCGAATTCATCCACCACTTCGTCAACATCCATATTGAAGGCGAATGCATCGGGTGTTGTCGATAGATTGTTCCGGAACTTACGGTTGACCTTCGTTTTATGTTTACGAATTTGGCGTTCAAGCTTATCATTGATCAAGTCAATGGCAGCATACATATCCGCATTTTCCTCTTCAGCGCGAAGAACCAAATTCTGCATAGGAATCGTCACTTCGACCTTAGATGTATTATTGTTCACTTTTAAATTCACTAACACATTTGCATCTGGTGTATTGTTAAAATATCGTTCTAACTTGCCAATTTTCTTTTCGACGTATTCTCGAATTGCTGGAGTTACCTCAATGTTTTCACCGCGTACGTTGTAATTCATAAAGTGAGTCCTCCTTAAATTAAGACTATACAGTTAGATTCTACAATACCCCTCCGGTTCCCTTTAGAAACACATCATGAAATATGTCGAAATAATGAAACAATTGTCGGAAGGTTTGGAAAGGGTTGATGTCTGCCCTAGCTTCATTATATCAAATGCTATGCTATAAAGAAAAAATTAAGCCTATATTATTTACAGAAAATTTAAAAATATTTAACATAAAAACCGTTTGGAATCCAAAAGGCAGGGTAATCAGTTTCTTTTATCATAAAACATGCCATCCACTGACAGACTTTCATACGGGTCCGTGTATTTACTGGATGATCGTTTCTTCTTATTTATTTCCTGGATATCCCGCTGTATCTCCTGCTTTTGGAGCTTTAGCAAGTGATCGACCTGTTGGTTGAGCAACAGTACTGCACGGCCCAGCTGTTGCTCTTCACCAGTAAAAGGCGGTTTGATTTGAGAAAGAAGCCCATCCCGCTGATCAATCAGCTTTGTGATCCTTTCTATTTTATCATCACGCTCTGTGATCGTGCGATCTTCCAGAACGGCAAGCAATTCAGCAGTCAAATCATGAAAGGTTCTAATTATCATTACACTTGACCGCTTTGGGTAAATTGTTTTTTCCGATTGATCTGAATTACTTCCTTCCAAGTATTCCGGAGCTCAGTAACAAGTCCTTCCACTTCTTCCAAGGTAGAAAGGTCATTTTTCATATTCGCTTTGATCAGACGCCGGTTCATGAAATCATACAGACTCATCATATCTTTGGATACATCCGTATCCATATTCAGCGTCACCATCAATTCGCGGATAATATTTTGCGCCTTGATGATGTTCGTATTCTTCGCTTCGATATTTCCTGCTTCAATGCCCTTCTTCCCAAGCATGATGAACTTCAAACAGCCATTATAAAGCATTAATGTAAGCTCTCCCGGGGATGCTGTATTGACTGAATTTTGCTGATACGATTGATATGGATTATTTATCGCCATACTTAACTTCCTTTCCAACTTACCTTAACTAAAATAAGAAGCTAACGTTGCACTTTGGCTGTTTGCCTTTTGAATCGCTTTTTCCATCGCCGTGAACTGGTTGTAGTAACGTGATTCCAATTTCGTTAACTTTGCTTCAAATGTTGAGATCTTCTTGTCCAGCCCGTCAACCAATTTTCCGATTGTAAAATTGTTATTAACATAGCCGGCCTTTCCGGCTTTTTCAGTAATCATCTTCATCGATGATTCTATATCATCCCTCAACCGGCGCGCGAGGCCTTTGTCGCTCTTTTCCGAACCATTGGCCATGAACATATCATAAATCGCATTGGGATCCTCACTAATGGCTGTCCGGAGCTTGTCCTCATCAATCGTTAATTTACCGCCCTCCAAATAATTCTTGGTCGTGGTGATCCCCAAACTGCTGAGATTGTTTTTTCCAGTGATTCCATCCACCGAGGTGTATAGAGATGACCTCATTGTGGTCAGGAGACTTTTTAATGTCGAATCGCTTTTTAACGTTCCGCTCTTCGCCTTTTCTTCCCACAGCTTCACTTCATCCTCTGTCATTGCCTTCTTTTGCTCAGAGGTAAGCGGCGTAAAGGATCGATATTTCGCTTCACCCGTTTTATCTTGAACCTTTTTAATGACTTCATTGTATTTATTCACAAACTGAGTGATTGTATCCAGGATGGCATCCACATCAGCTTTTGATGAGAATGTGACTGTATCGGTCGTTTTTTGCTTTACCGTTATTTCCGCTCCATTAATCTGAAACGTATTCGAAGGCCGGGAAATTTCCAGTCCATTATAAACTATGGACGCATTTTCCCCTTTTGAGCCGCCAGCCCCTTCATTGTTACTGCCCATTTTTAACGTATCGAAAAAATCTCCGGTGCATCCCAATTCAATTTCAGGCCGACCTTTAACATCACCGGTATTTTTAGCAGTGATGGAAAACTGCTGGGACGTTTCATCGAAAAATAGAGTCACTCCCGAGTTAGCGTTAATTTTATTTATCACACTCTCTAACGTATCGTCCGCATTAAGGGTAAGCGTGTACGGTTTTTCCACTGTCACTCCATCTTTTACTTCCGTATCAAAACCGCCATCTTTATTGATGGCGCGTATCGTAATATCTTGTGGTGTCGTAAAACCCAATTCCGAAAGTTTCTTTTTGGGGTCAATAACAGCTGATTTTTCCGTACTTGTCATGGTTGCTGCTTTGGCAAGTCCATTCACTTGTATATTCCCGGAAAAATCACTGGTCGAATTCACATTTCTCACTGATACAGCATCTGGATTCGATACCGACACCTTCTTTTTAATGAAAGAAGACTGCTTCCCAATTCCATCACGAATGAGCGTATCCAATTCTGATAAAGCTGTATTTATCGAACGGTAATCATCCCGCTGCCACTCGGAATACTGCTTTTTCTGTGTTAATTTATCCAACGGCACCCGTTCTGCCTGCATCATGCTCTTAACTAGTTCATCGATGTCCATCCCGCTTGCTAAACCACTGATTCGTACCAAAATAAATCACCCGCTTATATTTTTTCATCCACCATTATGCCGACAAACTCCGTCATTGCCGCATAGAAATCCAATAACTTCTTCGGTGGAATTTCCCTGATCGTCTCATCCGTCACGTCATCGACTACCTTGACAAAGTACTCATTCAGCTTCTCGTGATATTCAAAACGAACGGCCGTATGTGTCGGATTCAGGAAGGTGTTCAAACTATCCACCATTTCCTGCACCTTTTCTTTTGAAGGCTCATCAGTAGATTCCACACTTTGCTCCGAATAGGCAAGCGTATTCATTTCCCGCTGATAATATGAACTAATTCCATCTGAGATGGCTGTTCTAAGTTGTGAGGAAAGAATATTCGTGGACAAAGTCTCCAGCATCTAAATAGCCCCCAATATGTCTGTTTACTTTTTATATCGGTTCTTACAGTTTTATATTTAGTCAAGCGTTGATTTTGGTTTCAACTGTAGACTTTCATGAATGACCTTTTTCTATAAAAGAGATTCTACTAAAAAACTCCAGAAGAATAACTGGAGTCTAGTTGATTTCCACTCCAGGCACCCGCTTTCCGCGGGGTCTCCCTTGGACACTTATCTCCCGCAGGAGTCTCGCACTTGCCGTTCCAATCAACCTTGTTTTAACATTTAGATAGAAATCCTTTTATCTACAGTCTTTTTTTAAAATTAGAAAGATTAAAACTGAGGGTGATAATCACTTCTCTACGTTCGAAAAAAATTATGACTGATGATTTTAATTTATAGAACTCCCTTTTTATTCAAATGAATTTGCGAACATACTAGGAATGGATATATCCCATCCAGCTTGGGATTGATAGCTGTGTTCACCAGTCATTTCACCATACACAGTAATCACATCTTCATCTACGTATTTTGTAGTCCCATCATACTCAATGAAGATAATATCATTAGGATTGTAGTCATAAGATTCCTTGGTGGTAGATAAACGGATGGTCCCTTTTTAAGGGTCAGTAATCCCTTTTTTCTGCATCGTAGTGTTCCTTGCACCCTTAAATCAGTACAAATAAAAGAGCCTAACACAAAGTGTCAGACCCTTTATTAATAGGCTAACTATTTAATTACCGAAGTAACTGAAGAACGCCCTGCGGTTGCTGATTTGCTTGTGCGAGCATTGCTTGAGATGCTTGCGCCAAGATGGAGTTTTTAGTTTGCTCCATCATTGTTTTAGCCATATCTGTATCACGAACACGTGATTCAGCAGCAGTCAGGTTTTCAGAAGAAGTACCTAAGTTATTGATCGTATGCTCTAAACGGTTTTGGTTAGCACCTAGTTTAGAACGTTCTGCTGAAACAGTGTCAATCGCAGATTGAATTTTTGTAATAGCAGCTGATGCGTTTTTAGCGTTAGAAACATCCAGGCCAGCTTCTTCAGCGGTAGAATTAGTACCGTCACTTACGCCATTAGCAGCTGTGAACCCAGCATCACCAGCAGTACCAGTCAATCCAAGAGCACTTGCACGCATATCACCAATTTCAAGTGTCAGGCTTTGATTTTCGTTTGCACCGATTTGGAATTGAAGACCTGCTCCAGCTTCAACAGCTTCTTTGGCTTTTACTTCAGCAGACCCATCTACAGTTTCAGCAGCATCTACAGATAGACCGCCAGTTCCAGTGATAGTTACTGCAGTTGCAGATTCAGCTCCAGTCTTTTGTTCTAGTTTAAGTTGTCCGCCATCATTAGTTGCAGTGTACTTAGCGCTTAATTCAGCATCTGCTCCAATAGCAGCAATTAATCCATCAAGATCTGTGAACTCTCCAGCAGCGGCATCATTAGCAGCGGCAACTTTAAATGTTTTTCCATCGACTACTACTGTGTCGCCTGCAGTTGTACTTAATGTTCCTGTTGATGTTACGCTACCGGCCTTAGCAGGAGAAGCTGGTACTGCGGGTTGAGCTGCAGTTGCTGAATCCTTAGAACCATTCAATAATTTCTGTGTATTGAATTCAGTCGTATTACCGATACGGTTGATTTCAGATGTTAATGAATCGATTTCCTTTTGGATTTCTCCACGGTCACTAGTTGTATTAGTATCCGTTGATGCTTGGGTAGCAAGCTCACGCATGCGTTGAAGGATGTCAGTCGTTTCGTTTAATGCACCTTCAGCAGTTTGGATCAATGAGATGGCATCTTGTGAGTTACGGGAAGCTTGGTCCAATCCGCGGATTTGTCCACGCATTTTTTCAGAGATTGCAAGACCGGCTGCGTCATCGCCTGCACGGTTGATGCGCATCCCTGAAGCTAGTTTCTCCATTGATTTGGATTGTGCATTCGTTGCACTTGATAATTGACGGTGCGTGTTTAGAGCTGAGATATTGTGATTGATAATCATTTATGTTTCCTCCTTGAGTCTTAAGTCCCCACGTCCATGTGGTTGTTTACGATGGGCATTGAATAAGTCGGCCGCCTATTTCACTGCCCATCGTTGTATAGTTAATATCGACTTGCTTGGAAACATATTTAGCGGATTTTACGATTTTTTCTTGAAATACTCATTTATATTTTCCAGAAAATTAGTTTCTGTTTTTGAGGCTTTTCTATTTTCCTGCTGGATCGACAGGTAGACTTCCTTCCTATGGATATCGACGTTTTTAGGGGCATTGATTCCCAGTTTGATCTGTTCCCCCTCAACGGACAGGATCGTAATTTCGATATCATCGCCAATCATGATCGCTTCATTTGGTTTTCTGGTCAATACGAGCATCATTTCCCCTCCTGTTCTGCTGGAGGTTCAAACAGTCTGTGCTTTGTACGGTATTCACTAGCATTCATGATAAATTGCTTACCGATTTTTTTGGGGCCGTTTATGATGATGGGAGCTTGGAGATTGGCCGTCGTTTCATTGAAAGGGTCCTGGATCGTTAAGATGACGAAAGTGATGACTTCCAGTTCCATTTCAATTTGTAAAGAAGATAACACCTCATCCGTAAGCTTCACTTCGTAATCACGAAACACTTCAAATGGGTCCATTACAATGAAGGCAAGCTCTTTTGTTTCTATCGATTGCAGGACGAAAAATGGCGTGTCATCCAAAGCTAGCAAGCAAAACTGTTTTTCTTCTAAAAATCCTGGTATCCCGCTTTCAAATACATAAATCTCTTTCTCTGCCAATTCTAGTTCGCCATGAAACTTTGTTTGTATGATCATCTATGTTTTCACTGCCCTATCTCATTCGGAAATAGATTGATGAAATCTATATCCAGCGCATTTTTTTGTAGAATTTCGACATCCACACTTCCTGGTGTGTATGTATGGTTCGCCCCATTGATTTGAGCATCAATGATCGGTTTTTGAGCGGTTGCTTCAATCTTCACTTGGGCAGGCTGGTAGTCAAGCTTCACGCTGAAATGAGAGGGAATCCAGCCGAGATTGAATTGCTTATCAGGCCCTTTGCTGTTTTGCCTGGCCTGTTCAGCGAGTGGATTACCGCCTTTTTCAATATGCCTCAGCTCTGTTCCCTGCTGGGCACGTCTTGCCATACCCGCCAGCCAATTTTGATATCCCTGCTTCGCAAATTCATCGACTCTTCTTGAGAGACTTTTCAAATCCATGTCTTCCCTTGCCTTTGACTGATCAATCGTCAGCTTGCCTGGGGCGGTTTGAGTCTCCAGTATGGCTTGCGGCTGTTCGATAGATTGGACCGCCGCCTTCTGTTCGATTTGCTGTACAGGCCGCTCTATATTCAATCCAATCTTCATTGGGGTGGATTGCAATCTGATTTGTGGGATCTGCATCTTCAACACTCCTTATAGAAAAAAGCTATCCATTTAAGAATAGCTTAGCGAAGAAAATCCAATAAACTCGGTTGCATGATTTTTGCTCCGATACTTAATGCAGCACTATGGACACTTTCCTGGGTCGTCAAATCCATGATCGCCTTTTCGATATCGACATCCTCATTTTTCGAAAGGATTTCAGTGGCAAAAACCTCCTGCTGCTTGAGACGGTCCGTCATCAGCTCAATCCGATTCTGCCTTGCGCCAACCTGTGCCTGCATGCCTAAGAAAGTATTTATCGTTGCGTCAAGTCCTTCAAGCGTCCCGCTCACGTCCCCGCCGTTTTCGAGTGCATCGATTGTCCGGTCGATGCTTCCGCCGGAAGCGAGTGCATCACCAAAAATCTTGGAACCGTCCGTATTGATTTTAAGGGAAATCCCGGAAAACACTTCAAGGTTTATGTCCCCTGTGCCATACACCGTATTTCCATTCGCATCTTTAACTGACGATGGTCTCACATTCGTATCCTGACCGTTGAAAATATACTTCCCGCCAATCTGTGTGTCGCCAAGAGTTATGAGATGTTCTTTTAATTGTTTAATTTCTTCAGTAATGGTTTTAAATTGTTCTCCTTCATACGTGCCATTGCTGCCCTGAATGGTTAATTCACGAATCCGCTGCATGGCGGAAACCGCTTCCGTAATGGCATCATCCGTGCTGTCGATCCAATTGGTCGCCTCGGCAATGTTACTTTGATACTGCCCTATTTGATTGAGGTTTGTTCGGTACCCCATTCCCATCATGGCTGCAACAGGGTTATCGGATGGTTTGGAGAATTTCTTTTGAGAGGAAACCTGCTCTTGCAGCTTGGACATCTTTTCGTAACTGCTGCTTAAATTGCTCAACATATTATTGGTTAGCATCGATTGCGTTACCCGCATGTTCGTCCCCTCCTATCATCGGCCTGCCGTACCCATTCCGTTTATGATTTTATCGAGCATTTCATCCATCATCGTCATCATTCTTGCAGATGCGTTGTATGCCTGCTGGAATTTGATCATGTCTGTCATTTCTTCATCAAGGGATACGGAACTGACGGACTCCCTATTTAGATTGACCGATGCAGCAAGCACGACAGAATTGGAAAGGTTCTTTTGGGCACTTTGGGAATCCACGCCAAGCTTTCCGATGATACCGGAATAATAGGTGTCGAAGCTTCCCGTCAATTCGTCAGAGTTTTGGTCTTTAGTCGAGTACTCACTGAACGCCTTCTTTTTAAGGTCAGCCAGGAGTTTGGCATTTTCATTATCACCGGATGCCCCTCCGCTTTTTCCGCCTGCTGCTATTTTGGTGGGATCCTTAACGATTTCACTATTCACCTTGATGCTTTGGGCGGCACTCTTACCAGGTTCAAGTTCAAAGAAGTTCAATGTTGAATTGTTGTCATCACCTAAGGCATACCCTTGTTTATGGATGGCATTGAACTCATTCACAAAAGCCGTCGTCATATTATCGAGCTTTTTCAGCATATCAGGATAAGCACCGCCGATCGTGCCATCAGCCTTCTTATAGCCGAAGCTTTTGATCAAACCGGATAGTTCTCCCGAGAATTTGTAATCCGTCAATGTTTTCGAACCAAATTTCAATCCGTCTACCATACCTGTCTTTTTATCATGACTAACTTCAACCTTCGAAGTTCCCACCATCCCGGTTTGGTTAACACTGACAAGATTGATGGGCGGCGCAAAAGACGAACCGTCTTCTTGCATCAATTCGATGTTGTATAACCCTGTAGCCACATCGCTGGCTCTGCCGTAATCCGTCGGAATGACGTTATTCACTTTAATGCTGATAAGCTGCGAGAGATTGTCCACGAGTACATCACGTTTATCATAAAGGTCATTGGGGATATAACCATGCGGCTCCACTTTACTGATCTGTTGGTTAAGCTGATCAATACCGCTGATGAGCGTATTGATTTCGTTCGCTTTGACGTTTATCTGATTGCCTATATCCGTTTGAACATTCGTTAGCGAGTTGTAGTAGTAGTTCAGGGTATCCGCGACCATGACACCCGTCGAGGCAACGACTTCACGGGCCCCGGAGTTTTCCGTATTGGCCGTCAGCCCCTGCAGCGAATTCCAGAACTTCTCCATCGTGGCGGCCAATCCGCTGTCGGCCGGTTCGTTCATGATCCCTTCCATTTTCGTCAGGGATTCGCTCATGGCCCCGTAATAACCGATTTTATTACTTTGTGTCCTGTATTGTGCATCCAGGAAACTGTCGCGGATCCGCTGAACCGTTTCAGCTGTCACCCCTGTCCCAATTTGTCCGGCAACACGCGGGCTGTTCAAACCGACAGTAGGAAAGCCCGACGTCTGGACCAAGTTGACCCGCTGCCTTGAATATCCTAATGTATTGGCATTGGCCACATTATTTCCTGTTGTATACAAGGCTCCTTGAGAGGTGAATAATCCACGCTTGGCGGTCTCAAGACCCATAAAGGTTGAAATCATTTGCTCGCACCTCCATCTTTTTTCTGCTTCTTATGCTTTGGAATCAAACATACCTATGCCGATTTTCGCCGTTTTCCTAACCGAATCCCCGTAATTCAGATTCTGGTTCTGCGGCCTTAGAATATCCAAAGAGACATTGATGAATTGAAGGGACTGATAGATCAATTGCTGATTTAAACCGTTCCTCTCCTTCAGCTTTGACACTTCTTCAATCAATTCCGTTTTTAGCATTGCAAGGACTTCCGTTTCTTCAGGTCCTGTCAGCTCCGTTACGGTATGGATGGAGGCAGGCTGTACCACCGTTCCATTGGCTGCAAGAAATTCCTCGACTGCCCTTTCTCTTTCCTTATCCGTTTGACTGATGGCTTTAATATGCTTTTGTTCCGAAATCAGCAGGGCAGTAATCGCCTCGGTATCATTTGCTTTCAAAATGGCCGTTTTCCTTATCGCCAATTGATTGAAGCTTTTATGAAGCTTGATCAATTTTTCAAGCGATCCGATGATGTTCCGTGCAGACATTTTCCTGCCTCCTCCGCTCATAAATGAAGGACGGAAAATGGCTCCGTCCACTTCATTCAAGCTTTTTCATTGAAAATTCATTTCCGGTAAAAATCGATGAGACCCTTAGCCGTTGCTTGTGCATTCAATTTATAATTTCCTTTTTCAACTTGGATTTTCAATTCGTCCACTTTTGCTTGTCTTGCATCAAGAATCGGAGATGATTGCTGCATTTCTTTTGCCGCTGAAGAAATTTCAACTTTATCCGAGGATTTGACCTTGGATTCTTGTATATTCCCCGTTTTATTGGCTTGTAGTTTATAAGGGTTAACACCTGTCATACCGACGTTATTGATTTTCATATTCCAGATCCTCTCCTTCGGTCGATTTTATAAATCCCATTGATTCCTAACACATGAAAATGGCTCTGGACTGTGTTATTCTCCCTATCTTTATTATCGACAAGGATTGGATTTCTTTAATTGTTTCCTGTAATCTTTCCTTCGACACCCATTGTCGAATATTGTTCTCAATATCGAATATTTTAACAAATACCACATCATGATTCCATGATTTATCCTTTTTGATCATCCTTCATGTAGTACGTATTTTTTTTATCATTTCCTTGAATTTCAGTCAGGCGCTTTTCCTCATTTTCAAATGCCTGCAAATCCGATCGCAGCGAATCGCCGCATTTGCCGCATAACCTTCCGCTCTTGATGTTAGCGCCGCACCTTTCACATGGAATTCCTAGATTGGGAAACTGCGCCAGCTTTCCGGTTCTCACAAATTTAATTAATAACGTTTCTTCAGTGCCGGTGTCCGTAACCACCTGCATCATGGACGCCGTTCTATTTATTTTCTTGCGAATATATGCATAAACTTTATCATATTGGGCTTCTTCTTCTTTATAACAGGCATCGCATACATCTCGGAATTTCGTCATAACGAATAACGAATTACAGTTTGGACAGTTGAATACTTCCATCGAGGCACCTCCTTCACCATCACAGCGATTATTCTTTAGTGTATATATCGAATAACCCAGGCGATACTTTAGGGATGTTCATTAAAATAAGCTGTTTCACCTAGCCAGGGTGATGGATGATACTTCTTTGGCCCCAGCCGTTATCAATGCTTTCGCTGCATGCCTGAGAGTTGTGCCTGTCGTGTAAATGTCATCGATGACCAAAATTGATTTATGCTCCAGCAAATCAGATTGCATCACCTGAAAAACCTGCGGTAATGAGATTCTCTCCTGCCGTGATTTTTTTGATTGTTTTTCCGTATGGATTCTTGTCAAAGTCTCAACCGTGTGAAGTCCAATGAGATCTGCCAAAGCCTGCCCTTGGTTGAACCCCCGCTCCCTAAGCCGTTCATGACTAAGCGGGATGGCCGTTACCAGGTCAAATTCCATGTCCTTTAACCTTTCTTTCAAAAAAGGAGCGAAAACCTCAGCTAATGCATAATCCCCCCGGTACTTATATTTAGCAATGATATCTTTTAAGTATTCATTGTAATGAAATAGCGATATGTTCTTCGACAAATAGCCTCCCCATTCCCCATCCCTTTCCCATCTTGAACAATCCAGACAAAGGCCACTGGTTATATATTCCCTGTCCAACTGCCTTGAGCACATTGTACACGTCTCTCCGGTAATCCTATTAAGTTTCCCCTCACATCCATCGCAGATTGCCCTTGCCTCGGCCCGCTTAAGCAAGCTCCTCCATGTCAATGCCTGCTTCATTCCCTCATCACAAACAAGACATCTATTCATCGAGCAGCCCCCTTTTCATGGCATCTTTATTCATCATTTGTATATGGTGAACCGCCTCGACCATCGCTTTACTTTTACCGTAATGAAAAAAGGTGATCGTCCCGGCAGGGTTAGCAAAGCTTCTCCCTACCCTGCCGGCAATCTGAACGAGGGCACTTTCAGAAAACACTTCATGTTCAGAACCAATCACAGCTACTTCCAACCGATCAATTGTCACGCCGCGTTCCAGGATGGTCGTTGTCAGTAATCCTGGAATCATTCCATTCCTTAGTGCCATTACCTTTTCCTTTCGATCAGGGTGCCGGGAGTGGACAATCGATAATTTTGGGGACAGTCTTTGGAACAGCGGAATGGCCTGCTCCATCACTTGAATGCTTGGAAAAAACAATAGGAAGGGGATGTTCTGCTTAAGGCGTTCACTTACCCATCCATTAATTGCGGGGGGAATCTTTTGTTGAAGAAATAGTTTTTGCCAATTGCCGCTCCACTTCACTCCAGGGACAGGAATTGGCTGTCGATGATAACGGGCCGGGATTATGACGGCTTTCAATTTACCGTTTCGGTATAGCCGCTGCATCCGTTTCGAAGGTGTGGCGGTCAAGTAGATGGTCGCCGCAGAAACCTTTTTCGATTTATTAACCGCATAATGCAGCGAATCATCAATTGAGTAGGGAAAAGCATCGACTTCATCAACGATGATGACATCGAAAGCTTCATTAAAACGGAAAAGCTGATGTGTCGTGGTAACGGTCAGTGGCGAAAAGCCATGTCTATCTGCACTGCCGGCATAGAGGGTCATGACGTCAATGGCGGGAAAGGCTTTTTTTAACCTTGGGGAGAGTTCGAGAACGACATCGGTCCGCGGTGTTGCCAAACAAATCCGTTTCCCGGCATGCAAGGCTGCCTCAATCGCCGGAAATAGAACCTCCGTCTTCCCTGCCCCGCATACAGCCCATACCAGGAATTCATCTTTTCCGTTCACGGCTTCAACGACACAGTCGGAGGCATTTTGTTGACCTGCTGATAAAGTGCCTGCCCACCTCATCACATTGTCAGGAATCGTAAACTGAATGCCGGGCCCGGTCCACCTATAAAGCTTTGCACATTCACTGACCCGTCCCATCATGATGCATGAGCGGCAGTATGTGCAATCTTGATTGCAAATCTTGCAAGGGAATGTATAAAACAACGTTTGATCTTTGTTTCCGCAGCGTACGCAGTGATAACTGCCGTTCCCCGATTGAACGCCGCAAGTTTCCGAGACATACCCATACTTGAGGTGCTCTGCGAGGAGTTCTTGGGAGAAGGGGATTTCGAAGGCCAAAAGGTGTTTTCCGGTGAGATGGTTCTGAAGTTCCGGGGAATAAGGGGGGGAAATGCTCATGTTTTTCAAACTGTAACCTCCATTTCTTGATAAATTACACTCCTTCTTATCATTCGCTTTTTACTCCCAGTTTCCTTTTTTGCTCCATAAAAAAACGCCTTACACTTAGTAAAGGCGTCACAGCTTATATTTTATACCAGCCCATCCCCATTGACCCTTCGCCCAGATGCGTTCCGATTACTGGACCGAAGTAGCTGATGTCGAACTCGACATTTGGGAACCGGGCTTCAAGTTCTGCTTTCCAGTCTTTAGCTTCACTTTCCCGTTTTGCATGAATGATGACGGCTTTATATTTCTCGCCGCTTGCCGCGTCTTCCCCAAGTAAGTCGGCAATCCGTTTCATCGCTTTTTTTCTTGTACGGATTTTTTCGAACGGGACGATGACTTTATCAACAAAATGGAGGACAGGCTTCACTTGAAGCAGACTGCCAATCAATGCTTGGGCACTGCTTAAGCGGCCGCCGCGCTGCAGATGGGATAGGTCATCTGCCATGAAGTAGGCCCTTACCGATGGTTTCATTTCTTCGAGCCTTGCCATGATTTCCTCTGCACCTTTACCATCAAGTGCCATTTTTGCCGCCTCGATCACGTAAAACCCCTGTACCATGCAGCTGATTTCCGAATCAAAGGCATGAACCCTAATTCCTTCGACCATTTCACCTGCAGATACCGCTCCTTGATACGTTCCGCTGATGCCGCTCGATAAATGAATGGAAATAACATCATCATATTCTTTTTGCAGTTCCTCGAACTTCTCGACAAACTTCCCGATTGGAGGCTGTGAAGTGGTCGGCAATTTCTCCTGCATCTTTACTTCCTCATAAAACTCATCCGCAGTTATATCAACTTCCTCCCGGTAAGCTTCATTGGTAAAAATGACATTAAGCGGCATCATATGTATATGTAAACGATCACGTATTTCCTTAGGTATATATGCAGTGCTATCTGTTACGACTGCGGTTTTCATAATAGTACCATCCTTATAAAAATTTACTCTGTATCATATTCACCATTTTATCTGAAAATGCCCTTATTTGCATTAAATAGCCTTCTGCATTACCAAAAATATGAAACCAAGAATTTGAATCGAGTCATCCATTCAAAAAAAATCCAGCCCTTCAGCACGCATTGCGGTATCTGAAGAGCCGGACTTATCGAACGTTTTAATTACTTCACTTCCACCCAGCCATTTTTAATAGCTAGGACAACCGCTTGTGTACGGTCATTCACATTCATCTTCTGAAGAATGTTACTCACATGGTTCTTGACTGTTTTTTCACTGATATATAGAGTTTCGCCGATGGCCCGGTTGCTTTTCCCGTCCGCTAGAAGTTGAAGCACTTCACATTCGCGTCGAGTCAATAGATGTAGCGGCCTCCTGATTTCTATCGTATGTACGGAATCACGATCAGCACCCTCTTCAGCTGCTAAGCGGCGATATTCTTTAACTAAATTATGGGTCACCTTCGGATGAAGGTATGAGCCGCCTTCAGCGACTACACGCACAGCATCAATCAACGCATCTGCGTCCATTTCTTTCAAAAGATAACCTTGTGCTCCTGTTTTCAATGCGTGCTGCACGTAGTTTTCATCATCATGAATGGAAAGGATGATGACTTTTGTTTCAGGATAACGGTTCACGAGCATTTTTGTTGCTTCGACCCCATTCATGTTCGGCATGTTGATATCCATGATAACAACATCAGGTTTATGTGTTTCAACGAGGTCCATAGCTTCGCTTCCGTCATCACCCTCGGCAACAACATCAAAGGATGATTCAAAATCTAATATGCGCTTTACGCCTTCACGGAAAAGCTGATGGTCATCGATAATGATGATACTAGTCTTCAACGGCTTCTTCCTCCTAGTTTCTATTTAATATGCTTATTCTCTATAATTTATAAATGGTAGGGAACTTGTATAAATACCAAAGTGCCTGCCCCCGGTTGTGAATCGATCGTCATTTCACCTTCCAGCAGCTCGACTCTTTCCCTCATTCCTACCAAGCCAAATGAACCTTCTTTCTGAATCGAAGAGTCAAACCCCTTTCCATCATCTTTGACGACGACGGTCACCATCTCCTTGGAAATGGACAGTTTAACTTGAATCTGTTTTGGGTCCGCATGCTTCAATGAATTTTGTACAGCCTCTTGAACCAGCCTGAATAAAGCGACCTCCATATCGGAAGGAAGCCTTTTGACCTGTCCAAGGTTGACGAAATTCAGATTCACGCCATTATTATAGTCTTCGGTCGTTTGCAGGTACTTTCTGAGGGTAGGTACAATGCCTAAATCATCAAGCGCCATAGGACGAAGGTCATAGATGATCCTGCGCACTTCATATAAAGCATTCCTTACCATGACCTTTAAACTGCGGATTTCCACTAACGCTTCATCAGGACCTCTCTCCCGTTGCACTCGTTCTATCAAGTCTGAGCGCATCATGACGTTTGCCAGCATTTGCGCAGGACCATCATGAATCTCACGTGAGAGCTTTTTACGTTCCTGCTCCTGGGCTTCGATTATTTTCAGGCCGAAGTCCTGTTTGCGTTTCGCTTCTTGAAGGGCTTCCCCTACAAATTTAAGATCCTGTGTCAAATAATTCTGCACTACCGATATTTGCGAAACGAGATGCACCGCTTTATCGATCGTCTGCTGTAGACCTCTTAGCCTTAACTCAAGCTCATCCCGGCGATTACGGAGCTCTTTCTCCAATTGCCGGTTAATTTGTAAATCGACTTGCAGCTTATGTGCCCTTTCATAAGCATCGCGCACCTGTTCTTCAGAAAAATGGTTGAAGTGCATACTGACTTCTGAAAGCCTTTTTCGGGCAAACCTGGCTTTTGCATCCAATGCATCGCTGTCGGTTATCACAATGGCAACCCTGATTTTCACATCATCAAGCTCTTTTGATAATGACTCGAAATCCTTTCGGCATTGTTCGCCGATATCAAAGACTTCATCCTTACTCTCACTAACAGTGCTCACCATTGTTTCTAAGATCTTGTCCAATGCTTTAGCATCAACCTTTTTTATGGACATTAAGATCCCTCCACTTAAATCAAAAGACTTAAACAATTTATTGTCTTAAAGACTATGTATATGGAAAAAAGTTCTTTTCCTTTTTCATGAATGGTTAAATTTCAGGTAACTTTTGTATGAAGTAACCTTCATGAACATATTGTACCAAAAAATGATTAAAAATACGTTAATTCCCTTTTGCGATTTCCATAAAATGTACCTTTTTACTATACATCTCATATTCCCGGCCATTAAGTCTGCCTATTAAAGGCCGAAAGCCATTTCTATTATCCTAATACAAAATATCCCTTTCAATCAAATGGGATATTCCGCTCCATTGATTATCATATGAAATAGATGCATTTATTAAATGGCAAAATCCCTGAAATGAGAGGACGCGTTAAAGTAAAGCCAGGATAATGGCACAGAACTCATGTTTTTCCTACAATGTTATTCTTTTAAGCATATAGACCAGCTAATAACAATAACAGGCAATGAAATTAATTATAACACGTACAGCTTTTTCTTATATTAAAGTTTCTTTACACATGCGGTATGTAAATGAATCGTCATTGCCACTTTTTCTGCAAAGCCTTATAATAAATCAACTAATAGGAAGTACGAAGGTGGAATAGTTATGCTCACTCAATATTTAACGGTGGTAGGTCGCGGCGAACATGAAATCGTCATTGAAAAATCCCGTTTTATTTCCCACATCGCCCGAGTTGAAACCGAAGATGCCGCACAGGCCTTTATCCAGGAAATCAAGAAAAAGCACAAAGATGCTACACATAATTGTTCCGCTTATATGATCGGGGAACAAAATCAAATCCAAAAAGCCCTCGATGATGGGGAACCGAGCGGAACGGCAGGCGTCCCTATCCTGGAAGTGCTTAAGAAAAAAGAACTGAAAGACACCGCTGTTGTTGTCACACGATATTTTGGCGGCATCAAACTTGGTGCTGGCGGTCTCATTCGCGCTTACAGCAAAGCGACTTCAGAAGGAATAAATACCACTGGTGTGGTCGTAAGAAAACTAATGCGGGTCATTTCGACAACCGTCGACTATACCTGGCTTGGAAAATTGGAAAACGAATTGCGATCTTCCATTTATCAAATAAAGGAAATTCAGTACCTTGATCAGGTCAATATCCTTGTATATGTTGAGGAAACACAAAAAGAGACATATACCGCTTGGATTACAGAGCTGACAAATGGCCGAGGCCATATCATTGAGGAAGAAATGCTTTATTTGGAAGAGGAATTCGCCTGATAAACTCCTGCATATTTTTCCTTTTTTATGCTGTAATATAATTGAAAAGAAATATTTATTTTACGAAATTATTAAATCATTGTAAAATTAGGTGTAATATATGACGAAATATAAACTGCAGGATTCGAAAAATAGCGATATATGTCTGATGTTCGTTATTTAAAAGGAGAAGAAAAAGATGTCTACTACTAGGCGTGTTTATAAAATTAAAAAAACAAAGAAAAAAAGGCGAAAGAGGCTTTGGTTATTGCTTGTTCCCCTGCTGGTACTTGGTCTGGGAGCTTCTACGTATGCTGCAACCCTGTATATGAAAGCCCAGAATGTATTCAGTGATTCTTATGACCCTGTTGAAGCATCAGCAAAGCGAAGTGAAGCGATCGACCCGCTCGAAGATAATTTCTCGATCCTTTTCATAGGAATCGATGATAGTAAGGACCGTGACTTAAAAGGAAATTCCCGCTCGGATGCTTTAATTCTGGCCACATTCAATAAAGATCAAAAATCTATCAAACTATTAAGCATTCCACGTGATTCCTATGTGTACGTGCCAGCCAAAGGCGTAACCACAAAAATCAACGCGGCCCACGCAGCCGGCGGACCAAAAGCGACGATGGACACCGTAGAGGAGTTATTCGATATCCCTGTCGATTATTATGTTCGCATGAACTTTAATGCTTTCATCGATGTCGTAGATTCATTGGATGGTATCGAAGTCGACGTCCCTTATGAAATAAATGAAATCGATTCACATGACAAAAAGAATGCCGTCCATCTCGAAGAAGGATTACAGACCGTTGATGGTGAAGAAGCATTAGCGTTTGCACGGACACGTAAAAAGGACAGTGATATCCAACGCGGTGAGCGTCAGCAGGAAGTCCTAAAAGCCATCATTGCCAAAGCAACCTCTGCTGGATCACTGACGAAATATACAGACGTAATGGAAGCTGTCGGTGACAATATGACAACGAACCTTAAATTCTCACAAATGAGAGGTTTCATAAAATATGTAACTACCGATAAAGGACTCAATCTTGAAACCATCAAACTTGAAGGTCAAGATTCTACCATTAACGGAACCTATTATTATCAGCTGAACGATACATCAGTAGCGAACACTAAGCTGTTGCTTCAATCCCACTTGAACCTGGGACCGAATGAAGGCAATCAAACCGAAGCCGCTCAATCACAAATACAAGAATAAAGTGAAACCCCCACTCACTCATGAGTGGGGGTTTCCTTTTTTGAAGCGTTCGTCTCCATATAGCTTACCTTATATGAAATGACATGCTTCGCATACAGCCTTAAATGATCCACACTCAATACAGCAAAAAAAGCCACCAACCGTTGCTTTAAACGATTGGTGGCTTTTTATTTATACACTAGCAAAATTGGCTAATCTAGTAATCTATTTCCAAAACAATCATGGCTTGTTTTTAAAGTTGAGCATCTTGAGCAACGGCTGATAGTTTGAATTGACCAAACCAATTTTCTCCACGAAAATCTCTATGATCAGCAGGAGTCCCGTCACAAGGATCAAAGCTCCCCACATCGTTGCAAATGAAAAGATTATGGCCGCTAAGCCAAAGCAAGCAGCTAAAGCGTAAATGAGCAAGACAGTCTGCTTATGAGTGAAACCCAAGTTTATCAAACAGTGATGTAAATGGGATTTATCAGCAGCAGAGATCGGCTGTTTATTGACGACCCTGCGGATAATCGCGAAAAATGTATCCGAAATGGGAACACCCAAAATGATGATCGGTACGATCAATGAAATCATCGTAACGTTTTTAAACCCTAGCAGGGATAGAACGGCAATGATGTAACCTAAGAATAATGCACCTGTATCTCCCATGAAAATCTTTGCCGGATGAAAGTTATATTTCAAAAAGCCAAGAGTGCTTCCAATCACGATCAATGCGACCATAGCAACAAATAGGTCCCCTTTAATAAGGGCCATGGTTGCAATTGTCACTAACGCGATCGTTGAGACACCGCCTGCAAGGCCATCCAGTCCGTCTATTAGGTTGATTGCATTAATGATGCTGACGATCCACAAAATTGTGATCGGTATACTTAAAACACCAAATTCAAGTGTATCGGTAAAGAACGGCAAATTGATGAATTCCACTTCAAGACCGCCCCATAATACGATAATGAGGGCCGCCAAAACCTGGCCCAGGAATTTGGGTGCAGCTCTTAATTCAAAAATATCATCAGCCATCCCAATCAAAATGATGACAAGGGCTCCCACCAGAAGGGGCAACTGCTCCCGAAAGTCATTCATGAAAAGTAAGAAGGTAATGAAAAAACTTAAAAATATAGCTAAACCGCCCATGCGCGGCATAATTTTACTATGCACTTTTCGCTCATTCGGTTTATCGGTAGCTCCTAATTTAAAGGCCAGCTTTCCGACAAAAGGAGTCAAAAAAATGGATAATAAAAAGGCTATCAACAAGGCCCCTATTAACATCAAGAACCACCTCAATTCCACTAAAAATCTAATACCCGTATCGATCTATATGAAAACCTATATATAAATGCTTATTTTAATTTTTCATCCTCAAATAAACATTATATACGTTTTTGGCTAAAATCTCTATAGAAAAGTTGTTTTTTGCAAATTTTTGTAAATCCGACCCTATCTTTGTCAGGTCCCCGGATTTTTTTAATTCTATAGCATTGCAGATGGCCAATTTCAGCTGTTCGACATTGCCGATACCCGTTATCCAGCCCTTGCTCCGATCGGGAATCAATTCCTGTACACCTCCGACATCACTTGTGATTGCCGGAAGACCCGACCTTGCTCCTTCAAGTAAAACCAGTGGAAAACTTTCGCTTAATGAAGTCAATAATGTGATGTCCCCTAACGGGTAGATTCGTTCTAAATCTTCACGATACCCTAAAAAGTGCACATGATCGGATAATCCCTTTTCCGAGACCATCTCTTCCAGAGCGGATCTCCTGCTCCCGTCCCCTGCAAGCAATAGCTTTACATGCGGGAATTCCGATACCACTTCACTTAATGCCGCTAAAGCAAATTCATGACCTTTCACCGATTCAAGCCTTGCAGGCATGATGACGATGAAATCATCCTTTCCAAACCCGAAGTCTTCTCTTTGAAACGGGAAAGGCAATTCCTTTTCAAAGTCTATTCCGTTTAGGATCTTTGTTATTTTTGACGAATGGATTCCTTGGTCAATCAAGTCCTGCTTAAAGCGGTCGGAAACTGCCAGTATATGATCGGCATATTGAAATGACCTTACATGAAGGCCCGTAAACAATTTTCCTTTTACACCCTGCCCCAAAAAGTCATGATGGGGTGAACTGTGAACAGTAAGAAGCCAAGGGCATTTAATGAGGCGCTTTATAAAGGCACCATATATATTCGCCCGCGGACCATGTGTATGGATGATGTCTATATTATTTAGACGGATAAAGTCCCGTAAAGGTTTCAAAATTGAAAGGTCATATTTGGAATGTTGCTTGAAAAGTTCGGTTTGTATCCCGGAAGACATGGCCCGCCGGTAAAGTTCACCATCTTCAAATACACCAAGCAAACACTCCTCTTTATTAAATTGGTTCAGTAAGGACATAATATGAAACATTCCGCCGCCAGTTTCATTCCCAGCGTTTAAGTGCAAGATCCTCATCCAGTCCACTCCTTATGTTCAGGAACGCTGCACCGCTTTCCTTAACCGCTTAACCTTTAAAACGAATCTTGGCAGCGCAAGCATCCGTTTCCACCGCGAAGGTTGCTGGATCAGTCGGTACAACCATTCAAGACGCATCTTTTGCCAGAAAACCGGGGCGCGGTTCACCTTTCCCGCAAGGACATCAAAGCTTCCCCCAACTCCCATGAATAACCCCTTATTGAATAGCCCATAGTGCTTGGAAACCCATTTTTCCTGCCTAGGGAACCCTAATGCAGTCAAAATGATGTCAGGTTCAAGTTCTGCTATCGACTTAGGCAGGGTATCATCCTTTATATCAATGTAACCATGGTTGTATCCCACCAACTCGAGACCCGGGTATGATTCTTTTACTTTCAGGGCCGCAGCTTCAATCACGTTTTCCTCCGCTCCAAGCAGGTATACCTTCAGCGCTTTTTCATCAGCGACCCGAAATAATTCATTCATCAAGTCGAATCCAGTAATCCGCTCTTGTAAAGGTTGATTTAGCCATTTAGAGGCCATAATAATACCAACGCCATCCGGAGTGATGTAATCAGCCGATATAATGATGTCTTTATAATCCTGATGTTCATTTGCATACTCAACTATTTCCGGATTTGCCGTAACGATAAACGTTTTTTTCTGATTCATCAATCTTGGATAGATCATTCCATTCATGAATTCATCCATATTGCTATCAATGAATGGTATGGATAGTATCTCAACAAACTTTTCTGTCATTTCACTTCAGCCTTTCATATGTACTATACATCTAAAGGGTGGGGTATTATTCAAGAAATTTTTTCATACACATCATAGAACGTGATTTTTGATTCAAAGGTGGTTAATCAATTGAAGTTTATAGAAAAGCAATCGTTACCCATTCTATTTCTGTGCCTGCTCGTCCCATCGGCAGTGCCTCACCCTATCGCCGGTTACATAGCAACGGCGCTGATGCTCATTTTTATCGGTATAAATAAAAAAAACCTGTTATTAATTCTATTCATTTATTTCCCTGCCCGTCCCTTATTGATGGAACTGAATAGCGGCTTAACCTATACAGGTGACCTGATCATCCTCACCTTATTCATTTCTTTACTTATTGAAAGATTCAAAAAGAACGAATGGCAATTTTCGAAATATCATTTTACTTCGCCATTTTTGTTGTTCTGTTTAATTGGTGCCGGGGCTGCACTCATTACCGGAGTGGGAATCCTCCCCATCCTATTTGAACTCCGTGCATTGCTTATTACATTCTTGCTTCTTTACATTATCGGTGAATTAAATCTAGAAAGAAAGGATATCTTTCGCTTTTTAAAGGTAATCCTAATATTTACAATCTTACTTTGCCTGCATGGCATGGTGGAGAAAATCTTTTCACGTACGGTCCTGCTTCCCCATGCATGGGAAATGTGGAATCTTTCTCCAACAAACCGGATGAGGATTTATGGAGCACCTGCCAATCCTAATGTATTTGCCTTATTCTTAAGCATCCAGTTATTCCTTAGTTTTTTTCTATTTCAGTCGCTGAAAAAATATAAATGGATCGTCTTCCTGGCAGCCATCCTGCTTTCCGGAACGTTACTGCTTACCTATTCACGGGGCACGATGATTGCATTCGGGTTCTCGGCGCTTGTCTTTATGATATGGACTAGAAATAAACCCTTTCTCAAATATGCTGTAGGAGCATTTTGTCTCGGCCTGCTTCTTATTTATTACCCAGTTTTATTTGCATCAAGTAAAGTGGAGGTATCCGCATCGATTCCCATGGAAAATGTGGTAATTGGCAGCACCCCCTCTCCTGAACACGAACATGCCCTTTCCAATCGTTTTTCAGAAATGTTCTCTGATAAAACTCTGCATCAAAGTACGGAATGGGGCCGGTTATATGTCCTAATCAAAGGAATTGAAATTTTCACAGATCACCCGATAATCGGTACCGGGCTAGCAACCTTCGGAGATTCGGCCACGCTTTCCTATTCCTCACCAATCTATCAGGAATACCAAATTGGTGAAAGGATGTATACCGATAATCAATATATCCAGATTCTGGTCCAAACTGGTGTACTGGGATTTCTTGCAGTTCTTGTATTCATCTTTTTCACCTGCCGTAAAATCCTAAAATCGGGAAATGGCACTTTAGCAGCGTTCACCATCTGCCTGATGTTGGCCGCATTATTAGCAGGACTTTTCTACAATATTCTCGAAGATAAAACGTTTACGCTGATATTTTATAGTTGTTTGGGAATCTGTTTACAGAAGGACATCATTTTAAAGGATTGAAAATATGCCTACTCTTTCACATGTCATTAAATCGGTCGGGCTCGTCACCATTATTGCAGCCATTGGAAAAGTCCTCGGTTTTGGGCGGGAATCGATCATAGCCGCCTATTTCGGGGCATCATCAATGGCAGATGTTTTTTTCGTGGCAAGCCTCATACCAACCATTCTTTTTACGGCTCTCGGCAGCGGTCTTCAGGCCGGCGTTATTCCTATTTACTTGGAAAAGAAAGCGGACAATCCATTGAAAGCTGATGAATTCATCAGTGTTTTAGGCTCTTTCTTTATGCTGGTAGCCGGAGTCCTGACCATTGCCTGCATGATTTTCATAAAGCCGCTCGTCATGTTGACAGCCCCGGGTTTCTCTGATTCCGAGCTTGCCCTGACGGAGTCACTGACCCGGATCATGCTGCCAAGTTTACTATTTTTCACGCTTTCATACATGGCGACGGGGGTCCTGAATGCGAATAAGCGTTTTATTCTGCCGGCACTCACTTCAACTGCACAAAACACGGTCATTATTGCAGCCACTGTATTGTTCGCTGCTCCGTTTGGGATTGAAGGATTGGCTTGGGGGTTTGTATTCGGTGCAGCAAGCCAGTTCCTTATTCAATACCCATCATTGAAGAAATACGGAATCCGGCCCATCGTCGCCTTCCTGCCTCATAAAAGGCAGATCGTTCAAACACTGTACACCTTTTATCCAATCATCATCGCCGCTTTGGCGATCCAGTTGAATAGTGTCGTGGATCGGATTATTGCGACTTCGCTTGAAACAGGGAGCGTATCTGCACTGAACTATGCAAATCGCCTGCTGTGGCTGCCATTAAGCATTGTCCTCACACCGCTGATTACCGTATTGTATCCTTCAATCGTCGAGCGCGCACTTATAGGCTACCAATCTTTCCTTAATTTGACCTTAAAGGGATTGAAATCGCTATTATTTTTAGCGATTCCGTTCATGGTCGTCATGTTAATCAGCGGAAACAGCTTAATCACTCTGGCTTTCCAACACGGGGCCTTCGATGCTTCAGCAACCGAGGTGACTTATAAGGTATTCATCTTTTATTCCGCTTGCCTCCCGTTCTTTGCACTGCGGGATTATCTGATGAATGCCTTCTACGCCTTGAAGAAAACGAAAGTGGCCATGTATTCCTGCGTGATTGCCGTATTACTTAACGTCCTGCTCAGCTGGGTCCTATCACGTTATCTCGGCGTCGGCGGAATTGCTTTAGCATCGGGCATTTCCATGCTCCTGCAATCTCTCTACCTTTTCGGCTACCTATGGCTAAAGACAGAAAGAACGGACAAGGCAGCTTTCAGGGATGTTTTTCAGGAAAGCAGCAAGCTTGCCATCATCGGAATCATCATTTACGGACTCGCTCTCTGGATCCATCCGCTTACCATGACGTTGCCCATCATCATGGAATTAGTGATCATCTCGCTGCTGGTATTCGGATTATATCTCGCATTATCCATTCTTTTTAAAGTAAGCAGCCTGCAAGCGATGAAAAGGATCAGATCATCAAAGTAATACATTAGAAGGAGTGCCATTATGAACATTTTAATCACGACGATTTTCAACTACCCTCATGAAGGAGGGCTATCGAGCCATATCACTACGTTAAAAAAGGGTTTAATGTCGCGGGGCCATAATGTGGACATATTATCTTTCACTCAATTACCACCTTTCAAGAGGAAGATGCTCGCCCAGGCTCCAGGATTTTTATTAAATAAGGTAAAACAGGGGAGCGGCCAGCTTTTCAATGACCGTCAACGCCAAAAATTATTGGCTTCATCTATTAAAGCCTTGAAAAAGAACTATGATGTCATAAATGCTCAAGACATTTTCGCAACGCTCGCCTCCATCGAATCCGGTATACCAACGGTGCAAACCGTCCATGGGTATTATTCATTCGAGGCCGTCAGCAGGGGCGCCCTACTTCCGGATAGTGAAGAAGATTTGATCATTCGGGAGCTGGAAAGAAAAGCTTATCAGTCAGCCGCAAAAGTGGTGACGGTCGATCAAAGGATCAAAGACTATATAAATCATTTAGCACATATAGAGGCGGATACGATCAAGAACTTCATTGACGTGTCTGCTTTCAAACCGGAAATGGCAAAGCGGGAGCAAACTCGCCGGGACTTTCAAATACCCCTACATAAAAAGGTGCTTCTCGTTCCGAGAAGAATGACGGAAAAGAACGGTGTCATCTACCCGCTCCTTGCTCTGCCGGAGGTGCTGGAAAATCATCATGAAACGGTATTGGTCTATGCAGGTACAGGAGAACAGCGAAGCCGGCTTGAGGAAACGGCAGCCAGGCTCCAAATATCTGATTCCGTACTTTTCCTGGGTTCAGTGCCGTTCGAGAAAATGCATAATCTCTATGAAGCATCGGACATCGTACTCATCCCAAGTGTTCATTCCCACGGGGTGGAAGAAGCAACTTCCATTTCTGCATTAGAAGCGATGAGTTGCCGCTCACCCGTCATTGCAAGCGCAATCGGAGGTTTAAAGGAGATTCTCATTGATGGTGAAGATGGTTTGTTAGTGGAGGAAAAAAATAAAGAAGCACTTGCACAAGCCATCTCCATTCTGCTTAAAGACACTGCTTATGCAACAAAGTTAGCTGCGAAAGCAAGATATAAAATGGAAAGCGAATACTCCCACCTTTCAGCTGCCGAGCGGTTTGAGAAAGCTTATGATGAAGTGCTGAACTAAAAAAAGCAGACCCGAAGCCCGGGTCTGCTTTTCACTTTCATACCAGTGCGGAACTACGCCTTTTCATTTGTTCTTCACGGTATTTTTTCTGTTCTTGTTTAGACATGGCGTTATATTCTTTTAAGAATGCTTCATATTGCGGCATTACATCGTTCATGGCACCGTATGCCTTTAACTCTCCATATTCAAGCCATAAAGCCTTTTGGCAAAATTTCTTCATCTGACCGATTGAATGGCTGACAAAGAACATCGTTTTGCCTTTTTCCTTAAATTCGTTCATTTTCTCCAAACACTTTTCAGCAAAGTTTTTATCCCCGACTGATAAGGCTTCATCAATAATCAGGATATCTGGATCAATATGCACGGAAATGGAAAAACCAAGCCTGGACTTCATGCCGCTTGAATAGGATTTCACCGGTTGGTCAATGAACTTGCCAAGCTCTGAAAACTCGATGATCTCAGGCTCAAGTTCTTTGATCTGATTTTTGTCAAATCCGAGCATCAGCATTTTCAGTTCGATGTTTTCTCTGCCCGTCAACTGATTATTCAGGCCCGATGCAACGGCAATCAAAGCCGTTTTCCCGTTAGTTTGGACATTTCCGTCCGTGGGAGGGATAATTCCTGCAATAATATTGGACAATGTGGATTTCCCTGATCCGTTGACCCCGACAAATCCTATTACATCGCCCTTTTCAGCTTCAAAACTTACATTTCTCAGAGCGAAATACTCTTCCCCATAGCTTTTGGGCAAAAGGAGATCCAATAATTTTTCCGAGTTTTTATTATATAATTTATATTTTTTCGTTATATCTTTGACTATTACCGATTTTTCCAACTTTTCTCACTTCCAGTTTACTTAAAGTCAACAAAGCGATCTCTAAACCTGACATGCAGCGAGGAACCTATCAAAAACAAGATGATAACGACTGCCCAGAAATAAAGCGTATATTCCCAATGCTCTATTAGATACCATGATTCCCCCAACAATGAAGCTCGATACCCATCCACAATATAATATAGTGGATTCAGCTTCATGATATTGACTAGAACAGGATGGTCCTTAGCATCCAATACCCAAAGGATTGGTGTTAAATAAAACAAGACTTTCATTAAGGACACGATTATATTATGAACGTCTCGAATAATGGTTGATAATGTTGAAGTGATTAACCCAAACGAAAATAACAGCAAGACCGTCGCAACAATATAATACGGCAGTTGCAAGATATAGACTGTTGGGAGGTATCCAGTAAAACCTAATAGGATGATGATGACTCCCAGCAGCATTAAATGCTGATACAACTTGGCAAAGATGACATACGAAGGGATGACACTCATCGGAAAGCTCATCTTGGATACCATATTCAGTCGGGAAAAGACGGATTTGGACGTTTGGGTTATTGAAGGGTTCACAAAAAACCAGACAACGATCCCTGCCATTAGCCATGGAAGGAAATTTTCACCGCGATTTAAGATTATAAAGCCGAATACAAACCAATAAATTGCAATCTGTATCATCGGATTGATGACTTCCCATAGGATTCCCAGGTAGTTATTGCTGTTGGCACTTTTCACTTCATAAACAGATAAACGCCTTACCAAATAAAAACTATTGATTTGTTCTTTTAAAACGGTCAAAGCTGAACTCATAAATTACACAGACCTTCCTAAAAACACTTTTTCTACGACACGGCGTGAAGCCTGGCCATCCTCGAGTGCACAAAACCGCGCGTGAAAATGATTGATATCATTGGTATTTTCGTATTTCATCGTCTTGATACTATCAATGACCGCATCAGATGTTTTGACTAACAAACCAGGTGCATTCTTTTCAAAATCAAAGTAAAACCCGCGAAGCTTGTCCCTGTAATTTTCAATATCATATACATAGAAAAGCATCGGACGCTGTAAATTTGCGTAATCAAAGAATACGGATGAATAATCAGTTATTAATAAATCCGAAATAAGATACAAATGACTGATATCCTCGTAACTGGATAAATCATAGGCGAATCCTTGATACGCCGATAAATCCAAGTTCTCTGAAACCAAATAATGAAGACGGAGCAAAATGACATACTCCTCCCCCAATTCCCGTTTCATTCGATCCAGATCCAGCTTTATTTCAAACTTATATTTTCCCTTGCTATAAAACTCATCGTCCCTCCAAGTCGGGGCATATAAAACGATCCTTTTCTCTATTGGTATACCCAACTTCTGTTTCAATGAGTCGATTGTATCACGATTATTCCCATTGTAAAGTATATCATTACGAGGATAACCGGTTTCCAGAATTTTAGAAGTATCGACATTGAAGGCCCGGGCAAAAATTTCACTGGAATAAGCATTCGGTGAAATTAAATAATCCCATTTACTTGATTCGGCATGGAAATTTTCTTTATATTTATCCGTCGTTGTTCCAGGCATATGAACTTCATTCATATCCGCCGCAAGTTTCTTTAATGGAGTACCATGCCACGTTTGCAAATAGATCGTGTGCTTTGGCTTCGGAATCCAAAGCGGTAGCCTGCTGTTCGTTACCCAATAACGGGCCCTTGTCATTTTGAGCAGCCAACTAAGTGAAAAACGATTGAGATATGGGATGCCTGCCTCTTCGAAATGAGCTGTATATCTTTTATCTACGCTCCAATACATTTTATATTCAGGATGGTGACTCTGCAAGTATTCATAAATCGCCCGGGGATTGCAGCTATACTGCTTGCCCAAAAAGCTCTCAAAAATAACCAGCTTCCGGTCCACCGGCAATACTGTGCCCGCCATCTCAAAAGCCACTTTATATCCTCTTAAAAAAATTGCTTTAGCCTTATTTTTAACTAGCGATAGAAAGGAAGGTCTCTTTGAGGTTTGTATTTTTTCATTTGACATATCCGATCTCCCTTTTTATTGATTAATGGTAATGAAACCATGCTAATAAATCGAATTAAAAATAAGCTCGCCCAATAGAAGGGAGAGCTTATTTTTGGTGTACTTCTAACAGCTACTCCAAAGACTTTATTGCCAGTCCCAAATTATTTGCCACTGTTGTATAAAACTCCACATTTTTCTTATTATACGTCATCTTATTTTTCAGGATCCTTTTAATATTCAACAATTGATAATCATTGTAGCGAATGAACACCGTAAATAACGACTTTTCCATTTTATCAATTTCATCTAATGAAACAGTGAAATGGCCTCTATTACCTTCTATTTGAACTCCGCAATTGATTTCATTGTCAAATCTTGTCCTATCACGTATCAATACAGAATCTATGTTATCTATATCATCACCATAAATCTCAAAACTTTGGTGGTAGGCATTATCCATAATATAAGAATCCAGTGCACGGGCAAGCATCGGTATCCTGACAAAGCGATATTCATCTTCCAGAAATGGAAGTTCATAATAAGGTAAACCATCTTTTATATGATATTTTTTATTGGAATCTCGCTTTAACCATTCAAACAACTTTATGAAATCATCAATACGATCCTCCATGAATAATTCAAGTGCTAATTTATAAATAGGTACTTTAAATTCATTCTTGAAGTCATATGACAAGTTTTTCGCAGTTTCGACAGCTTCCCCTAATATTTCAATAAAATCTTCTTTATTCTTGGATTTCACAAAGGTTTGACTGTCGAACGATTTTACAATATCGTACTCATAAATCCGGTTAAGAGCCACCCTTTTCAATTCAATGGCAATATCCTTGGATTGAATATACTTTATTATGCCAACATCCGCTTTTCTTTTGTCTAACATATTCGTAACACGTGTTAAAGAAGATGAGTTTTCCGAAGTTCTATTGACATAATAAATAGGTTTTTTGGTAGTTGATACAGCTCTAACTTTAAAGAAAACATCAGTAAAAAACCATTTATCTTCACCGAATTTCATATTCGGAAAACCAATTTCATTTTCTTTAACCATATGCAGATTCATCATCCTGGCCGTTGGACCCATATGATAAAAAAAGTGCGGAACATCCATTGGGGTGATGCTTCTTCTTTCTTTAATGGAAGCAAACTCCCCGATCACACTCTCTGACTCAGATTCGACTTTTACCGTTTTGCCCACTACATAATCATCACCGGTTTCCTCCAGTATGTTATAGAGGCTTTCCAGTCCATCATGGGCAAGCCAGTCATCCGCGTCTAAAAAAGTGATATATTTGGATGTTCCCAATTCTATTCCAATGTTTCTCGGGGTCCCAGGTGATCCATTATTTTCCAGAAGGGTAACGGAACAGATATTTTTATATTTAGCCGTATACTCTTGAATGATTTTATTTGTGCCATCAGTCGAACAATCATCAATGATGATATATTCAATCTGATCTATACCCATGGTTTGATTGATCACTGATTCAATCGTTTTTCTGATGAATTTTTCAGCATTGTATGCTGCAGTGACTACAGTGACTTTTTTTCCTTTTCCTAAAAATTTATTCCTTAAGCTTACAGGATTATTTTTTATTGGAATATTGCTCTTTAAAAGTTCCCTCGCTTTTTGACGCACCAAGAAATTCATACGATTCCTCTCCTTTTATTTCTAGAGGTAACACAGGTGTTTCGACCAGGGATCCAATTTACCAGTTACTTAAAAGCAACAATACCCTTTATTTAAGGAATCAATCATTAAAAAATTTATCCACGATTCTTTGTGTAGCTTTACCGTCCTCTATTCCACAATACTTCTCTCTAAATAAACCATATCTCTCTTTATATTGCATGTTTATTTTATCAATATTGGTAATATTTTCAATAATCTCCTCGGTTGTTTTTAAAAATGGACCTGGTGCTTCCTTTTCAAAATCCATATAGAATCCACGGATGTTATCTCTGTAATCTTCCAGATCATACGTGTAATACAAAATCGGCCGAGCGGTATTGGCAAAATCGAACATTACTGAAGAATAATCCGTAATCAATATATCGGAAATCAGGTAAAGCTCCTGAATATCTGAATAATTGGATACGTTTATCACGAAATCCTCAAATTCGCTCGGGATACTGAGATTATTACTTATAACAACATGCATCCTTAACAACAGGATATATTCATCCCCTAGTTCTTCCTTCATTCTTTCCAAATCAAATTTCAGCTCGAAAATAAATTTATTGCTTTTCGATGTTTGATTATCCCGGAATGTAGGAGCATATAAGATGACTTTTTTTCCTTTTGGTATCTTCAGTTTTTCCATCACCGACTTGGCAATTATTGAAGAATCCTCCCTGTAAAACAAATCATTTCTTGGATATCCCGTTTCCAATATTTCGCCTTCATATTTGAAAGCGCTCCTGAAGGCCGTGGATGCGTATGGACTTGGTGATATTAAATAATCCCAAGTTCTCGTTGCACCATGCACTCGATTTAAGTACCCATCGTCTCTTCCTTGAATATTGTCTATATCAAATAGCATTTTTTTCAATGGGGTACCATGCCAAGTCTGAATATAAGTCGTTTCCTTCCTTTTGCTTAAATAGGTAGGGAAGTTTTGATTATTTATCCAATAACCTGCTTTGGCTAAATAATAATAGTATTCCGGACTTAAGCGTTTTATCAGCTTCGTATTCTTTCCTTTTATCGGTAAATTACCATTATACACCCAAACTTTTTTATATTTATTATCCCTTTTGACCAGTTCTTCATAGATATACTTGGGGCTATCGGCGAATTGCTTCCCTATCCCACTTTCAAAAAGAATTAGGTTCCGATCTACCGGGATTACCCTGGACATGATTTTATAAACTTTTTTCATGACAGGGAAATATTTATCACTTTTCCTAAACCGATTCAAAACGAGTTTGAATATCGGATGGTTATATAATTTAGTTAGTGAATTTTGATCTTTCTCTGCATTTTGAATCACTTCGAATATCCGTGAATTAGAATGGACATCGCGATATTTAATAAAACGGTTGGCCTTGTCCATATACTTCTTCTTCATGACAAAATCAGTATTGGCATATTCGGCTAATACACCTAATAATTCATCCAATTCATCAACGATTTCACCCGGAAGATCATTATCCAAATCCAAATGTGACGGTCTTTTCCCTATGAAACGATCTCTATCAAATTGATAGTAGATAATTGGTTTATGCAGGAAACTAAAATCAAAAGCTACACTTGAATAGTCCGTAATCATTATCGCACTTTCCTTGATTAACCTTTGGACATCCACTTCACCCTGACTAATTACCCTAACTGGGGCATCCTTAAAATAAGACGTGAATTTCTGCATATTAGGGTGAAGGCAAAAAATGATTTCAAACCCATTGTTTTTAGATAAATCATGTAATACCGGGTGATTCACTAATTTCTGATACCTTTCAAAATACTCGCTTTCCAAAAATATTTCATCGGAAGTAATCCAATCTCTCCATGTTGGAATGATCAATAATTGCCTCTTTGTTGAAACATCATCCTTAAACAGCGAGTCGAACCTTGAAAGTCCCGTCGCGAATACTTCTTTTTCGTTGTAACCAAAATCAGTTACAATCATATCCTTTTCGAAGTCTGAACTTACTAGAAAAACATCCGTACTAAAACCTGAAACTGCATTTTTCCCGTAGTTTGCCACCATATTCTTAGTACCCATAACACCATGTTGAAGGAAAACCTTAACCCCCTTAACACGATTTTTAAATTCAGATGTCCTTAAAGGATATAGATAATCCGGGTGATGTGATGAAATGATACGTGTCGATTCCATCGTCTTTTTAATATGATCCTTTGACTTGAAATAAAGTACATTTCCAAAGGGCTCGACGTTCTTGGCTTCCACGGAATTTTCTTCTATTACATAATACACTTCTTTTTCTGGATGGTTTTCCCTCATATATTTAAAAAAGTGATATCCAGTATCCTGGGCTTTATACGTTCTTTCTCCAACTAGCCAGACATCCTTTTTCTTTTTAAATAAAGTCAGGAATCTCCTCCACCCCATCATCCTTTTTAAATATCGATAACTATCTGTAGAGAAGTTAAACACTTCCAAAGATAAATTGGATGCTTTAAAGGTATAGTAAGGATTGACGATAGCAACTCCATCATTCGAGCTGACATCAGTCTTTTTAGTAAATAATTTAGTTCTGGTGGTTGGTCTTCCGACGCGTACCATTTTCGGCTCTTCCTGATCATGTAAATGTAGTTTCATGTAAATGTCATATACATCATCTTCCAAATCCGCACTGACTAATCGTTCTAGATCCAATCTCAAATCATATAGATAACGATTCAGTCCATATTTCTTAATATTCATTTCCTCATTATGAATAAAAGATATATCTGCCTGATATTCTTTGCCACTTTGCCTTCCTCTTACAAGTCCCTCACCTTTTATGATTCTTGAATGCTTGGTGAAAATTTGACCATTAATTTGCATGGTTTTCGACTTGTTATGGATTTTTTCAATTTGAGACTTAATCGAAATTTTAGGGGCCATATTGAAGTAAAGAGATAAATTCCCTTTATTCGTTATAGAGAATATACTTTGTTTATTTTCATAGGTGTAAATACTCAAATTGTTCACGTGCGTTTCCTGAAAACGCCCGAGGCGAATTGGATATTCGATATGAACCTGTTCGTTCACATCTACATATTCAGCTTTATGTTCAATACTAAGTATCGTTTTTTTGCTCAGCTTTTCAACCGGAACGGTAACCTTTATATAACAGTCATATACAGTCGGTTCATCATCTTCCAATTTCCGCATTAAATCTTTCATATCTACTTTAAACTCAAATTTAGATGAGCTCACTGATTCAGCAATTTTTATTTTTTGATTTTCGTTTTCCCTAGAATATAGCCATAGTTCTTTTGCGCAATAATGTTCTATTGAAAATTCCCCTTTTATCAACAGCTTATCTTCCTCTTGCACAATGGTCAGAACTTGTTTTAGCTTAATTTTAGGAGCTTTTTTTGCTTTCCCTTTTCCAAGAAGCTTTTTAATCATTTTAGACCACCTATAACAAATTATTATTTAAATAAAAATGAATCATTTATTGTACTTTAAAATCATAAACTTTTTTCGGTTTTTCCTCAATATCATTAAACGGACAGGTAAACAGACCATAAATTACCTCTAATTCCTCCAATAAACAAAAAAGACAATATTGGTTAGTTCAATGTTGAAAACGAACATACTAAAACTAAAAACATTTCGTAAATATGTACGTCCTTCCATGTTGCCAGAATGGAAAGGGAATAGCAAAAACATGTTTCTTAATTGCAAAGAAGTCTTCTTGACATCAAAGTGAACGCTTTCAAAACAGGCAACTGTTTATACTTGCACTTCATTAATTGGGCTATTAAATGTAAAGCGATAGATTGATGGCCTATACATGATCCATCTATTAACAGGGATTTATGATGCTCCTCTAGTTGTTCCCTCCTAAACGTGGTAAAATTGTGAATGGCTTATTCTGATTGCAGCAAGAATAAAGAAATTTTTCTTATTATATCGTTATCGTTCATCAGCTTACTTAAAGTAATTTGATGAACTTATTTTTAAATGCCTTTCATTATAAATCATGCATTTCTATAGATACTTTATTATGCCCTGCTGAGTAAGACAAATTAGTCAACATTTTATTTTAGCTTAAAAAATTATATGAACAATAATCATCAATGTAAAAAATTGTGGTTTATTTGTAAAAAAATTGTGGTTTATTTGTAAAGCTATTAAGTTATAATTAGTTAGAGAATGTCATTGCCAAAAAAAATATAGGAATAAAACAAGCAGAATTGAAATGCTGGCTGCCTGTTTTATTGTTCCATTTCATATTCTAATAGACCAAATATATATTAATTTGATTGAATAACAGTTAAAGAGTCTTAAAGGAGGAATAAAAATGAAGAAAGTGATCACTTACGGAACCTTTGATTTGCTTCATTGGGGCCATATCAATCTATTAAAACGCGCTAAAGATTTAGGAGATTATCTGATCGTTGCCATTTCAACAGATGAATTCAATGCTTTAAAAGATAAAAAAGCTTATCATAGCTTTGAAAACAGAAAAATGATCCTTGAATCAATCCGTTATGTGGATGAAGTTATACCGGAAGACAATTGGGAACAAAAGAGGGAAGACATCGTTCGTGAGGGTGTAGATATTTTTGTAATGGGTGATGACTGGAAAGGCCAATTCGATGAATTATCCGAAGTTTGTGAAGTGGTCTACCTTCCAAGAACAATCGGCATTTCGACTTCCCAAATTAAAGATGACCTTTTACAAGTTACTAATGGCTAAAGAATTCGCGATAGGGATTTATCTTTTTTGTTTCAAAGTTTTATTCTCTATCTTTAAGCTTTGCCCTTTAAATGACAAAACGACCTTTGTCACATCATTCGGGGATAATTGCCAATATATCGCAGATGAAATGGACAAGCAGGACATTTCCGTTCAAAAAGTTTTTTTAATGAAATCGAGCAGTTCTATACAAGTTAAGGACGATGGGGAAACCATCGTCCTTCCGTTTGAATCAAAAAATATCATTGCCATGATCCGATCGATTTATCATCTGGCTACATCAAAATGGATTATCATCGATAATTATTTTGGCTTTCTTTCAGCTATTGCATTCAAAAAGCAAGTGACATGTGTTCAAGTGTGGCATGCGGCAGGTGCCGTTAAGCAATTCGGGGCAAAAGACCCTTCCATTCAAAACCGTTCAGCCGGTGCAAGGAAAAGATTTTTGGAGGTATATAAAAAATTTGATTATGTTACGGCAGGTTCAGAGAAAATGGCCGGTATTTATCAGGAAAGTTTTCAACTACCGGCATCCCATATCCTAAGGACCGGAATACCTCGGACCGATTTCTTTTTTAATGATGAATCAAAAAGAATTGCCCGTAATGCTTTGCTGGCCAAGTATCCAGAACTTGAGCATAAGAAAATCATGTTATATGCCCCTACATTTCGTAATGACGGCTTGAACAACGGAGAGATTGCACTTGATTTAGAATTGCTCTACAAGGAACTTCAGGGCGAAAATTATGCGTTATTACTAAAACTGCATCCAGCTGTAAAAGCAGAGCATGATTTACAAGATAAATTCCCGGGATTCATTTACCCTGTAAATAGTGAATTTCACGTTAATCAACTGCTGATCAGTACGGATCTTTTAATTACCGATTACTCATCGATACCATTTGAATTCTCTTTTTTGGGAAGACCCATGATATTCTTTGCATATGACTTAGAAAAGTATGTGCAGGAACGGGGATTCTGGGAGGATTACTCTTCTTCCATGCCCGGACCTGTGGTATCTACCACAAAAGAGCTCTTAAGGGAAATACGTACCGCCGATTATTCATTAATGAAGATCGCTTCCTTTAACCAAAAATGGAATGAATACTCCACGGGAAATTCAAGCAGGGATTTAGTTGATTTCCTTTTTAAATAAAACCGCCCACTTCGTAAAACGAAGTGGGTTTTCATTTTTTTCAATAACCCTTCGATGTATGCACACCCTAAAAACAGGGGATTTTTTACAGCAAATGACAAATGAAAAGGCAAAGCTCCACAATATGAAAAAAGACTCACAATATAGAAAATATTGTAGATTACAATACTCAAACCACACCAATATAAACCAGTAAAATACTACTATTTTCCCCTTGTAACAAAAATGTAATATGTTTATCCCCATTTAATTTGTTAGAATAGGGAAAAAGACATATTAGAGGTGGAAAACCGTGAAAAAAAGTGTTGTCGCATTTTCGACATTAGCCATTTTATCTTCGACTTTTGTTTCTCCTGCCCTTGCCGGTACATATACAGTCAAAAGCGGTGATAACTTAAGTAAAATCGCCCAGAAGCATAATACGACGGTAAAAGACTTAAAACAGCTTAATAACTTAAAATCAGACTTTTTGAGAATCAATCAGAAATTAATTACACCCAACTCCACAACAACATCAAATGCTTCTTCTGTTTCCGTGAAAAAAACAAATAAAACCACATATACCATTGTTCCAGGTGATACCTTAACCAGGATAGCAAACAAGCATGACCTTACACTTGCTGAATTGATGAAAATGAATAACTTAAAATCCGATAGAATTTATGCAGGCGCCAAACTTATCGTATCCAAATCAACCACCACTACTACCATTGATTTACCCGGCAGCTCCAAACCATCCAATGTGACTCAGACCCCAGCCAATTCGTCTACATACATAGTGGTAAAAGGTGACACTCTTTCAAAGATTTCCAGAAGAACCAACTTGACCGTAGCCCAGCTTAAATCAATCAACTCGTTAAATTCCGATTTAATCAGAGTGGGTCAAAAACTAAAATTAAGTAAATCGGCAAGCACTGCCCCTGCAGATAATAATGATGTTGGAAAAGTGGAAGCCCCTAGTTCGGGTAACAAAGTGGCCAAGCTCGTTTCCGAAGCAAAGAAATTAATTGGTACACCTTATTCGTGGGCGGGTGCCTCCCCATCAGGCTTCGATTGCAGCGGATTTATTTACTATACGTTCAAGAAGGCTGGGTATGAAGTTCCCAGGCTTTCATCTTCCACATATTATGATATGGGTAAAAAAGTTACTTCACCGAAAAGCGGCGATCTTATCTTCTTTGCAACTGGTTCCAATAAATCAGTGATAAGCCATATGGGAATCTACTTGGGCGGCGGGGAATTCATTCATGCCTCATCAAGTAAGGGAGTAACAATCAGTGCTACTTCAAACTCTTATTTCAAAAGTAAAATCATCGGTTATAGAAGTTTATAAGATTTTCTTGCCAGACTTTCCTCTTAAAGTCTGGCAATTTCATGTAAAAGAATCATAGTTTCTTTATCTCTGGGTTATACAATTTACGAAACATTCGAATGATTTGCCAACGAAGGAATTCGATTTCTCTAGAATCCTTCGTTTTTTTGGATGAAAAAAGGTAAATATGCACTCTAAGTACAAAAAGAAACTATTCTATTTTTGACAAAAAAAAGGTATAGTTAAAAATACCGACTAGGTACTTTTTCACACCTTCCATTTTGTGGGATGGTTAAGGGAGGAATATTAAATGAGATCAGAACATAAAAAAAAGAAAAAGAAACGCAAAACGTTTAAAATAATCGGCTTCACCCTTCTTATCCTTTTCATTGGCGCAGGTGTTTATGGCGCTTCAGTTTATCAATCATTAGCCGGTGCGATCAGCACCATGCAGGGTACAGCCCATAAAACGGATAAGCGAGTAGAGGACATCAAGTTCAAAAGCAAAGATCCATTTTCATTACTAATTCTTGGTGTGGATGAAAGAAAAAATGACTCAGGTCGATCAGATACGATGATTGTCATGACGGTTAATCCTAAAAAGGAATCGATTGAGTTATTGAGTTTACCGAGAGATACGCGTACAGAGATCATCGGTAAAGGTACAACTGATAAAATGAACCATGCCTATGCATATGGCGGAATTTCCATGTCGATAAATACAGTGGAAGCCTATTTGGATATTCCGATTGATTATTATGTCAAAATGAATATGGAAGGCTTTCAGGATATTGTGAATGCTGTTGGTGGTGTCACAGTCGATAATGATATGGACCTTGCCTATAAAGGATATACCTTCAACAAAGGCACAATCGACTTGAATGGTAAAGAGGCCTTGATTTATTCCCGAATCCGTAAAGAAGATCCCCGCGGGGATTATGGACGGCAAATGCGTCAACGCCAGGTTATCCAAGCTGTCATGAAAAAAGGGTCAAGCCTATCAACACTTACCAATTATGACGATATACTCGAAGCTCTAGGTAAAAACGTGGAAACCAATTTAAGTTTCAATGAAATGTTAAGTATCCAAAATAACTACAAATCATCCCTCAAAAATATTGAACAATATACACTTGAAGGTGACAATCAACGGGTAAATGGCATTTGGTACAACATCGTTCCAGAAGATACAAAGCTTGAAGCCCAAAATCGTGTGAAAGCACATCTGGGATTATAATGAATGGAGGATGGCTTTTATCAGTCATCCTCTTTTTTTACCTTTTTCCCAATTTGTTTAAAGTAATCGGAACGTATCACTTGATCACTCAGATCGATCTCCTTTTGGTCATCAGGTGAAAATCCATCGACCTTGCCTTCCCCATTTATTTTCATTTGAGAACCATAATCCCCTTTCAATATCAAAGCATCGCCCTCTTCGCCATTCAGCATGCTCTCTCCAAAGTATGAAGAACTCTTAATATTGAACAGATCATATAGAGTTGGTAGAATATCGATTTGTCCCGCTACCTTATCAATCGTTCTTCCTTCCATATCCTCCTGATAAATGATCACGGGAATGGGCATATATTTTCCAATCCACTCTTCATCGGTGATTTTACTGCCATAATACGCTTCAACCTCTCGTTTATCTTTTAAAAATAGTCCATCATGATCTCCGTATATCACAATCACGCTGTCTTTCAATTTCCCGTCATCCTTCAACTTCTTTATGAAATCCCCGATGGCGGAATCTGTATAATGAATGGCTTCAAAATATTTGGTCAGGTAACTGTTCTCTTTTCCAACTTCAGGCTTCAATGTTATCTGTTCATTCGGTAGTGAAAAAGGTACATGGCTGGTCAGAGTAACGAAAAAGGCGTAATAGGGATTTCGTTTATCTTTTAAGAAATCATAGCTTTGATTGAAAAAACTGCGGTCTCCCAATCCCATCGAAATCATCTCATCCTGCTGCATATCCTCTATGGAAAGATAGTCATCAAACCCTAGCGAGGGATATGCATGCTGCCTATTCCAAAAGTCTTCTTCATCTCCGTGGAAAGCAAAACTTTGATAATCCGACTTCTTTAATTCCTTAGCAAGGCCCGGAAAATCATTATAAGGGAATCGAAAAAAGGTCGCACCTTGCTTTAAAGGAAATAGTCCGGTATTCACGATAAGCTCTCCGTCAGATGAATTTCCAAATACCGTCTGTGGATATACACGCGGGAAGTACACCCCCCCTTTCGCCAGTTCATTCATGAATGGCGTGACCTCCTGCCCGGCACTACTTTGAAATAGCGGAAACGCCTGTAGGGATTCCACCTGGATGATAATGAGATTCTTCCCCTCCAAGGATCCGGAGTGGACATTTTCCTTTCTTTTATTTTTATTGAAGTAATCAGAAACGGCCTTCTTTTCTTCCGAGGACATTCCATGCCTTCCCGAGTCAGTAAAATAGGCATACGTATCCAATGCGTGATGTCCGATAGGGCCCCAGTTTCGCAAGAAAGTATTCGCCTCATAACGCCGGGTTATATCTACTTTGTCGATTAAGATATTTTTGACCGGCTTTAATCCTGCTATCATTAGGAATATTACGGCCGGCACTAGTGCCATATGCTTAAGGGGGTATTTTTTCTTCACAAATGATTCAGCAATTGGAATGCCTACCAGAAGAAAGATTGCATCCTTCATTTCCACCATACTGAATATACTTTCACCTAGCCCATTCAGATTGCTTTTTTGCATCCACATATAGGACGTTATAGGTGTCGAGTAATAACGATAAAACCAGATGTCCCCAAGGAAAAAGACCATGATCGAAAGAAGGAAAACTGAAAAAATGAGGCCCTTTACGATTCGATTCGTTATCCATTCCTTCAGATAGACAATAAAACCGGCAACACCGATGATTATCGTAATGATCCCAATAGAAAGATTGTTACCCATCCTATCATTCGTATAAATGAAAAGTATGGCCACGATTGAAAAGGACAATATCTCAAATAGCCTCTCCTTCAATCGTTGATTCACGTTATTCTTCATGCTCATGCCACTTTCCTCTTCATTATTTCCAAGCCTTATTTAAGCCTGATTGCGGAAGATTACTTATAAATATTACTTAGCGTTGCCATTTATGAGAAAATGCACACAGAAAACGGCATAAATATTTGGCTCTAATGACTTCCCTAATAAACAAATAGCCTTCATCACTAAAAGGATGAGGGCTTTGCTTTGGCACTCCGGCAAAAAAGCTGCCGGTTGCCGCCAGATCATGCGGTATTTTCCTACTTTCTCTTCCATTCAAAAGCAATCTTCCAACCTTCATCAGGAATCGACTCCGCCAACAAATCTCCTTCCTCGAATAAGAAACGCCATGGCATGCTTGAAAGTGCTGGAATCTCACCAAGCTCTGTAAGATCGAATGTCTTTTTTGCGAGGAATTTCCCATCTCCATCAACTAACAGTAAATCCACAATATCAAACCTGACAGCTTTCTCTATTGAATTTCGTAGAAAAGCAACTATGATTACATCATCTTCCACCCTGGTCAGCTTGATGCCGGATATTGAAATTTGGTTCGGTTTTAATGCAGGCAGCCTTTGATGGTGGAATTTATATACGTATTCCTCTTGCTTGGAAATTTCCCACCCCTTGTGAAACATCAGGACAGTATGAACGGTGTTATCCTGATTTAATAACTCATGTACATCTGAAGCTGCATTATCCCTTTTTCCAAATAAACTCATCGTTCCTCACCCTCCAAAGCAGCTGCATCTTCCTGATTGCTTTTCATATATTCCATAAAACGGATGCTTATCTCCGACTCAATTTTACTTAATAGAAGGTTGAATTGACTAAGGGCCGCTTTTTCAAACAGTGTATATGGGTCCTGCTGACCATATCCGCTTAAACCAATGCCTTCCTTCACACTGTTCATTTCATCTAAATGGTTCATCCAATTTGTATCAATATGCTGCAGCATGAAAGCACGCACCTGGTTTCCCCATTCTGCATCGTTTTGAAAGCTTATCAGCCTCAGCCTCGATTCCAATTCACCTAAAGCATCCAACGCTTTTCCTTCAATTTGGCCTTCTAAATCCTGAAAATCACTTGCCTGCCAACCTAACGACGGGAAAACAAGGGAAAGCTCTTCAATATAGGCAGAGGGATCAGGTTCCACCATATGTTCAGGGTAATATTTCACTGTTAGCCGAGTAATGTATTTTTCGATAAATTCAAGTAAAATGGCCGACATCCGTCCAGGCTCCACATCAAGTATCCGATCTCTCATTGCATAGATGATTTTACTCTGCTCATTTAATGCATGTTCTAACTTCAATAAATGGTAACGGCTTGATTGATGCATCTGCTCTACCGTTTCCTGAACCATTTTAACGAATTTATCGGGTGCAGGGCTCAGCACCAACCCATTTTCATCCGTTTTGATTTTCTTGATATAACGCCCGACTTCTTCTTCATCATAGTAATCAAACAAATCATCTTCCAAAGAAATGATGAATTGTGTTGAACCAGGATCACCCTGCCGGCCGGAACGCCCTCTTAGCTGCATATCGATCCGACGGCTTTCGTGTCGCTCCGTACCGATAATATGAAGGCCGCCCAATTCCTTGACATCATTCGCAAGTAATATATCCGTTCCTCTCCCAGCCATATTCGTAGCCAGCATCACTTGATTTTTTTGCCCGGCATTCGCGATGATTTCCGCTTCATCCTCTTCCGTCTTCGCATTAAGGATTTGATGTTTAATTTTCCCCTTCTCTAGTTGAAACGAAATTTTTTCAGATTGCTCAATGGAGGTCGTCCCGATCAGAATAGGTCTGCCTCCATCATGAATCCGTTTTACTTCCGTGACGATTTTGTTGATTTTGCTGGTTTCATCTTTATAAATCAAATCAACCTCATCAACTCGAATGATGGGCTCATTCGTTGGAATTTCAATGACGGGGAGCTGATATATTTCCTGGAATTCAGACTTTGATGGCATTGCACTGCCTGTCATCCCAGACATTGAATGATATAATCGAAAATAATTTTGGACGGTAATCATCGCCTGTGTTTCATTCTCTTCGGAAATCTCCAAGCCCTCTTTTGCCTCAATCGCTTGATGAAGCCCATCACTGAAGCTTCGCCCTTCCATCACCCTGCCTGTGAATTTGTCGATGATTGCAGCCTTACCATCGATGACAATGTAGTCCACATCCAATTTCATGATTGCATGGGCTTTTAGCGCCTGTGTAACATTATGTAATAACTCTTGATGTTCCATTCCATACAGATTGCCGATACCAAAGGCCTCTTCAATCTTTGAAGCCCCTTGATCCGTAAAAAAGGCAGACCTTGAATCGCTGAAAATCTCGTAATCATCATTTTCTATAAATGTCTTCATGATTTGTGCCGTGATCTGGTGAAGCTCGGTTCCATCGCTTGCCCTGCCCGCAATGATTAATGGTGTCCTCGCTTCATCAATCAAGATGCTGTCAATCTCATCGACGATGGCAAATCGGTGTCCTCTCTGAACCTTTTCTTCTCTTCGGTAAACCATATTATCACGCAAATAATCAAAACCGAACTCCGTTGCCGTTCCATACGTGATATCTGCCGCATACGCTTCACGTTTTGCGGAAGGCCCCATTTGGGAAATATTCAAACCAACCGTCAACCCTAGAAATTCATGAATTTGTCCCATTAACTCCATATCACGTCTGGCCAAATATTCATTGGCCGTAATAATATGGACACCATTACCGTACAGTGCATGTAAATAGCTAGGCAAAGTAGAGACAAGCGTCTTCCCCTCGCCCGTATTCATTTGTGCGATGCCCCCTTCACTCAGGACAAAACCGCCTGCAAGCTGAACATCATGGTGCCTAAGATTCAATACCCGTTTAGAGACCTCCCTCACGACCGCAAAAGCTTCGGCTTGTATATCCAATATATTGTCACCAGCATCCAATACGCTTTTAAATCTATCCTTCATTCCGCTTAATTCCAGATCGGAATACCTTTCATATTTACCCTCTAGTCGATTCACATCTTCTACCAACTTATAAATTCTCTTTAAGTCTTTAGAACCTTCTTTGAAGAACTTTTTCATACTGGATAGCATAGGGTTTTCTCTCCTATTAATTCAATTGAACTTTAGTTAAATTATATCAGTTAAATATTTACTGTTTATTAATTATCATAGAAATTCTTTCTTTTTTTGAAAGATAAATTACGTAAAAAGCGGCTGGATGCCCTTCCATTAGAAGCGCTAAAAAGATTAGCTCCATCTTGAATATCAGGGAGGGGTTTTTTTATCGATTTAAACAAATAATAGGAAGACTTTCACCCATTGGAGGATTACAGATGAATAAGAAATTCATTCATAAACTTGCACAGCCGCATCTCTTCGGATTATTCGTTCTTATATTTTGCTTTATTTACATGAGCTCCCCTATTCAAGCAGAGACAAAAAACACACCCAAGAATGTCATATTGCTAATTGGCGACGGCATGGGAGTAGGGGCCATAGAAATTGCCCGGCAATTGGAATATGGAAAGACCGGTGTTCTACATTTGGAACAACTGGAACATGTTGCCCTCATGCGCACGTATTCCGCCAATAATTTCGTCACTGACTCTGCAGCAGGAGGGTCCGCGATTGCCACTGGTATAAAAACCAACAATGAATCTATCGGTGTCGATGCCAATGGTTCCGAGGTGGATAGTATATTGGATGCGTTTCAGAGCAATGGAAAAAAAGTGGGGATTATCTCAACCAATATGGTAGTCGATGCCACACCCGCTGCCTTTGGTGCAAGTGTTCCTAACCGCTGGACAGGTGGCGCAAATATCGCTAGGCAGCTATTTGATAACCGCATCGACGTCATTCTCGGCGGAGGTGCCAGCTATTTCGAGGCGGATAAGCAGAATGGCGAGGATTTAATCGCTAAATTTAAACAAGCTGGCTATGGGATTACGACGACGAAAAAAGAACTTAGCTCCATTAATAAACCGGAAAAACTTTTAGGGCTATTTCACCCTACCTATATGAATTTTAAACTGGATAAAGAAGTATTACATTCTCAAGAGCCATCCCTGCCCGAAATGACATCCAAAGCGATGGATATTTTATCAAGGGGTGATAAAGGATTCTTCTTGATGGCTGAAGGTGCGCGTATTGACCATATGGAGCATGCAGCCGATATCACTGGAATATGGAAAGAAACGATCGAATTTGACCAAACCGTGAAAGAGGTTGTAAATTGGGCAAAAAATCGAAATGATACATTGATTGTTGTACTTGCAGACCACGAAACAATGGGTACCTCCGCTTCTGAAACAATGGATATCACTGCATTGAAAAAAATCAGGGTTTCATCTGAATATATGTCCAAACAGCTTACATTCGATAAAAATAATGAAATCAATCCGGAAAGTGTCGTTTCCACATTCAAGAAGTATGCACATATATCCCTTACGGATCAGGAAGTCGATCAATTCATCGATAACGTAAGAAATAATAGAACGCTTGTCTATCCACAACATCAAATCGATTGGGAAATCGGAAGCACTATCGCCAGGCATTATAAGGCGGGTGTAGCTGATCGAAGCATACGGGCGGCCAGTTCCACAGGAGGGCACACAGCCAATATGATTCCCGTTTTCGCCTCGGGTCCAGGCAGTGAAGCCTTCGATGGAGTCCTTGAAAATACGGATATTTCGAAAATCATCTCAAAAGCCGCCGGTGTTCCGTTCACACCCGGTCAGCATAAAACAAAAGAGGAATGAATACATTCAGTCCTCTTTTAAAATTCTATCTAAATTAACTGGATTTTTTCCGTATACATTTCTATTGAGGTTCGTTAAAACAAAGTTTTGGCGATTTCTCCGAAGTTTTGGGGCACTTACTCACGAAATTGTGCGATAACACAGAGTTTGATGCGTTTACTCGTGAATTTGGCGCATTTACTCGTGAATTTGCTCCTTTTACTCGTGAGTTTGGCGCATTTACTCGTGAGTTT